>CAZAHK010000307.1:0-3390 GCA_964484555.1 uncultured Desulfobacula sp.
TTGTTGTCCGTGTCGATCCTGAACTTCATAAAACCATCTTTATAGAAGCAAAAAAAACTGGAAAAAGTATCAATGCATGGGTCTCTGACAATCTATCCAAAATACTTCAAGAAAACAGACAACCATCACATTGACTCAGACAAGGCTTCCGCCTTGCCGGTTATGCCTACCGGCAGAACCTATTCACACCCGAAAAGCTCACCGTTCTCGGCGCGGCCCTGCGTCTGGAACGGGGGGCCCGGGTGCTGGACCTGGGCAGCGGTTCGGGGGAGATGCTGTGCACCTGGGCCCGGGACCACGGCGTCACCGGCACCGGCATCGACATGAGCCGGCTGTTCACGGAGCAAGCGGCACTCCGCGCCGAAGAACTCGGCGTGGCCCATCAAGTCCGGTTCATCCATGGTGATGCTGCCGGCTATATCTCTGACGAGAAGGTCGATGTGGCGGCCTGTGTCGGTGCCACCTGGATCGCCGGGGGAGTCACGGGCACTATCGGGCTTCTGGCGCGGAGCCTGTGCACCGGAGGGATCATCCTCATCGGCGAGCCCTACTGGCGGCAGTTACCGCCGACGGAAGATGTTGCCAAGGGGTGTCTTGCCAACTCAATCTCCGACTTTCTCATGCTTCCAGAACTTCTCGCGTCTTTCGGCCACCTTGGCTACGACGTCGTTGAAATGGTTCTGGCTGACCAAGACGGCTGGGACAGATACGAGGCGGCCAAATGGCTCACCATGCGCCGATGGCTTGAAGCCAATCCCGACGACGAGTCAGCCAAAGAGGTTCGAGCCCAACTGACCTCAGAACCCGGGCGATACGCCGCCTACACACGTGAATACCTGGGCTGGGGTGTGTTTGCGCTGATGCTGCGATGATGAGGGGGTTACCGATTATCATTAGAACATGCGTACGCTGTGACATAAGTTTTTAAAATTATGGTTGACTTTGTGTCAATAAAATCTAAAAATATCCCTGACTTTAATCTTAGAGTTCTATTTATATTCTAAAGACGGGCAAGGACGGCATGTTTAAAAGGGATATCTTAGAAAAACTATCCGCCTGGGCAAAAAAGACAGATCGGAAGCCCTTGGTTCTGAGGGGGGCCCGGCAGGATTCTCATATTTATCGATGAGATTCAGACCTGCCCGGCTGCCGTCTCCTATCTCAGGTTTTTTTACGAATTCTTTCCGGATCTCTACATTATTGCAGCGGGATCTCTTTTGGAAACCCTTATCGATACCCATATCAGCTTCCCGGTGGGAAGAGTGGCGTATCTTGTGATGAAGCCCCTGAATTTCAAAGAATTTTTAATTGAATCCTATATTTGACGGTTTGATCGTTTCGTACCTGGATGATGTGGAAAAATATGCACGGAATACTTCAACGGCAAATGTCATCCGGCATGCCGTTTCCAATGCCTTTTATGAAGCCGGGAACAGAATCAAATTTCAGGGATTCGGCAATTCCAATTATAGGTCGAGAGAGATGGGTGAAGCCCTGAAAATGCTGGAAAAAGCCATGTTGATTTATCTTCTATATCCTTCATCCTCGGTTAAACCGCCCTTGGCACCCAATACCAAAAAATCCCCGAAACTTCAGGTTCTCGATACAGGAATGCTGAACTATTTCGGCGGATTTCAGAAAGGGCTGTTTGGAACCAAAGATATTGATTCGGTTTATCAGGGTAAAATAGCAGAGCATATTGTGGGGCAGGAACTCCTGGCCCGTCAGACGTCTCCATTATATAAACCGCATTTCTGGAGCAGGGAAAAAAAACAATCCAACGCTGAAATTGATTTCCTTATTCAGCACGAAAATCTGATCGTCCCTGTTGAAGTCAAATCCGGAGCCGCAGGGCGGCTTCGTTCGCTACACCAGTTTATGGACCGGGCCCCGCACCCATATGCAGTGCGGCTATATTCCGGGCCATTGGAAACAAACCGGATCAAGACGTTAAACGGCAAAGAATTTACCCTTTTAAACCTTCCGTTTTATTTAGCCGGATCCATCCCGGAGTATTTTGAATGGATGATATCCCGACAAAAAAATTCAATGACCCTTGAATATCAAGGTCAGCATCTTATAAAGAGATCAAATAATAATTAAGGAGAGGATAAAATGATTCATGTGATTGCATCCATACACATTAAAGAAGGACAGTTGAACGCTTTTCTTGAGATTTTTAAAGCCAATGTTCCAAAGGTTCTTGAAGAAAAGGGATGCGTGGAGTACGCGCCCACCGTTGACGTCCCCACGGGTCTGCCCCCCCAGGAAGTGAATCCCAATGGGGTTACCATCATCGAGAAATGGAACAGCCTGGAAGATCTAACGGCCCATCTGTCATCCCCCCATATGCTTGCATACCGGGAAAAGACAAAGGGTCTTGTTGAAAAAATGTCCGTCAAAATACTGAAAGAAGCATAGCCCTGTAATCATGAAAAAAGAGCTTGAGGAAAAGAGTAAGACGCAAATCAAAAAAGAGGCTGAAGAACTCCAGGAACTTGGCATGGAACTCTTAAAACTGCCTGTTCAGCGATTGAACCGCATGGCGCTTCCCGATGATCTGCGAAAAGCGTTGATAGACGCCCGGTCCATCACATCAAAGATTGCAGGCAAAAGGCAGAGGCAATTCATCGGCGCCCTGATGCGGGATGTGGACCCGGACCCCATCCGCCGGGCCCTGCTGGAACCCGATCCCGGACCTCCCAATGAATCGGAAACGGTTAAGGAAACCCGGATGTGGATGGACAGGCTGTTATCAAATGACCCGGCCGATTTGGAAGCGTTCGTCCGGGTCTGTCCGGGGTTGGAGCACCAGAGACTGAGGCAGCTTTTGAGAAATATACAAAAGGAAAAGGCCACCGGCAAGGCTTCGAAATCCCTAAAAGCTCTGGAGCATCTCATTATAGAGAATCTGGCCGAAAAATAAGCTGGATTACAAACCAAAGATAAAAAAAGGCAGCCGATTTTTTTTGCACTTTGGAAAAAATCCTGACGCCATTGTCACTTCCATTGAAGATCTTTTTATCTCTTACAAAGCGCGGAAACAGGGTCTGTGATTCCATTTTTCCAAGCGTTCATGGTTTTCCTCGGTATTGGCATAGGAATTGCTGTGTAAGAAGGGGTGACACCAAAAGTCATCATCAAAAAAGGAACCTCTCCTGATACGGGAATTCTCAAATGCGCTGAAGAGGAAAAAGCGGATCTCATCGTCATGGGCCACAGGCAGAGAAAAGGACTTGATCTTTTTATCCTTGGAAGTGTGGCCAGTAAGGTTGTGAACAACGCCCACTGTTCCGTCCTCGTGGTTCGGTAAGCATTTCTCCTGTGGCGGTCCGGATGAGCCCTGTTCAATGCATGGCTCATCCGGATGACGGCCAGGAGAGATTAAGC
>CAZAHK010000308.1:0-3358 GCA_964484555.1 uncultured Desulfobacula sp.
GTTTTGTCCGTGTTAAAGCAAAATATATACCAACCGTCATTTGCGGTCATAGGTATTCTCTGAACAATGGCATTAGCTGCGCCGCTGTTTCTGATGCTGAGAAACCCGATAAAGAGTTTCACCACTTCAGCATATCTTTTCTTTTTGATATGCTTAGAAATGGTTTTAAAATATGAATCTTTTGTATCATCCACAAAATATTTAGCCGTTAAAAATTCCTGAAACGTCAGATGAATGAATTTTAAACGCCCTTTTTCCCTGTGGAGAAGCCCTGTGGCTGGTTCTATTCTATCAAAAAGATCTTCAAAGTTGCTGTCTTTCAAGGAGAAATGCTTTTTCAAGAGGGAAACACCTTCATAATGATCAAGGCCCCGCTCTTCTTTTTCAAACATGAAATGAGCCATTTCCATCATGAATTTATTTATCCTGATTTTTTCCTCGCCAAATTTTGAAAACAGTCTTTCCACATAACGGTTATAAAGATCAGCTCTCTGATTCGGCAACTCTTTCAAATCTGTGTAAAGAATGCACATCGCAGTCAAAAGAAGTGGGGTTTTCTTAAGATCGTCAATATCATTCTGGGCCCTGATGTCACGCTTCATCTGGTCAGATAGATTTTTCCCGGTAAAGGAGCCCTCGTTATAGATACGATTGAACCAGTTGGTAATGAAGACTTCAACCTGGCCAGGGGTAAGGTCATGGATACTTGCAATCCTATTCCCGAACCTTTCGGCAACCTTGCCATCTGTACCATGAGGCCTCCCCAAAAGTACTATTTTCACCCCGTCATGACCATGCCTGAAGTCTGCAAAAGAAGATGCAGTAAAATTTCGTACCCCTGGCTCTACCTCGTCCAGCCCGTCCAGAAGAAACACACAATTGCCTGCTTTGGAGAATGCAAGAACCGTTTCCAGGTCAAGCAAACCTGTTAGGAATGTCTCGCAGTACCATGATATCAGATCTTCAGCAGCCTTTAAGCTGGGAATTTTATTCTGATAAGGATAGCCTTTAAGATTTTTGAAATAGATCAGTAACGGTAAAAGATTCTTTTCAAAATAAAGGTTCTCGTTGTTGATTATCGTTCTTGCCATATGTTTGGCAACGGTAGTTTTCCCGGAGCCAGCCGTTCCTATGATGAGAAGGGTTAGGTCTTTTGCCGCTAGGGATTCTATTTCAACAGGATTCTCTTCTCTTTCAACTTCGAATATAAGACCTTTTCTAGTAATCTCCTTGCCTGGGTCATCGGAAAAAAGCGGCTGAAAGATTTCAGGCAGGTTTACATTAATCACGCTGCCATCATGTCTTAAGAAGTCAATATCCATGCGGCTTGTCGTGTCATTAATCCAGTTCCTGTAAGCCACCGGAACAATGGCCTTCTTTTTAATCACAGTCTTTTCAAACCTTTGTTCCAGTTTTGATGCAAGCCCGGAAATCAGTTTTTTTAAATGATCTGACAGGATCGTTTCAAAATCTTCAGGTATTGCAAAATTGCCATAAAGAAGGAGTTCATCTTTTTGGATCTTTTCTTTTAATTCAAAAACCTTCTGAAGCTGAAGGTCTTTAAGATCCGCCGTTGAAAACACCTCGGCCTTTTTAAAATAAAACAAAATTTCCGGCTTTCTGGTATTTTTCCAGTCTTCATAGGCATTTAGAAATTCTTCTTCTGTGCCGGACCCGGAATTCCCGGTGGGGGTTCCGTATTTTTTATGGAGGATACACACAAAGATATCACAGTCTTTTTGAAGAAGGTTGATGGTGTCCTGGGGCCGCCCGGCAGACGGTACTACATCCTCCCAGCCCACGGGCTCAAGCCGTATCCGCTTCTCTTTAACCAGCGGATCTTTGTTCAGATTTTCACAAACCCTCCGGACAATTTTTCTTTCCTCTTCCACGTCCGAGGGTGATGCAATAAATACGCTGATGATTCCAGTGGATTTGACCTTTTGCTGTGTTTTGTTCATTTTGTACCGGCTCCCATAGTTTTGCAGAATGTGCCAGACTGTGAAGATACTTCCTGCTGTTTTGCTATGACAGTCAGGCCCTTGTCAAGGATTAAATATGCACTTGCCTTGAACCCCGGACCCTGATACACATCAAGGCATAAAAGGGAAAAAAGCCATGGAAAATAAACAGATTATTGTCATTGACGAAACCCTGAGGGAAGGCATGCAGTACCGGGGCATGATGTTCTCCCCGGAGCAGCGGATAAAGATTCTCGAGTTCCAGGAAGCCCTGGGCGTGGACATCTGCCAGGCAGGCTACCCGCCGGCCCATGAACACGAAGCCGGGGTCGTGAAGGCACTTTTTGAATATGCTGGGGAAAGGGGCTATAAGATCCGGGTGGGGGCCATGGGGCGGGCCCATATCCAGGATGCCGCGATACTTCTTCAGACCGGCATCCGGGACTTTCATTTTCACCTGCACATTTCTCCCCAGGCCGGGCCCAATGCCGTCGATGCCGTTCTCTCGGATCTGCTCAAACCCGTGGGGGAGGTACGGAAAAAATCGCCCGACGCCGTGATCTCCGTTGCCATGCTGGATATGGGGCGCTCAGGCCCGGATGTGCTGGAGCACTGCGTGTCGTTTTTAAGCCGCCATGGGATCGATATCGTTTCCCTGCCCGATACCTCGGGCATGATGGCGCCCCATGAGGTCTATGAGAAAATCAGCAGGCTTTCGGCCCTGGCCGGGGCGGCCCGGATTTCCATCCACTGCCACAATGATCTGGGAATGGCCTCGGCCAATTCCGTCATGGGTATCCTGGCCGGGGGAAGGGTCCTGGAAGCCTCGGCCCTGGGGATCGGGGAGAGGAACGGCATCGCCGATCTGTACACCACGGCAAAAATCCTCCGGGACCAGGGGGTTGACATGAATCTCAAGGTGGATGACCTTGAGCTGTTCCGGGAATATTATGACTATGTGGACGGTCTTGTCCATGAGCAGACCGGGGATCATCTCCTGACCTTTAACACCCCGGTTTTCGGTCGGGGTGTCGGGACCCATACGGCCGGGACCCATGCCGGCGGGCAATACGGCCTGGCAGAGACCTCCGGCTTTTATCTGAACGTCCTCTGCGGCCGGGGCCTGGTTCAAAAATACCTGGCCAGCCACGGCCTGTCCTGCCCGGCGGAGCAACTGGATGAGCTGACCCGGACCGTCAAATCCGAAAGCATCCGCCTGAACCGGAGCCTCTCCCCGGCAGAAATTCAGGCGCTTATTCAAAACTTAACGGCCTGATCCGGGGCCGGATTCGTGAGGAAAGAATTGAAACTGGAAACCGTCATAAAAGAACTGAATTTAAAACCCCACCCCGAAGGCGGCTATTTTTGCGAAACCTACCGGTCTGCGGAAACCATCG
>CAZAHK010000309.1:0-3335 GCA_964484555.1 uncultured Desulfobacula sp.
TATTCTCCCCATGGGTCGTTTAAAGCGCCTTGCTCGGTATGTACATCTTTTTTATAATGAAATGAGGCACTTAATGTATTTTTAGGGATATAAGTGAATCTGGCAACCATGGAGCCGCCATAGCTGTAATCATCATAGGTGCTTTGAAATGCATACCGCATAGTCTGGGTAGTATAGGTATTGTCATCATAGGAATCCAAGACATTGACATATTCATCACGGTAGAGCCTTGTTTTGAGAGATAGATCCTCTGTCACCCGGCTATCACCAATGATATAAAAAGTTTGTTTATCCCAGTCGGTAAATCGCCAGTATCTGGCTCGACCATTTGGATCGGCAGTTGGAGGCAAACCTTTCTCTTTTCTGATGGTTTGATATCCAATCGCATATTCATGCCCCTCTGAGGGTGTCAATCCAAATTTAACTGCTGTATTCCAGTCCTTCAAATCCGAATTGTCACGGTCACCGCCATTTTCATTTACGTTGGCAACAAAATCATCAGACAAATGCCATCCATCGGAATCGGTAAACCCGCCACCCAATGTAAAATAAAATTTCTCCTGTTTGGCTCCCAGATTAATATTACCATTGAAAGCACTGTCATCTGTCATTTCAAGACGATAGGATCCTTCGAATGGTTTTGTGGGTTTCCGGCTCACAATATTGATAGCCCCTCCCATGGTGTTAAAGCCGTAAAGAACGGAACTGACCCCTTTGCTGACATCAACCTTTGAAATATTATCCGTCGTCAGGTTACCGCCGTCCACATACCCGTCATAGGGGATATACAGAGGAATCCCATCATAAAATATGGGGACATATCTATTTGAAAATCCCCTGACAGTGATGGAACTTTCAGCTTTCGGCCCCCCCGATGAGATACTGACACCCGGCAGGGTGTTCAACGCATCAGATAAATTCCGTGAATTGGTCAGATCGATCATTTCATAATCAACCGTGTCAACCGTGCCGACTTTGCTGATCGTTTCTGATTGACCTCTGACAACCACATCACCCAGATCAAAAACCTGGCCCTGCTGTTTGTCTTCTTCCGCAGACACAAGACAGACAGGAACAACCATTAAAAAGAATAAGACCAACAAAAACTTCCCAATCGCTTTCATGACATCTTCTCCATACTAAAGAATAAATTATCAACCCTGATACATCGCCATGACGGCCATGTAATCCCTACCCAAAAACCTGGCTATTGTTTATTTACATTGTAGCTTATTGTCAACACTTTTAGTCAGTATTAGTCTCTATTACCAATATATTTTTAGAATTATAAAAAATACTTACCATTATCAACTAATTATAACCTGAATATTGAAATAATTATGTTTGGAGGAGGATGAGGTAGGGGGAGATCCATCAGACTGATCCTCTTCGGATTGATGATTTTACATAAAGGGCTGGCGTTTATCAATGACCCCGGACAAGCCGGATCTATTGCATGGACCCCTGCCCGCAGCTTCACCGGTTGTTTTGTATTGACGATGTCAAGCCCGCTGACCATTGTCTTCTGGAGCAGCATATTTTCCGCCAAGGCCCTTGAAAAAAATTATAAAAAGAAACACCTGGTGATAAGCATGATGATCCTGTCTTTAATAAAATCCAACATCCCGGACTTGATGGTGCAGGCTTTAAACTGTATTGGTGGGTTTTGTGTTAATCTATTACGGAATCACCAGAACGATCTCTCTGTTCTTAAAATTGCCAAACAAAAAAATATTGTCATAATTTGTCTATATGGGTTAATATTCCCTTGGCGCCAATGAATTTTTAACCCATTAGGGAGACATCATTGTCTGAACAGCCGAAAGCCACGCAAAAGGGTATGACTCAAAGCCGTATGGTTTCCATTCCGGACGGGGGGCAATATCTGGATTCGGTCCAACTTCAACAATTGGAACAGTCTTTCCGGGCATGGTCAAAAAAATCTTCACGGGCCGATATCAATTTTTCCCGCCATCGAATCTTGATTGTTTTTCTACTGATACGGCATACCGGTGCGAAATTAAATGAGGTCTTGTCCCTTGATTTTTTTAAAGATATTGATTTTGAAGGACGGGTGATTTGTTTTAAGAATGAGTGGGGAAACGAAAAAAACAACCAAAGAAAGGTTTATATCTCCAGCCTGCTTTCTTCAGAAATCCGAAATTTTCTCTCAACCCCTTCTTATTTAACCGCTTTATTGAAAAATCAGCTTCGGATTGATCCTGGTTTTGTAAGACTCAAATTTTATGCGAGAGCTGAGGATTGCGGTTTTTCCAAGCATCTTGGCGGCCCGGAAATGATTAGAAAATCCAGGGCTGTCGAGCTGATGCAGGGCAATATGCCCATGCCTGCCGTCCAGAAAATGCTGGGCCATTCAAACCCCAATCTGACCAGTTCCTATGTTTCCTTTTCAGAGGGCGATATTCAGGAAGTGATAAAACTTTTCATTGAAAAGGAAGCCTCCAGGAAAACGAGCGCCCGGAATTCATTTTTCGGCAAGATCCGGAATCTCCATAGAGGGTCCATCCAAACCATGATCACTTTAACGACCCTTACCGGGTATCATGTCTCTGCGGTTATCACCAATAACAGCCTGGACCGGCTTGCATTAAAAAAGGGACGTCTGGTTACGGCGGAAATCAAAGCCCCTTGGATTTCCATACAAAAAGGGAACCGGGAAATTTCTTCCAGTGCCGACAATAAATTTAAGGGTATCATCGAGGAAATTAACGAAGGTAAGGTGACCACCGAATATATTGTACGCATTTCAGACGGAACGGAATTGTGCGCCGTCGTTTCAACCGAAAGCGCCCGAAACCTTGCCTTGGCACCCAATGATGCGGTCTGGGCCTTATTTAACTGTTTTGCCGTCGTTCTCAATGTGGATTGATCTCTTGCGCTTTTTAAACAATTGGAAAAGAAGATGAAAAGGTTGGTCGAAGGTGTGGCCGATCTTATAAAAGATAACGGCTTGTAAAAATCACAAAAAAAAGATGGGAGACAATTATGGCAAAACTGATTAAAGAACAAGACGATAAGGGCAGATTGCATATCGATACCCCCCTGATGGGTGAATCCCTTGTTAGCAAAGAGTTTTTGAAAACCACCGAATCCAGGGAATATTTCCGGATGCACCCGGATATCAATATCCTGAAGATTGGGGGGCAGAGCATCATGGACAGGGGTGCCAAAGCCATATTCCCCATTGTTGATGAATTGATAAAACTCAAGGACGAATACAAACTGCTGTTGATGACCGGAGGGGGAACCCGGGCAAGACATGTATACAATATCGGCGTGGATCTGGGAATGCCTACAGGTGTTCTATCAAAACT
>CAZAHK010000310.1:0-3300 GCA_964484555.1 uncultured Desulfobacula sp.
TCTGTAACTACCTGAAATTACACAACCCACCAGAAATTCATCCCACCAGGAAAATTTTCACCCACCATAATCCCACCTGACAACACCCTTTGGTATCACGACATCTTTATTTATTTCAGAAGTTTAACCCCCAAAATCATCCCACCTATATCCCACCTTGCAACAGCCTTCGGTATCAGTTTTTTTCTCCTGTGCCACTCTCACTCTTTCCGTTTTGAATGCTTGCCCAGGCTATTTCCGTAGCATCTCTCAGGGTATCTTGTGATAGATGTGCATATCTTTGTGTTGTGGATATGTTGGAATGGCCAAGAAGTTTTTGCACTTCATAAAGAGATCTTCCTGAGTTAATCAAGAGACTGGCATAATTATGCCTAAGGTCATGGATTCGTAAATCGGGCACTCCTGCATTGGTCCTTATCCTGGCCCATATATGATAGAAATACTTGATGGGCTTTCCTGTCCCGGGGTCCGGGAACACATATTCTGAACCGTTCTCTTTTCTATTATCCAGAATATTGAGCGCTCCCCGGGAGAGAGGAATCACCTTCTTGATCTTGGCCTTGTTTCTTTCTGGGGGTATTGTCCAAAACCCTTTGTCCAGATCCAATTCCTGCCAGGGCAGGTTGACCGCCTCGGATTTCCTTGCACCGGTGAGGATTAAAAACTCGATGATATCCGCCACTACCTGATTCTTGCATTTTTTCAGCTCAGCCAATAGTCTTTGCGTTTCCTCGGGACTCAGGTAGCGCTCTTTGTGATTGTTGTCCACAAGCTTCGAGACATGTCGTGCAGGAGTATTTTCAATCACCTCCCATTTCTCGGCCAAGTTGAATATGAATTTTACCATCGCCATGTAACGATTCGCTGTTCCAGGCTTACAACCTGCCTTTAGAAAATTGGACTGGAAATGCTGTATATCCTCCCTGGTAATCTCGGAGATCTTTTTACTGCCCCACAAAGACAAAACACGAAGCTGCAACATTTTCTGGTCCAGCTCCCAGGATCTCTTGTGCACTTGAATATAAGGGATATACATATCCTGGATGAATTCTTTAAAGGTGGGCGTATTCCTGTTTTTTTCCAGTTCTCCCCTGGGATCAAAGCCCATCAGGGTCTGGGATCTGATCTGCTTGGCTTTGGTCCTGGCTTCTTCCAGAGAAATAGAATCAGTGGGTCCTATCCGGGCCTGCTTGAGTCTACCGTATTTATCACGGTATCTCTGGTAGAAGGTGCATTTCCCTGTGGATCTGACTTCCAGCAAAAAACCAGGTATTTCAGCATCAAAATAATCCACCTTAAGTTTACCTTTGACTTGAGGGGGATTATGGACAAAATTTGTACTCAGTTGAATTTTTGGCATAATTATATATCCTCTTTACCTTTATAAAATATTTTACCTTTAAAAGGCAAAATACCTTTAACATGAAAAATAGTTTCGGTCAAGCACATCTTATGATAAAGGTAGTTGTATAAATTAGGGACTGAAACTGAATATGTATAAACAAATCACAGGAACACAAATACGAGCGGCCAGAGCGCTTTTGGAATGGTCTCAACAAAAATTGGGAGAAGAAGCTAGCTTGTCGCAATCACCGATAGCCAGTATGGAAAAAGATGTGAAAAAATCCAGAGCCAGCACCCTAAAACTGGTGATCAAAACATTGGAGGAGGCCGGGATTGAATTCATCAACAGACCGGATGGTATCGTCGGTGTGCTCCTGCTGCCGGACAGAAGTGCACTTGATGAGCGGATAGATGAAAACAAACACCATTCAGGATAAAGCTATTAACGTAACAGCTAAAGCTCTTGAAAGATGTGAATTCATTAAAGGCCCAGAAAAAAATTTTAAAATAGAAAAAATGAATGATGAGTATGTTGCAACCTCATTTATTTGTTGGTCATAAAACAAGAAAGCCCCTTGGGAATTAAAAGGATTACGCTATCTGAAAGGATGAGGGTATTACCCTCTTTCACCACTTTCTGACATTGCCATAAGTCCTTTTTGGCAGCCTGGCCTGGAGCAATCATGGCTTCTTCCAATGTTATCGCATCAGTCGGGCCAATTCTAGACTGCCTGGTGCGATTGTGCTTATCCCGGTAGCGCTGGTAATACGTCCCTTTTCCTGTGTTCCGAACTTCCAGTAAAAAGCCCGGGATCAGGGTGTCAAAATAATCCATCTTGGGTTTATTCTTTAAGATGGGGGGATTGTCGGCAAATTGCTGGGTCAGATGAATTTTAGGCATGGAGTACCTCCTGATTTATGGGTTATAAAATAGAAAAAGCCCGTAACCAAAACCTTTAAGGTAATGGCTACGAGCTTTTGATTTTACGATTGATTATTTTAGAAAAAGAAAAGATTTGTTTATGATTTCAGGTAGGACGAAATAAATACGAGGGACAGGGTTTTTTGAACTCGGACCCATTGCCAAAAAAGATCAGAGGATGTATAAGAAAAGGGCACGATGTCAATCGCCAATATGGAGAAATATTCCTTACAGAAAAAGAGGAACAAGCTATGCAGAAAGAATTTTACGTGGTCATTGAAAAAGATGAGGATGGTTTCTTTGTTGGTGAAGTCCCGGCGCTGAAAGCATGCTATGCTCAGGGCAGGAATATTGATGAATTAATGCGGAATATGCGGGATGTTATCGCGATGTGTCTTGAAGATGCAACCGATCCTATTATTCAAAATGAATTCATAGGTGTACAGAAAGTGAGCATTGAAAATGAACCAGCCAATGCTTAAGGCTGACGATATAATAAAATCTTTAAAAAGTCACGGGTTCCGGGTTATACGTCAAAGAGGCAGCCATGTCCGTCTGCGCCATGAAGACGGTAGAGTGACCAGTGTTTCTTCACACGCAGGCCAGGATATCGGTAAGGGTCTGCTGAGAAAAATTCTCCGTGATACGGAATTGACCATGGCGGAACTGATTTCGGAAACATGACCCAGCATAAAAACCCACCAGACACCACGGCCCCGGTCACAAAAACCCAGGCCCTGAAAACCGGCCACCACAAACCCCTGCTCAGTTAATTTTCAGGCGATGGGGCATACCAGTGTATCAACCCAGAGACGACCGCTCTCTATGCCCCTAAAAACAGCCCGGAATGAAGACATGGCATTTCAGCGCCGTATCCATCCAGATTTTCAACCCTGATACACTGCATGGTGCCTCACCAGGCAGCTTGCCATGCACAACCACCCTGCCCTGCCCTTTCACACCACCCCCAGCGCCCGCAACACCGGCACCTGCTTTTCACCGAACTTCTGCGCCTGCTCATTCAACTCTGCCAG
>CAZAHK010000311.1:0-3241 GCA_964484555.1 uncultured Desulfobacula sp.
CCGGGCCGGAGCTGGAGCCAGATTTTGGCCCGGGAGGCGATCCAGGTGCATCTCGGATCAATGACGATGAGTTCGGTCCCCCGTTTCATGAGATCCACATACCAGTGGCCGAAAAATCCGTCCGGGCAGGTGGCGGGCAGGTTCTGGCCCCAGATGATGACGGTTTCGGGGATTTTGTATTCAGGGTCGTCATACCTTTTTTCAAGCCACTGGGAGGCATCCACCACGGCAAAATCCCCCTGGGTGATGGACATCATCATGAGTCGGGGCGTGTAACAGGAAATCCCGGAAAGCCCGAACATCCAGTTTGGGCTTCCGTAGGCATAGGCCAGCATGGATATCCAGCCGCCGATGTCCCGGCCGGTGCCCTGGTGGAAAATCACGGACTCGGGACCAAAATCATCCCGGATTTTTTTCATTTTTTCTTCAATCAGGTCAAAGGCTTCATCCCAGGAAATTTCCTCAAATTTGCCTTCTCCCCTTTCACCGACCCGTTTCAGGGGTTTTCTAAGCCTGTCCTTATGGTACATGTACTGGGTCATGGAAAGACACCGGGAGCAGAGCCGCCCCTGGTTCCAGGGGTGGTCCGGGTCCCCTTCCACCTTGATCACTTTGTTGTCTTTGACATGGACCAGGATTCCGCAACCGCCGTGGCAACCGGGGCCGGGGGACCATGTCGTTGTCTTGATAATTTTTACCCCATCATTTTTCATGGTGTCTCCTTTATATTCTTGCTCCCAACTGCCGGGAGATCACCCGGCCGGTTTCAGCAATCATTTTTCCTAAACCCTCAAACCGGTCTTCCTGAAAGGTGCCCAGGATGATCACGCAGGCCGCTGCTTCGTCATTATGGTCAAAAATGGGAGCGCTGACGGCATTGATTCCCGCCGACATCCTGCCCTGATCCACGGCATATCCCTTTTCCCGGCAGAAGATCAGTTCGCTTTTCAGGCGCTCCTGATCAAAATCTTCAGAGCTGCCGTGGAAAAAGACCTGTCCTGAAGAAAGAAGCCTTTCCTGCTCGTCCGGAGGGAGATATCCGAAAACGGCTTTTCCGTGGGACCCATGGGTGATGGGCAGGGACTGGTAGAGATTGACGGTGACGGATACCGTATCGTTGCCGTCATATTTTCCGGTAATAAAGACCTGGTCATTGCAGATGATTCCCAGCAGCACGCTGGTTTTTGTGGCTTCGGCCAGTTGCTGAAGATGGTCCCTGGCAACGGCGGTGATATCGAATTTTTCTTTGGCTTTCTGGGCCAGGGGCATGAGGGCCGGTCCCAGGGAATAGGTTTTGGAGGCATGGTCCCGGGTGACGAGGTCGTATTTGGCCAGGGCGTTTAAAATGGAATATCCCTTGCTCTTGTGGATGCCGATTTCTTTGCAGATGGCGGTGAGGCCCATATCGTGTCCCTTGTTTTTCCCCAGGCAGAAAAGCAGTTGGGCTGCCTGCTCCACGGCCGGGGCCGTGGGATTGTATGCTGATTTTGTCGTTTCCGGAACAGGGGGATTCATAAATATTGCTCCTGAATGTTCTGTATATAGAATACGATTCTGTATATTAGAACAAACAGGAAAATCCATGTCAAGAAAAAAAATGATTTATGGTACTGGTAAAAGGAGCTTATTCAGGCTGAAGTGTCAATACCAGTAAGGGAGTGGTGCGGTTGGCAATGGTTGAAGGGATTTCCGTAACATACCGGCAGCCCATTTTTTCATAAAAGTTTTTGGCATTTGGGTCGGATAAGATACTGATGGTGTTGATCCTGTTTTGCCGGCAGATTATTTTCAGATGCTCAAAGAGCTTTGTTCCGATGCCCTTCCCGATAAAAGCAGGCAGAATAAACATATGCTCAAGCCAATGGCCTTTTGAAAGCACGGTGCCTGAAAAATCCATATCGTTTTCCAGACAGACCATGGAATAATACCCGGCGATGCCTGCCTTGCCTTCAAACACAAAGACCCTGTTTTGCCGGATATAATCCGGGCTGATGGTCAGTTCGTTTTTCCAGGTTTCAAAGAAATGGTCTGGGTAGGCCCAGTATCTTTTTGATGCATAGGATATTGCGGTGAGCGTTCCGGATTCTTCTATTTTTGCGTGCCGGATTTCCATGGATTTTGGGTATGCCTCGTTTACTCGGGTCCTGTTTATTCCACCTCGCTAACACAGGTTTTACGGGAAAACAAGAAGATACCGCCTGTCCTTGGCCGAAAAATGATCTTGAGCTGAGGATTGAGATCACCAAGGGTTCATGATATAGAAGGGCTTTCTCCATAAAAAGGGGACAGGGATGATCAAAGACATAATGCTTCGTATCCGGCCGGACAAACTGAATGACCCCGGCCATCTTAAAGAAGCTGCGGCCAGTGCCTTGAAAACAGACGTAGACGCCGTTGATGCGGTGCAGATCACACGGCGGTCCGTGGATGCCAGGGGACGGTCTCCGGTATTTCAGGTTCAGGCAAGGGTGTATTCAGGGGAGCCCCTGGAAGACCTTTTGCTGCCGGTAACATATGAACCGGTCAAGCCCGGCAAAACAGCCGTCATCGTGGGCAGCGGCCCGGCCGGGCTTTTTGCCGCCTTGAGGCTCATCGAAAAAGGCATTCTTCCCATCCTCCTGGAGCGGGGAAAGGATGTCAGGGAAAGGCGGTTCGATTTGAAATCCCTTCAAACCGAGGGGAAGGTGAACCCGGATTCCAATTACTGCTTTGGCGAAGGCGGGGCAGGGACCTACAGCGACGGAAAATTATATACCCGGTCCACCAAGCGGGGGGATGTGAAAAAAATTCTTTCCATCCTGGTTCTTCATGGGGCCATTCCGGATATCCTGGTCAATGCCCATCCCCATATCGGTTCCAACAAACTGCCAAGGATTATCCAGGCCATGCGGGAAACCATTTTGAATTGCAACGGCCGGATCCATTTCAATTCAAGGGTGACTGATCTTATCTTAAAGGAAGGGCGGATTCTGGGGGTCAGAACCGAGGATCAGGAGTTCAGGGCCGATGCCGTCATCCTGGCCACCGGCCATTCGGCCCGGGATATATATGAGCTGCTCGATAGTCATCAATTCCTTCTGGAAGCCAAACCCTATGCCATGGGGGTTCGCGTGGAGCATCCCCAGGAGCTGATCGACGGCATCCAGTACGGGAAATCCAAGGGCAGCCCGTTTCTCCCCGCCGCCGCCTATTCCCTGGCCTGCCGGGTGGGAAGGGCAGGGGTCTATTCCTTTTGCATGTG
>CAZAHK010000312.1:0-3221 GCA_964484555.1 uncultured Desulfobacula sp.
AAAAAATGGACATTGTTTATTTTGTGATCGTGATGCCATTATTTTTTCACCTCCTGTTTTGATATTTCTTCAGACGCTTTCAAGGAAGCGGCGCGCAGGGTAAATCCCATGTCCAGGTATTCTTTCATCTTTGCGATCTGTTTGATCTGGTCTTCAGAATACCTTCTATAGGCCCGTTCACCGCAGACTGTTCTCTCAATGTCGATGAGATAGTTCTGCTCTTCCCAGTGTCGTAATTGTTTTTCTGTAATTCCTGTAATTTTGGCGGTGTCGCCAATGCTGTAGGTCTTTTTCATAAAGAACCTCCTTAAAATTAAATTTTTCGGGGAAAAAATTATCCCCCTATACATAACGAGGTTAGTTTATTCAGTGCGGGGATAAGGCTAAGAGGGTCGGTAATGTAAAAAAGATGCGTTTCCGTATACAGGAGACCTGAAGTGATCAGGTTTAACTACACCAGAAATTATTAAATCTTGAAAAATGGGAACAAAGCAGATATTAATGTTCCTTTGTCGGAAAAATACATTGAACATGAAATTAGTCACTTATAAAACAATTAAAATATGGTAATTTCTATAGAGGATTGACTATGATTTCATCCACCATAATCGGTTTGTTCAATAACATTGCTCTGTTGATTTGTTTGGTTTTTTTCTACGACCTTCTAACTGTTCGACGGGTTGGAGATAAAAGTTCTTCCAGTCAAATAATCACCGGTCTAATACTTGGTGTAATTGGCCTCGCTGTCATGCTTAATCCTTGGGAATTTACCCACGGTGTTGTATTTGACACACGCTCAATCTTATTGTGCATCACAGGATTTTTCTTTGGAACAGTTCCAGTCATTATTACCATTTTAATGACAGCAGGATATCGAGTATACCTGGGTGGAGGCGGTCTTTGGATGGGAGTTGCGGTTATTCTCACATCCGGGCTTGTCGGATTAGTCTGGAGACATCAGCAGAAAGATAATTTGGACAATGTTTCCTGGAAACAACTATATCTCATGGGTCTTGTAGTTCATGTACTGATGCTTTTCTGGAC
This sequence comes from uncultured Desulfobacula sp., assembly GCA_964484555.1. Taxonomy (GTDB): domain Bacteria; phylum Desulfobacterota; class Desulfobacteria; order Desulfobacterales; family Desulfobacteraceae; genus Desulfobacula. Next base: position 1,045 of record CAZAHK010000312.1, read on the forward strand.
AATCCTGCTGCCTTGGCATGTTGTCAAGAATGTTCTTGCGAATATATCCCTGCCGGTATTAGTGCTCTACCCCATAGGAACAGCCCTATTGGGTCAATTAATGATAAATCGACAGGCGAATAAATTGGCAAAAGAAAATTTGGCAAAAAGCGAGGAACGGTTCAATTTAGCCATGAATGCCAGCAAAGATGGGCTCTGGGACTGGGATATCACAACGGATAAGGTTTACTATAGCCCAGCTTATGGAGAGATGCTGGGCTATAACTATAGTGAGCTTTTACAACACGCTGACTTCTGGAAGGGACTTATGCATCCTGATGATAGGGATATTTCCCTTAAGGCAAACTTGGGCTGCATTGAAAATAAATGCGATAACTTTAACATAGAATTTCGCCTGAAGATGAAACATGGTGGGTGGAAATGGATTAACAGCCGGGGGAAAGTTGTTGGAAGAGATGATACGGGACGTGCCACTCGAATGGTAGGTACGCATGTCGATATAACTGAATATAAAAAAGCTGAAAATGAAATCAAGCAGACTGCTGAAAACCTGAAGGCTATTTTTAACAGCACCCCTAATGTTCTTGCCCTTGTCAATGAGGATATGGTGGTTGAAATGCTAAACCAAAAGGGGGAGGCTTTTATAGGGAAAAATAAAGATAAACTTTTTGGAGCCCTCTGTGGTGATGTTTTTAATTGCTTGAATTCTTTTGACAATGAAGGGTGTGGGAAAAACCCTGAATGCTCAAAATGTCTGTTAAGGACTCTCTCTTTATCAACTTTTAAAACAGGAGAACCCCATATTGAAAAAGAAAGTCAAATGACCTTTTTGCGTGACGGCAATAAAAAAATCATTGACCTTCTCATATCCACAACCCTTTTGGATATTAATGGTGTTAAGAAGGTTCTTCTTTCTTTAACCGATATCACGGAACGTAAAAAGGCGGAAAAGGCCTTGAAGCAAAATGATGAACGGCATCGGTTAATTCTTCAAACAGCCATTGATGGATTCTGGCTGTCTGACATCAATGGAAAAATATTGGAAGTCAATGAAAGCTATTGCCGGATGAGCGGTTATCATCCGGACGAATTATTAACGATGAATATTCATGATCTGGAAGCAAAAGAAAACGATGTGGATGTGTTGGTTCACATGAAAAAACTTGTAATGATAGGGCAAGACCGATTTGAGACTCAACACCGCCGGAAGGATGGAACAATATTTGATGTTGAGGTCAGCGTTCAATATAGGAAAGATGGCGAGAGGCGTTGTATTTGTTTTCTTAGAGATATTACGGATAGAAAGACCTCGGAAAAAGCGCTTAAAGACTCTGAACAGAAATGGCGTAATGTCCTTGTCAATACACCCCAGATTGGCATATCTCTTGACCCGGATGCCGGTATCATATTTGCAAATGCTCATTTTTTGAAATTAACCGGATGGAAAGAGAATGAAATTATAGGTCAAAACTGGTTTGATATGTTCGTCCCCGAACAAAATAGAGAAAGAATTCGAGGTGTTTTCAAGACAGTAATGCATCAGAGAGATACTCTGGAATTCTCTACCCATGAGAATGAGATTGTAACCAGAAATGGAGAGTTACGAAACATCGCATGGTCAAATGTACTGACAAAAAATATCAACGGAGACATTACAGATGTTACCTGTCTGGGGATTGACCTCACAGAGCGGAAAATGGTTGAAAAAGAACTGAATTTTCAGGCTATGTTGCTTAATCAGATTACTGATCATGTAACCGCCACAGATTTAAAAGGCAACATCATTTATGTAAACGAGGCTGAGCTCAGAAGTATAAAACAAACCAGAGAAGAAATTATTGGCAAACCGGTAGCAGTTTATGGCGAAAATCCCTCAAAAGGTGCTACCCAACAACAAATAATCAATGCGACCCTACGAGATGGTGAATGGACGGGCGAAATTGTCAATTTTGATGTTGAAGGTAAAGAAATTATATTAAATTGCCGGACGAAATTAATAAAAAATGATAACGGGAACCCTATCAGCATGGTGGGCATCTCCACCGATATAACCGAACAAAAAAAAATGGGGATGCTTGTCCAGCAGGCCCAGAAAATGGAATCCATAGGCAACCTTGCAGGCGGTATCGCCCACGATTTCAATAATATTCTTTTCCCCATCATTGGTTTATCGGAAA
>CAZAHK010000313.1:0-3220 GCA_964484555.1 uncultured Desulfobacula sp.
TTTGTAATTATTGCGGAAAATTTACAGTGATTCAACGCAAAGGCAGGAAAAAATTCTGTTCTGATATATGCAGGACATCACACAGGAATGCTGAACTTGCAAAATCATAAGGCTTTAATTATCGTCTTTGTACTGGATATAATATAGATCCCTTTATTCGATATTTTCGCCCCCTATCCTATCCCTTTCTTTATACCCTTTTAAAATTCACCTTTCGGTAAAGTATCGCCTTTCGCTAAGTATCGAATATTTCCGATTCACAGAATAAAGATGAACTATTTATATCAATAATTATTCGCTTTGATCGATATCGACCCTGTTATTATATCGAATATAAAATAACCGCACAAAATAACAAAGGAGTAAACTTATGAATTTAATCCCAGTATCTGATTCACCTTTAAACAAAAACACCGCTTACAAGTATCACTCAACTAAACAGTACCCAGCCTTGGTTTTCAAGGTCGCTGGAAAGCTTTTCGTTGATCTGGATGAGTGGGAAAGGATGGCCATAGAAAGTCGTGATGCCCAGGTTAAAGAATCTAAACGAGTCCACATAGCTTAGGAGAAAGGTATTGCAGAATTCAATTAAAAAAGACCTCTCTGGATATGGTCAGTACAGATACTTCAAAAAAATCAGAAAAGACGGATTTGGAGGTTTGAAGATAGTTCCATACACCCGGAAACAAGCAATCCGGTATCGTTGTCAGGAATGTGTTGGCTTCATCCACCAAGAAGTCGTTTGCTGCACAATGTCAGAATGTCATCTGTTTCCATACCGACTTGGTGAAATGCCAAACGGAAAAACATCTCAGGACCGTTTTAAGGCAATTCGGAACCATTGTTTCGAATGCTGCAGCGAGGATGCTGACGAGGTTTTCAATTGCCCATCATCGTTATGTCCGGTTTATCCATACCGGCTATCCGGATATCAAACAGATAAAAGCAGTTTGATCCCTGCCAGAGTGATTGGAAATTTTCCAGAATATGAGAATGGTTTTCAAGATTTGGAGGAAAAAACTGTAGTCCAAAATCTTTCAGTACCAATACATGAACGAAGCCATTTAAAAACAAAAAATCAGCGAAAAGAGGAGCATCTCCGAAATAGCAGAAAGAAAAAGGTTAAAGCGTCTAACCACCAATAATTAGATGCTCGGTTGGCCCACACAGCCAACCGAGCAGAAAAGGAACAGGATATACAAAAAAATGAACCTTAATGATAACAGATCGGGGATAAAAGACAAGTTTAATTTTGTTGACACGAAGTCAACATGGTCCTTTGAAGATGCTGAATTGACTTTGACAAAGGTAGATTTGAGTGCAGGACATTCAAAAAGAATCAGCATCATAGCCTTAGCTGAGGATATCCTCCACCATAATGAGTTTACAGAGCTTGAGATGGATTCTATCAAAAGTTTAATGAAAAAATATCTTGGAATCAAGAAAGGTGCTCTTGATAAAGTAGCAAAAGCGGCATCAGCAAATGACGATGATCAAGAATTGACTCATTGGGATATTGTTGAAAAATATATTGAACTATTCGTTCCTAACTCCTCGGAGGTTGTTGGTTGCGAGGGATTTTTATGGATATATAATGATAAAACCGGTCTATATGAAGAGCTTCCATTAACAGGAATCGAAAATAAAATCGGCAAATATTTCCCGGGAAATAATTGCAAAAAGGGGCATGACTATACATCTATTGCCCGATTGGTCTACAACAGGCTTCAGGACGATTTGTTTTTTAGCGAAGCGCCGTATGGTGTTTCAGCACATTCCAATTTTATCAGAATTGCAGAAAATGCATCAATAATATCGGAGCCATACACTCCAAAACATCGGCAAAGGCATAAGTTGAATGTTGACCCAAAACGAATAAATACCCCGATGTTTTCACGATATCTTGGTGATACGTTTGGCGGTCATGATTATAAAGACTCCGTGGCCCTGGTCCAGCAGATCCTCGGCGGATTAATTTCCGGGACTTTCAATAAACTGCAAAAAGCAGTTCTGCTCAAAGGTAATGGCAGCAATGGGAAAAGCGTCCTTCTAGAAATATTGGAAAACATGTTCCCACCGGGAATAAAATGCGCAATTACCCCGGATAAATTCGAAAATGAATACTACCGGGCTGAATTGGCAGGAAAAGTCATCAATATCATCGGAGAATTGGATGAAACCACACCATTAAAATCGTCTTTCAAAGACATAATCGGATGCGATACTCCGGTAACTGCAAGATCACCTTATAAAGCACCGTTCAGTTTCAAACCCAAGGCTGGTCATATCTTTGCTTCAAATCACTTTCCAAAAACCAGAGATCACTCGCATGGATTTTACAGGCGGTGGGCGATTATAAGTTTTAAAAATACAGTCCCGGCCAATAAAAAAATACCAAATCTTGGTTCTAAAATTGCCGATAAAGAACTGCCGCAGGTTTTAGCTTGGGCACTTATTGGCGCCGAAAAACTGGCACAAAATAATTTCATCCTCCCCCTCACCAAAAGTCATGAAGATGAGATGAAAAAATGGCAATCATTCCAAAATTCAGTGCTATGTTTTTTAGAGGACGATGATGTTGTTGAGTGTATCCCTGGATCAAAGACTCCAAAAAAATATGTTTATTCAGTTTATCGCAACTGGTGTATGGAGATGGGACTAAAATCCGTTCGCTATCAAAATTTTCTTAAAACAGTAGAGGATAAATTTAGTGAAGCGACTCGGTCAGGGGGACCCCGTTGTTTTGAAGGAATTCGAATAAAGCCAACTGAAATTACAAATTAAAACTTATTTACCCATTTTACCCATTTTCGAGATCAAGAGTTCTGTATAAGAAAAAAAAAGTTTTTATAGAGTAGCTGAAATATTATTATTTTTTATATAGAAAAGTGTTCGCTTTAAAAATGGGTAAAATGGATATCAGAAAATTTAAGAGGTATCATATATCGATAAATTTTCTGCCCAAACCAAGCCACGCTCTTCACATTGCCTTTACAAATTTCTGAAGTGAAACCGTGGCTTGGATTATCTCTCCTACAAAGGCAGGGCTCTCGGTTCCCCTGCATCTTCCAGGGCTTTCTTACTGCATTCCGGACAGATACCGTGGCTGATAATAGGAAACCCCATCCTCTTTAATGCCAGGGTAATTTCGGTATGTTCGCATTCCTTGGTGCCCATGGATTTGCCGCACCAGGCGCATTTGGTTTCGTAGATCATTTTT
>CAZAHK010000314.1:0-3220 GCA_964484555.1 uncultured Desulfobacula sp.
CGTATTGGAAAAAAATCGATTGGAGCAGGAGGGCCGTCAGGATGGCCGGGAATGCCGCAAACCCCAGCAGCAGCCCCACAATCCCGTTCAGTATCAGATGCGCGCTGGACGGCCCGATATTCACATGGATCAGGGAGGCCACAAAAAAGGCCGAGGCCAGGATGGCCACATGGACGATATGGTCATAGTCGATTTTTTTCAGCCCGATGGCGGTCCCGGCCACGGCCAGGGCGGCTCCGGCCATCAGAACCGGACCTGAAAGAACGCCTTCCGAGATATGCATTTTATTTTCCCTGCCAGCTTTCAAATTTGACCCAGATCACGGCGCCCAGTTCCACATCCTTTTCCTCGTTGCCCTGTTTCATTTTTTTATCCGAGGGATTGAGGGCGGCAAAGCCCCACCAGCCGGGAACCGGGACGGCATAGGTAAACACGCCGTTGCCGTCGGCCTTGAGGGTCTGGGTGACCATATAATCCGAAGGCGCCGAGGCTTTTTTATCTTTATTATAGAATTCCACTTCCACTTCTGCATAGGGCACGGGTTTTCCGTCCAGTTTCACGATTCCCTGGAAGACATTTCCGGCGTAGAGGCCAAAGGGTTTGGACAGGGGAACAATTTCCGTTTTCAGGCCCAGCTCTTCGTCCCAGCCCCCATCATCGCCAAAGGCCGCCACCACGGTTTTGGTATAATGGATGATAAAGCAGTCCTCGGCCGGTTCCCAATAGGGGGCAGGGGCCATGACAAAGGTATAGGCCCCGGGTTTTTTCACGGTGTACCCCGTGGTCCAGGCCTTGTGATCCATGATTTTGGCTTCTTTCAGCGCGGGTTTCAAATCTTCTTTTTTCCCGTCGGCCACGACAAAAAATTCACCCGGCATATCCAGGGGCATGCCCACCATTTCAAAGGGATGGGAAAAAGACAGGACCAGGTCCACTTTTTTTGAATCCTCCTGCATGACCATATTGTCCGAAGGGATCACCATGCCGAAATGGGCAAAAGACAGATCCGCCAGAAGTAAAAACATGCCTAAGACTATTCCGATTCGTATAAATTGTTTCATTTCAAGCCTCCATAAAATAAAAAAACCACAAAAGTCCGGCGGTCATCTGCCGCTGCTCAACCTTCGTGGTTTGGGTTAATGATATGATTTTGTGCTTTTACTGCTAAGGCTTCTGCCTTAAAATTGATATCTTAGTATCGCTTAACGGCCTGCCTGTCAACACATATTTGAACAAAAGGCGTATCACATTTTCAGCAATAAAAACAAAAAAACGTCTTCAGGGTATGGAAAAAGAGGAGGAGTCCTGGTACAACCCATGGAAACACTCAAACAGGAAGATCATTCATGCTGACGCATTCGTTTCAACATATCCCCGGAATCGGGGCAAAAACGGAAAGGCAATTGTGGGAAGCAGGCATCCCGGACTGGGACGGCTTTTCCAAGGCAATGCCTCCCATATGCCTTTCCCCCAAACGGCTTGGAAGCATCAAAGCCTATATTGAGGCCTCCCATCAGCATCTGGCCGCCAACAATCCGAAATTTTTTCTGGACCTGCTGCCGCCGGACCGGCATTGGTGCATTTTCCCTGAATTCAGGGCCTCCATTGCCTATCTGGATATCGAGACCACGGGGTTAAGTTATTGGGACTCGGACATCACCACCATTGCCCTCTATGACGGGACCACCATCCAATATTATATCCAGGGGCAAAACCTGGAAGATTTTCTTCATGATATTCAAGCCTATTCCCTCATTGTCACCTATAACGGAAAAACCTTTGATATCCCCTTCATTGAAGGCTATTTTAAAACCAGGCTGACCCATGGCCACATTGATCTGCGCTATGTCCTGAAAAGCCTGGGATACGGCGGGGGCCTGAAATGCTGTGAAAAGGCCCTGGGCCTGGACCGGGGGGATCTGGACGGGGTGGACGGGTATTTTGCCGTCCTGCTCTGGCGGGACTATCAACGGAACCGGAATGAAAAAGCCCTTGAAACCCTGCTGGCCTACAATATTGAGGATGTGGTCAACCTGGAGACCCTCATGGTCCTGGCCTATAATATGAAAATGGAGAAGATGCCGTTTCCAAATATCCGGCCGCTGCCGATGCCTGGGGCGCCGGAAATCCCGTTTAAAGCAGACCCGGCAACCCTTGTCCGGATAAAGAAGCAGGCTTTTTTTTCCCCCGACCCATACCGCCCCCACTATTATTAATGACCTATAAATGGAGGACCCATGACCCGACGAAAGGCAAAACAGGAAAAAGATCTGGAAAAAGTGTATACCCGCAAAGATTTTGTGGACAAGCTCCGAAGACTGGCAGACGCCCTGGAACAAAACAAAAGGTTCAGGATACAGATCGCAGGGGAGAGAATCTCCGTCCCGGCCCATGCCGTATTCAACATCGAGCATGAAAGAGAAGGCGGCGCTGAAGAGATTGAATTCCAGTTGAAATGGGAGGCGCAGTAGTTTTAAACATTTCTGATTTCTAAGTAAAAAAAAGGGCCTGATGTATCTGAGGCTTGGGATTTTCATATGGATTATGGTATTGTTTGAAAATATGAAAGGGTGGGCCGGTGATGTAAGTTGTTTGAATCAATAAAAGAGTTTCAGGAGGCGGAAATGCTCCAAAATTTACAAATACGGAATTTTAAAGGGTGGGAAGATACAGGACTTATTCAAATGGCACCCATCACCTTGTTTTTCGGAACCAACAGTTCCGGGAAATCAAGTATCGGACAATTTTTGATGATGCTGAAACAAACCGTGGAATCACCTGACAGAAAAGCTATCCTTTATCCAGGAGATAAAAATTCAGCAGTCCGGATGGGCTCTTTTCAAGAGATGGTATTCGGACGGGATATCGAAAAACCCATACATTTCAATTATACCTGGGAATTGGCAAAGGAGTTGAAATTTAAGGACGGCCTATCTGATAAAAAATATTCTGCAACCCGGATTGAATTTAATGGATCCATTGCCGTTCAAAAAGACCATTCCAATAAATTGTTTATGGACCGTTTTTCCTATGCCCTGAAAAAAGCAAACCAGATAGAAGTCACCATCGGCATGGAGAAAAAAAACGGCCGTAAGGAAGAATATGATATTTCATGCGACCACTACCGGTTAAAAAGAAATCCGGGGAGAGTCTGGTATCCCCCTACTCCTGTAAGGTTTTACGGTTTTCCGGATGAAGTGATTAATTATCATAAGAATGC
>CAZAHK010000315.1:0-3214 GCA_964484555.1 uncultured Desulfobacula sp.
TTGTCATCAAAGGGGATGCCGTCGTCTTCTTCCGCCTCGGTGCCCACATACCGGCCCGGCATGAGGACATGATTGTTTTTCCGGACCTCGTCCAGGCTTGCGGACTTGCAGAATCCGGGTTTGTCTTCATAGGAGCCGCCCAAATTGCGCCAAGCGTGGTAAGTGTCTGCAATCAGGGCAATGTCGGCATCGGAAAATTCCTTGTTCCGGCGGTTGATCATGGCTCCGGTTTTTCTGGCATCGATAAAGAGGATTTCATTGGAGCGGTGGCGGAATTTCCCGTTGGTTTTGTTGCGGGCCAGAAACCAGAGGCAGGCGGGAATCATGGTATTGTAAAAGAGCTGGGCCGGCAGGGCCACCATGCAATCGATGAGGCCCGCCTCGATCATGTTTTTGCGGATTTCGCCCTCGCCGCCGGTGTTGGAGTTCATGCTGCCGTTGGCCAGGACGATTCCGGCAGTGCCGCCGGGGCTGAGTTTGTGGGCAAAATGCTGGAGCCAGGCATAATTGGCGTTGCCCACCGGCGGGACCCCGTAGGTCCAGCGGTGGTCATCCCGCAGATGCTCGCCGCTCCAGTCGCTGACATTAAAGGGGGGATTGGCCAGGATGAAATCAGCCTTCAGGCCTTTGTGTTTGTCGGCCAGAAAGGTGTCGCCCGCTTCGATCTTGGCGTCGATGCCGCGGATGGCCAGGTTCATCTTGGCCAGCCGAAGCGTTGTGGGGTTGGATTCCTGGCCGTAGATGGAGATGTCCTTGATATTGCCCTGATGCTCGGCCACAAAGCGTTCGCTCTGCACAAACATGCCCCCTGATCCGCAGCAGCCGTCATAGACCCGGCCCTGAAAGGGTTCCAGCATGGCCACCAGGAGCTTGACAATACTCTGGGGGGTCCAGAACTGGCCGCCTTTTTTCCCTTCGGCATCGGCAAACTGACCCAGGAAATATTCATACACCCGGCCGAGCAGGTCCTTGGCCTGGTGTCCGTTTTGGCTGAAGCCGATGGTGCCGATAAGGTCCATGAGTTCCCCCAGGCGCTGCTTGTTCAGTTCGGGGTCGGCGTAAATTTTGGGCAGGATGCCTTTCAGGGAGGGGTTGATTTTTTCAATGGCATCCATGGCCTCGTCCAGCCATTTTCCGATTTCGGGCTGTTTGGCCCGGTCCTGAAGGTATTGCCAGCGGGCCTTTTCCGGTACAAAAAAGATATTGTGGGCCAGGTATTCGTCGGCGTCCTCGGGATCAGCCCCTTCAAATTCCCCTTCACCCGCCTTGAGCTTCTCGTAAAGATCCTTGAAAGCATCGGAGATGTATTTCAAAAAAATCAGGCCCAGAACAATATGCTTGTACTCGGCGGCATCCATATTGGACCGGAGCTTGTCCGCAGCCGCCCACAGCGTTTTTTCCAGTTCATTGTTTTCAGCCATTTTTACCTTTTTCGGCTTCAACCCGCCGTAACCCTAGGAATAGTCAAAAGAACGCCATCTTGAGAACCTGCCGTAGTTCAACGTCATATCATCCCGCCGGGACCCTGTAAATGGGTTTCTTTATGGCTCATATCCTTGTTCAATAATGTTCACCATGAAGGTCAGAAAGGACATGAAGATTTCGTTTTACATCTCAGAAATGCTCTGCCAGCCGACAACCTGGGCATTATTCCGGGTATAGGACTGAGTCCCCCCATAAATCAAGGAAGATTCAACCGGTATGTCAGAGAGCCCTGAAAAATATTCCAGGCCTTTGAAATAATCGGAGTTAACCGTCTGTCCGGATTTGATTTCAATCTGCAAAAGCGAATTTCCATTATCACAGATCACGTCTACCTCATTTCCCTTGCTGTCACGGAAATAATACAGATTGTCGGTTTTTCCCCTATTGTATCTTGCTTTTAACAATTCGGAAAATACATAGGTTTCAAAAAGAGCCCCTTTTAACGGATGGGAAAAAATCTGGTCCGCCCTTGTGATCCCAAGAAGAAAGGATGCAAGCCCGGTATCCAGAAAATAGAGTTTGGGTGCCTTGATCAGGCGTTTGTTAAAATTTCTGTAATATGGCCTGAGAAGCTTGATGATAAAACTTGCCTCAAGCACGGATACCCATGATTTCACGGTATTATGGTTGACCCCGCAATCATTGCCCAGAGATGACAGGTTTAAAATCTGCCCGGTTCTTCCGGCGCAGAGTTTCAGAAATATTTCAAATGTTGACAGATCCTTTATATTGATGAGCCGCCGAAGATCCCTTTCCACATAGGTGTTGACATAAAACTGCATGGCTTCGGCAGGATCAAGGTTTTTATCAAATATCCGGGGATAAAAGCCTTTGAATAAAACCTCGTCCAGGACAGTCTCATACCGGTTATTCTGATATGCCTCATCATAGGAAAGCGGCAAAAGATTTACAATGGCGCTTCTTCCGGCAAGGGACTGGGTCATTGTCTCCATCAGATCAAACTGTTGACTCCCGGTTAAGATAAACAATCCATCTTTCTTTTTTTCATCCACCAGGGTCTGGATATAGGACATCAAATCCGGTTCCCGCTGAATTTCATCGATGATAGCGCCATCCGGAAAACGATTTAAAAATCCTCTGGGATCTTCTTTGGCAAACCTTCGCTCATCCACATCTTCAAGAGAGATATATGCTTTTTCAGGAAAGATCATTTTGCAGAGTGTGGTTTTCCCGGACTGCCTCGGGCCTGTTATCGTCACAACCGGGTATTGACTTGCATAAGCCAATACTTTATCGGAAATATTTCGTCTGATCGACGTCATGGGATTCTCCACATTGATTTGGAATCATTTTATGTCTAATACATCAATTGGTACAGATTGTCAATTCAATTAACAATCTGTACCAAAATCTGTTTTCGGCCGGAGGGCCACGAGGATGGCCGAGGAAAGAATCAGAGCCGTGCCCGCCGCCTGCATCCAACCGATGGGCTGGCCCAGAAAGACGGCGGCGAGCCCCACCGTGGTGACCGGTTCAAAGGTGGACAGCATGGAGGCGTTCACGGCCCCGGCCAGTTTCATGCCCAGAAAATAGGTATAAATGGCAAGGGCCGTGGAAAGGACGGCAATGGCAAGGATGTGGAGCCAGGCGATGCCGGGGCCGGGGATGAAAAACCCGGCCTTGAGATTATAGATAAGATAAAAAACCCCAGCCGAGGCGATCACCACAAGGCTGGCGGTAAAGGCATCGTTCCTGCCCATGACGCTGC
>CAZAHK010000316.1:0-3204 GCA_964484555.1 uncultured Desulfobacula sp.
ATTAATTTGCCTTCCCCGGGGATATTTCGTAGATTGATTTCGCTTGAAGCTTGGTCAAAGGTGCTGTAAAATTACTTCCGGTAAATCGGAAAAAAAGAAAGGAAGGATTTTATGGCCGTTCGGAAAATCAATTGTGAAAATCTGGTAAGGCTTCCCGTCTTCAGCCATGCGGCTGTTGCAGGTGATTTTATCTATGTTTCAGGCATCCTTGGAACAAAGCACGACAAACTGGAGCTTGTCGAGGGAGGTGTGTCAAAGGAAACAGAGCAGATCCTGTTTCACATTTCAACTATTTTAAGCCAATGTCATGCGAGTCTGGAGGATATTGTAAAGGTGAATGTCTATCTGACGGATATGGATTCTTTCCATGATATGAATTCCGCTTATCTTGATGCTGTCCGGTTTGAACCGCCCGCCAGGATAACCTTGGGTGTAAAAGAGCTTGCACTGGGCGCTGCCGTGGAAATGGACTGTATCGCATATAAACCAAATAAATAATAAAAATGAGAGGATAAGATGATGAAACAATTGGGATATAAAATGACTGCCATGCTTCTTTTTGCCGGTCTTACCGTGTATATCACCGGATGCGCTTCCAGCAGATCCAGCGAGGTATACTCCAGGGACCAGGCAAGGCAGGCCCATACCGTTGAAGCCGGAATCGTGGAATCGGTCAAGCAAGTCTTGATCGAAGGCACCAAAACACCGATTGGCGCTGCCGCCGGCGGTGTGGCCGGCGGCGTTCTCGGCTCTACCATCGGCAGCGGCTCAGGCCGGACCCTTGCCACCGTGGGGGGAGCCCTTCTGGGGGCTGCCGGAGGAGCTGCCGCCGAAGAGGGACTCACCCGGAAACAAGGCCTTGAGATTGTGGTTAAAAAAGACAGCGGCGAGACCCTTGTCGTGGTTCAGGAAGCCGATGTTCCCATCTATCCCGGAGACAGGGTCAGGATACTCAGGGGACCCGACGGCACAACGAGGGTGTCAAAGTAAAATTTGACCTTTGCCCTTTCATGGTTATGTTCCTGAGTTCACAGATCAGATCAACAGGAGAATCATGAAAAAAAACATACAGTACAATGAAAATTTAAGGAACGTTGCCATTATCGCCCATGTTGACCATGGCAAAACCACCCTGGTGGATGCCATGTTCAAGCAGAGCGGAACTTTCAGGGAAAACCAGCAGGTCAATGAGCGCCTCATGGACAGCATGGACCTTGAAAGGGAACGCGGCATCACCATTGCCGCCAAAAATTGTTCCGTGACATGGAAGGGGGTTAAAATCAATATTATTGATACCCCCGGCCATGCCGATTTCGGCGGCGAGGTAGAAAGGGCGCTTTCTATGGCCGACAGCGCCATTCTCCTGGTGGATGCCTCGGAAGGACCCCTTCCCCAGACCCGGTTTGTCCTGAAAAAAACCTTTGAAGCCAACCTGCCCGTTGTTGTGATCATCAATAAGATCGACCGCAAGGATGCCAGACCCCAGGAGGTCCTGGACATGGTCTATGACCTCTTCATTGATCTGGATGCCACCGAAGACCAACTGGATTTCAAATACCTCTGGGCCATCGGCCGGGACGGAATCGTCAAAAAAGAACTGGATGCCGAAGCCGATAATCTGACTGAATTGTTTGATGTCATCCTGGAAGACCTGCCGGCGCCGTCCTATGACCCACAGGCCCCCTTCCAGATGCTGGTGTCGGATCTCGGATATTCGGATTATCTCGGGCGGCTGGCCATCGGCAAGATTTTCAACGGGACGGCCAAATCCAATGAAAACCTGGTGTGCATCAATAAAGACAATGCCCTGCTTCCCCTGAAGGTCACCCGGATCCAGACCTATGACGGACCTGCCCTGGCCCCGGTGGAAAATGCCGATGTGGGGGATATTATTGTCTTGTCCGGCATTGAGGATGTGAAAATCGGGGACACCATCTGCACCAAGCAGGACCCGGTCCCGCTGAAACGGATTACCGTGGATGAACCCACCGTGTCCATGCAGTTTTCCATCTCCAATTCCCCTTTTGCAGGCCGGGAAGGAAAGCTGGTCCAGTCCCGGAAAATCCGGGAGCGCCTGCTGAAAGAAACCCTCATGAACGTGGCCGTTGAGGTGGAGGAAAGCGACAAGGACGAAAGCTTCAAGGTCAAGGGAAGGGGGGAACTCCAACTGGCCATCCTCATTGAAACCATGCGGCGGGAAGGGTTTGAACTCTGCGCCGGACGGCCCAAGGTGATTTTTAAATATAAGGATGACAAAGTCCTGGAGCCCATTGAACATCTGTTTGTGGATTGCGACGAGGCTTTCATGGGTGTGGTCACGGAAAAGTTGTCCATCCGCAAAGGCAAAATGGTCAACCTGGTCAACAATGGAAAAGGCCGCGTGAGAATTGAATTTTCCATTCCCGCCCGATCTTTGATCGGCTATCGGGATGAATTCATGACCGATACAAGGGGAACGGGCATCATGAACTCCTATCTTTCAGGGTATGAAGAATACCGGGGGGATTTCCCGGTTCGCTACACCGGCTCCATTGTGTCCGACCGCCAGGGAAAGGCCATTCCCTATGCCCTGTTCAATCTTGAACCCCGGGGCCAAATGTTCATAGAACCCGGAACCCCGGTGTACGAAGGGATGATCATCGGTGAGCACAACCGTCACCAGGATATTGATGTCAATGCCTGCAAGGAAAAGAAGCTCACCAATATGCGGGCCTCGGGCAAGGATGAGCATGTCATTTGTTCACCGGTCAAGGCCATGACCCTGGAAAAGGCCATCCATTTTATCCGGGATGATGAAATGGTGGAAGTGACGCCCCTGTCCATACGGCTGCGAAAAACCATCCTGAATGCCTCCCAGCGTCAGGTGGCCAAGGCAAAATCAAAGAAAACCGACTAAGGCAAAACCGAAAGGGGAAGACGATGATGATCATCAACCGCCTGATTGCAAACCTGCTTCCCCTTTTCCCCAAGTCCTTGATCAAAATATTCGCCAACCCCTATCTGGCCGGAGAAACCCTGGAGGAGGCCATTGCCGAAACCCGCCTGAACAGCGGCATATCCATAAAGCCTTCCCATATGGGGCTCAAACTGGACAAGACCTTCTGTTTTGACAATATCCGGGAGGTGGCCGGCCATGCCGCCGCGCGCCGGATTTTTGTGCGCATCGACATGGAAGATACACTCCTGAAAAACCATACCCTGGAT
>CAZAHK010000317.1:0-3201 GCA_964484555.1 uncultured Desulfobacula sp.
TGTTTTGTCCGTGTTAAAGCAAAATATATACCAACCGTCATTTGCGGTCATAGATCAAAATACACCGGATTTCAACGGTGATTTTTATAATACGCCTTAAAAGTATTCATGAATGATTGTATTTTTCTCATATAAGGTATTCAAGAGATGAACCCATTATGGATTTTGGCGGCCTTTCTATTTGGTACTGTTATCAGCAGGGTCGGTCTGCCTCCCCTTGTGGGATATCTGCTGGCCGGATTTGCACTGAACAGTTTCGGTGTTGCAGGCGGAGAACTACTGGAATCTATAGCCGATGCAGGTGTTACCCTGCTTCTGTTCACCATCGGACTGAAGCTGAAAATCAAAAGCCTTGCAAAACCCGAAGTCTGGTCAGGGACATCCATTCACATGATTGTAACTGTTATTATTCTCGCCTTTGTGATCCGGATGACAGGCTTTTCAGGGATACCCCTTTTTGACCAATTGACCTGGCAGACATCACTGCTGATCGCGTTTGCCCTGAGTTTTTCCAGTACGGTCTTTGCCGTGAAAGTGATAGAGGAAAAAAAGGAAATGGCCTCAAGGCATGCGGCTTCCGCAATCGGCATCCTGATTATGCAGGATATTATTGCGGTTGTCTTTCTGGCGGTGTCCACAGGAAAAATTCCTTCCGTATGGGCCGTGCCTTTTTTAGTGTCGCTTATTGTTGCAAGACCTATTCTTGGAAGACTCATGGCCATGTGCGGTCATGGCGAACTGCTGATGCTCTTCGGTATCCTGATGACGGTTGGCGGGTACAGCGGGTTTGAATTTGTCGGGTTGAAAGGTGACTTGGGGGCGCTGGTGGTGGGAATGCTTTTCGCCACTCACCCCAAGGCCCCGGAACTGGCCGAAAGGCTGCTTGGGTTTAAAGATTTGTTTTTGATCGGCTTCTTTTTAAACATCGGCATTTCAGGCTCTCCGACACTTTCAGGGTTCATAATCGCACTGCTGCTGGCTTTGGTCATTCCGTTCAAGGCCGGTTTGTTTTTTATCCTTCTTACCCGTTTCAAGCTGCGCGCCCGCACTTCGTTACTTGCCGCCCTCAGCTTGTCCAATTACAGTGAGTTTGGTCTTATTGTCGGCTCAATCGGGGTTGCCAACGGCTGGATCGGCAGTGAGTGGCTTGTGGTAATTGCCATTGCACTTTCGCTGACCTTTATCATGGCCGCACCCTTGAACTCGGCTTCCAACAAAATATATGCACGTCTTTCAAGCCGTTTGAAATATTTCGAAACTTCGACCCGGCTGCCGGAAGATACGCCCATTGATCCGGGCGACGCTGAAATTGCGATCCTCGGTATGGGCGGCGTCGGAACGAGCGCCTATGACGAATTAAAGCGTAGATACGGTGATATAGTGATTGGCATTGATTTTAGCACGGAAAAAGTGGAAGAGCACCAGAAAAATGGTAGACGTGTGTTTTTGGGAGACGCCGGGGACAGTGATTTCTGGAAACGCGTCGAACCTTCCAAAAGCCGGGTCTGTCTGGTCATGCTGGCCCTGCCTGATCCACAGACAAGCATGTTTTCAATTCAGCAGATGAAGGAAAGAGGTTACAAAGGTCAAATCACTGCGTCTGTCCGTTATGAGGACGAAATGCAATTTTTAAAAGATGCCGGGATTGATGCCGCTTACAATTTATATGAAGAAGCCGGTGTTGGGTTTGCTGACCATGTTTGCGAGCATATGGATTATTGTAAACTCAAGAATGCCGAATTGTGAAGGGTTCAAGTATCCTCTTGATTTTCAGGATGATACAACAACGTTGACCATACAGGAAAAGGAATAAATGAAACCATGTCCATGATTCCGGAGCGACAGCGATTGAAGCAAACGGTCTTGACCGGTCTGGTGATGTCTTTCCTATGGCTGGCCGGTTGTGCACATCCGCCGGCCGGGATTTCAGTTCCGGGCCCCACCCTTTTACCCCATACCACCCGGCAAATGCAGATGCCCGGATTCTGGGTCAACCGATCCTCTTCCCCGGACCTGACCCTGATGAACCCTCAGGAAATTGAAACCTTAAACCGGCATATTCAGACAACACTGACGGCTTCGGTGGATCTCATGGATGAAAGCCTTCTTCAATCCGGCGCTGCCCTGGTATCAGAACTGGAAAAAGAACTTTTAAAACGGAGGAGCCAACCGTTTTTCACTGCTTCCGGGCAGGCGGTAGATCTGGAATTTCTCAACAAGATCAAGACCCTGATGAATATCCCAATGATCGGGGAAAAGATTCCTGTCCGGTATGGCGTGATCGTTCGTTTTGCTGATCAGCGGACCCTCCCCACGGATGATCCGGTATATGGCCGGCCCGGGGATACGGATTTTGACGAACTTCAGAACAGTGCCCTTGATCTGGGGACGGCTGTACGGATTCTGCATGAAAGCCGGGATCGCAGGTGGTGTTATGTCCAATCCGAACTGAGCGGCGGCTGGGTCCGGTCCGAATTCATTGCCGGATGCGACAGGAATGAAGCCCTGGTCTGGTACCGGCCCCAACCCTTTGTGGTTACCGTCCGGGCCAAGGCCGATGTATTTCGAAACCCGGGATTGACCGATTATCATGAAACCGTTCGGATGGGTGTCTGCCTGCCGCTGATAAACGGCAGCGGTTCTGCTGTGACTGTAAAGATTCCCCTGAGAAATGCCTCCGGAGATCTGGTTCCGGGAATCGGTTATTTGCGGGTTCCGGCGGTTCATCAGGGTTTTTTGCCTGCAACGCCAAGAATTATTATTGAACAGGCCTTTGAATTGCATCATGCCCCCTACGGATGGGGCGGTATGTATGGAGAACAGGACTGTTCCCGGTTTATCCAGGAAGTGCTGGCCACCGTCGGTATCCGGATGCCCAGAAATTCTGCGGATCAGGCCCGGGTCGGCCACCTGACGGCAAGCTTTGTTGAATCCGACGATACCCAGTCCCGGTATGATATCCTCAGCCGCAGCGCAGAAGGCGGAATCACGCTCTTATATATGAAAGGCCATATCATGCTCTATCTGGGCGAGGTGGGTGACCGGCATTATGCGATTCATTCGACCTATGCCTTCCGGAGACCCGTGAATTCCGTGGATCAGATTGTCCGGATCAACCGGGTAGCGGTCAGCGACCTGTCACTGGGTCAAGGATCAACGCGCGGATCACTGGCTGACCGCCTGGTATCCATGAGAAAACTA
>CAZAHK010000318.1:0-3191 GCA_964484555.1 uncultured Desulfobacula sp.
GGATCGGGGCGGCCTGTGTCAAAACCGGGCTGAAAGACAAAACCGGGGCCATGATTGCCGTTCTCAAAGGTTCGGGCATCATCAGCCCCAAGCTCATGGCTTTTTCCGGGAAGTCGCGGGCTTCTTCCCCCCTGTACGAGTTTAACCCCTGCGTGTACGCGGAATGGAAAGGAGTCTGAAGACATGGGCTTTCCGGTTCTCGAACAATTTTTAAGACACCGGTTTTCACCCATGGATGCGGGGCTTCTGATGTTCTTTTTCAACCATCTTGCCGGCCGGGACTTTTTTACCGATACGGATCTGGATATCCCGGAGGCTGAGAAAAAAGACCTGATCCTTCTGGGATATGAAGAACGCCTGTTCCTTCCAGTCAAAACAAAGTCGGGACCGGCCTGGGAAGACCGGATCCTGGATTTTGAGCCAACTGCCGTGTACGGGATTCCAAGAGTGGTCCGCACCCTGCCCGAAGCATTTCAGGAATCCGGCGGCTTCAGTTTTCAGGGGATAATAGAAGCCACCGTGTCCCGCCTTCTGCCCGGCTCAATGGACCCGATTGTTCCCCTCTTGGAAATGCTCATCCCACACTGCAGGGCCCGGTGTCTTGAAGCCGGTCTTTTGAGCCTGTTTTATGAGCGGTTCCGCTTTGGTATGGATCTCCACGGCCTCCTGGATTTTTTTGTCATCAGCGGCATCATGAGTCCCTGTCCCCACAAATCTCTCAGGACAGGCCTGTCATTTTACGAGGTCAGCCCCGTCCTGTTCTGGGGCAACCCGGTCAAGGGGGGAACTTGATTTCAAAATCGCTTTACAGGCAGCCTCAATGCTGATAGGAATACTTAATTTTCAATTGATTTTCAGGCGCTTGGCCAATGCCCGTTTAATTCAAGAAGGTATGCGGTTGGATATCAAAACTGGGCAGGATATGCGGACGACTGCATAATTATTTGTTAAGGAATCAAATTATCCATGGCAATCTCAATGAATTTATGGCGGATCGGGAAAGATAAAACGCTGCAATCTGTTTTAAAAAGCAAGCTGAACTTTGAAAATGAATTGGAAACATGGATCTGTCAGGACCCTACCATACTTGATCTGGATTTAATGGTACTTGGACGCCAGGTCCATACTGATCATGGCGGCTATATTGATATCCTGGGCTTAAATAAAGACGGAGATCCAGTCATTATTGAACTGAAAAGGAATAAAACACCACGGGATGTTATTGCACAGTGCCTGGACTATGCGTCCTGGGTGAATGACCTGAGCTATGAACAAATAGTTGAGCTGTATGAAAAATCAACTGGGAAAAGTTTGCAGGATGCGTATCAGGATTTTTTCGATGACCCGTTGCCTGAATCCCTGAACGAAAACCATCAGATCGTCATTGTTGCTGCATCGCTTGATGACGCGACAGAGAGAATCATTCAATATCTGGCCGAAAAGCATTCGGTCAATATCAATGCGGTTTTTTTCAATACCTTTGAGATTGAAGGGAATCAGATTCTGGGTCGATCCTGGCTGAAGGACCCTGAAATCATAGAAGAAAAAATGACCAAAGGAAAACGGGCACCATGGACAGGATTCCTTTTTGTCAATACCGGCATAAAGCCAGGCAAACCCAGGGACTGGGAAATGAACAAGCAGTTTTCTTTTGTCAGTGCCGGTGGCGGAAATAGATGGATGAAAGCCATCAAAAAGCTTAAACCCGGTGACAAGATATTTGCCTATATCAAAGGGGAGGGATATGTGGGGCATGGTGTGGTTAAAGAAGAAGCCGTACCGGTATCCGAATATGAATGTGAAGGGGAAAAAATAATTGATTCCCTGCCGGATGATCATCCCTGGAAACATCCGCCTTTAAATATAGAAAATCAGGAGTGGCTGTCCAAGGTCGAATGGATAAAAACATTTTCAAAAGATAAGGCCAGATGGATCATCAACGGTTTTGCCAATCAGAATGTGGTCTGCAAATTGAGAGATAAACGGACCTTTGATTTCCTTGTCAGGGAATTCGGCATTGATCCGGAATTCCTCAACTGAGTTTGATTTGCTTCGGGCGCCCTAATCTTTGGTTGCAATATTCCATATATAGTCATCCAACTTTGGTTTTGCTTGGCACACATATTGATTTACGGCATTATGTTTGTATATTATTCTCCAACTTTGGTTTTTCAGAATAATATTCTGCATTAAAAGCCAATATCTATCATAGCAAAATACATGCCTGGAAAAACCAAAGTTGGAGTACTATAAGTTGAAATAACGCATTAGATGTAAATTGATCGCACTGGAAAAAGACCTCCGCCAGGAAAACACCTTGGTGCACCAGGCTTTGCGTGAAGCTCTTGTTAACCGCATTGTTCACGCTGATTATACGGTAAGGGCTTCGGTGCTGATCGTGAAGCGGCCGGATATGTTTGGTTTCAGAAACCCGGGGTTGATGCGGGTACCCAAGGAAATGGCCATTCAGGGCGGGGACAGCGACTGCCGGAATCGTCTGATTCACCAGATGTTTCGATATATTGGTCTGGGGGAACAGGCTGGCAGCGGTATTCCCAAGATTTTTCAGGGCTGGGACAGCCAGCACTGGCGAAGCCCGGTGCTCTATGAAAAAGAAGTGCCCTTTGATCAAACCCTTCTGGAACTTCGGATGCTGGATCTTTTCCCGGAAAAAATAGTGGAGGAGCTTCGACAGTCTATGGGCGATCAATTTGACCGGCTGCCGGAACTGGAACGGCTGATCCTGGCATCGGCTGCCACTGAACAGACCACAACCCATAGGCGAATGACGGAAATCTCCACCGATCATGCCCATGACTTGACGCTGGCATTCCAGCATCTGATGAAGGCAGGGCTTCTTGAATCTCACGGCCACGGCCGGGGCACAGTGTATCATCTGCCGGGGCAATCACTCCCCAATGCAGATCAGGCATTTTCTCAAAGTATGGTTATATCCCTAGCCGATAAAACCCCTAGCGACACTAGCTTGGGATATAACGAGCCTGGCTTGGGACATAACAAGCGTCATTCACTGGGGTGGCTGATTATTGATGACCTGTCAAAACCCTTGATAGACAACCTTGCGCTGGTTTTCGACAAGATAGGGTACATGTTTATGGAACAAGCAAAAAAAGCCCGGGATCAGAAACGCCTGAATAAAAAAGAAATGAATCAAATCGTGCTCACGCTCT
>CAZAHK010000319.1:0-1437 GCA_964484555.1 uncultured Desulfobacula sp.
AAAAGATGCAAAGGGTAAAATTGGCATTGCCGGGCTATGGTGTTTCATATAAAATATAAATTTCATATACCATTGGTAGCCGCCATCGGCAAATACAATTGTTTTTCAATCGAATCGGGTGGGCTGCAGAATGGGAACCGGCACATGATAGACGGGTCACAGGTATCTAAAATGAAAAAAAACATAATCTGGCTGATTCAATCGAATCAAACCACACCGACAATTTGTGAATTTCTGAAAACATTGCAGACCCGTATGGAAAAACACCTTAACCTTAAATTCATGGTGCCGGATTCTTCTTTTGATCTTCTGGAGAAAATAAAAATCCTGACACCGGAATCTTTTAAAACAACCACAAGAACGGCAACCGATTCATACCAGGGATATCTTGCAAAACGGGAAATTCTGAAAGATAAAAAATTTGCTGAAGGGTTGAGTTTCTCAGATGTATTACTCTTGGATGATTTAGGCGGCGGCAATGTCATGCAGACCTTTATTGGGCTTGCCAAACCTGCCGACACCTGTGGGTTGATTCTTCAAATTCCGAGCCCGCTGGGCTCTTCGGAAACAGAAGAACGTGTATTTCATGCCGCTATCCTCTGGGCAAATCAGAACCGCATCCCGGTCATCGGGTATGAACTGCTTCCCCTTGATACAAGATGGACCCTTGCCCCTTCACTGGTTGACGGCATCATTACAAGATACAATGAAAGTTATGACTATTTAAAAACCATAATAAATCACAAAAACATCTGGCTGATCCCTTTTTATGAAGCATCCATATTTTCATCGGTTTCCAATGAATTTAACCTGAATGGGGCCAAAGCCGCCTATCATTACCGGAATGAATGTTCCATACCTGCTCAGAGGACTGTCCTTTATGTTCCTCACAATGTTGCAATGATATATGAGTACCAGGAAATGCTAAACATCATCGAACCGGTGGGTGATAAACTTCATCTGATGTTCGGTTTTGGAGAAGATCAGGTCAGGGGCGCCTATTCCCAAAAAGAAATCATTAAAACCGTCTACCGCAACGAGTTAAAAAAATTTGCCTCTTATTCATTTCATAACATCAACAATCCCTGGGAAATGTTGATGGCGGAAAGTCTTATCGCCTGTTCAGCCTGCTTTCAGACCAATGTCGCCCAGGAAAAAAACATCCCCAGCCTCATCTTTGATCCGCTCTTACCGACCTTGAACAAAGGATATAAAAAAAGGGATAATCAGAAAAAGGAGTTTTTAAAAGCGGTTAAACAATCGATTGCGCTCAAACAGAAAAAGACTGAACTAGGGGATATTATCATGCTGTTAACACACAAACAGGGCAAATAATGGATCATTTCTGGAAAAATAAAAAAATAATCGCCTATATTGCACTTGCCCATCACACCCGGTTCATCACGCCTGTTATGGAAAGACTCGCATCCAGCGGTG
>CAZAHK010000319.1:1537-3171 GCA_964484555.1 uncultured Desulfobacula sp.
CACGGCCATGGAATATGTCGGACTTAGAAACCTTTTAAAAAAGGAAAAACCTGACCTCTGTTTTGCCCTGCATGAACTCAACCGCTGGGGAAAAATGTTTGCTTTCCACGCAAAAAAAGAAAATATCCCGTTCATTACCCTCCAGGAAGGTCTGACCTATGATACGGATTTTGGTTATTCCGGGCATGCACAATATTCAACCCTGAATCTTGTCTGGGGTGAACGGGTAAAAAAGAAAATGGTTGGTTATGAAGCACCTGAATCCAAAATCTGGCCGGTGGGAAACACCCACCTTGCAAAAGAAATGACAGTTCAAACCCAAAAAAGAGTCAGAGAAACCAAAAGGAAAACCTATGGCATATCAAACCATTTTGTTGTTCTCCTGATTCTTTCTTCCGTTTTACCAAAACCTGACCTGTTTACCCCCATTTTCAAGACCATATCGGAAAATAAGGATCAAACCTTGTTTGTGAAATTTCACCCTGCCTGTAAAAAACAGCAGATAGACAAATGGAAGAATTCAATAAAAGACCCATTCAAAAAAAATAGTCATTTTATTCATGCACAAGAAAATACCTACGACCTCCTGTCCATGGCCGATGTGTGTGTATTAGGCCAGCGCAGCACCACAGGGCTTGAAGCCATTGCATTCGGCAAGCCGCTTGTCAAACTGGATTTTGCATATAGCCCGGATGCACCCTATTCCTTTGTGGATCAAGGTGTGGCTGTCAAAATGAGCGCTGCAGAGTTTGCCAAAACGCTGACAGACAAAACCGATTTTTCAAAATGGCTTGATAAAGAAAAAACAGAAAACTACCTTAAAAGCGAGATTATTGATACAAAAAAGTCCATTGAAAATATCTGCCGCGTCTTTAAAAAAACTATCCAGGCCAATACCTTCGCCGGCACGTGTTTAGGAAACCCGGAACAGTCACTTGATACAAAATGGTCAATCATCATTCAGGTTCCGGACCATCACCATGCTTTCCTGGCCCAGCTTGAAGCTGTGGCATTTAATTCTGAAAACCAGGGGGATTTTGAAATAGTCTTACTGGAACCTGAAAAAAAATCTAAAGAAATCCTTCATATCCTGAATTCTCTGGAAGGAGATATCAAAAGACTCATCCTGCCCACGGGTGACAGTCCCATTGCCTTGATGAATCAGGCCGGAGAAACGGCTCAAGGGGAACACCTGATATTTCTTGAAAAAAACCTTGCCCCTCTCAAAGGATGGCTGGATTGTCTCAATCAGGCGTTTTTAAAACATGGGGAAAACAAGGTATTTGGGGGACGAATCAGTGACCCGAAAGGGAAAATTGCCTCTGCGGGTGTGGTTGTGGATCACAACCACAGTCCGGTTTCAGCTTACCAATATCTTCAAATGGATTTTCCCTCTGCATTAAAAGAAAGAAGCTTTCAGATGGTAGATTATTTTGTGGCCATGAAAAAAAATCTATTCTGTGAGGCAGGCGGATTTACCCCGCAAGCCGGGAGATACCTGTTCCTGGATATCTGCCTGAAAACCCTTGAGCTTACTCGCGACACCCATAGCGTCATATATCTGCCTGATCTTAAAATGATATTTTTAGACCCTGTATATCAAAAGGAAACCATGGATGAGGCCATCTATTTTT
>CAZAHK010000320.1:0-3168 GCA_964484555.1 uncultured Desulfobacula sp.
TTGGCGTTGTTTTTCCGGACCCGGTCCTGACCCTGATCACATTGACCGGGGCTGCCATCCCCTATCTCCGGATCTGCGAGGAAGGCCTGGTGAACCTCAAGGACGGCAAAACCCGAGGTCTGTTTGCAGAATCATGAGGAGGGCGTGATGGCAGAAAAAAATGATAAATATACATACCGGGTCACCTGGTCTGAAGAGGATAATGAATATGTCGGCCTGTATGCTGAATTCCCAAGCCTGAGCTGGCTGGCGGATACGCCGGAAAAAGCGCTGAAAGGGATTCGGAAACTCGTTGCGGATATCCTGTCGGATATGGCCGTTCATAATGAACCTATCCCATGATCGAAATCGCATTTTAAGGCTCAGCAGCCGATGCACCGATTTTCGGTTGTTTTGGCCGATCCAGCCTCAAGGATGAGGGCCATCATATCCAAAAATTCGGGTTCGAAATAGCCTTTACAAACGGTTCAAATGCTGATACGAAACCCTTGAACCGGATTTTTGACCATAGGTGAATATACCTCTGATTTATTAATGATATCGGGTTAGCTCTCTGTTTTTTGAAAGATCTGAGGATAACCGCTAAATCCACGGCGATTAACGGTAAGCAGAAAATGACAAAGCCATCTAAAGCAGACTACTGTATTGAGATTCAATTTGAAAAAGGTTCGAAAGATCCTGCACGGGTTTTTCGAACTATGCAGGAGTTGATCGAAACTTTCCATGAGTTTGATCGCTCACTAGTAAAATCGATTGATTCAAATATAGAACCGGTTCTTATACTTGAGGATATCGAAACTGGTTCAATCAAATCTTGGCTTAGCAATCTTATAGAAGCTGTAGATGATGACGCCCTAAAGAATCTTGATTGGAAGCCTGCTGTTGGTAAATATTTGGTAAAGGCAAAATATATCACAATTGATTTTCTAAATGGTAGAACCAAGATTACAGACGCATCTGAGGTTAAACAGCTTGAAAATCAACTCCATGAGGCAGCAAAAGAAACTGATGTTAAATGGTTGCCTGTCTATGAAAAAATATCTACAAAAAGCCTTTTGCATAATATAGAGCAAATTTCTTCAAGTCTATCACATTTACAACACAATGATAATGCATCATACATCATAGCAGACGATAGAAAAGTCGGTTTCAATCTTGAATTTAAAATGGTTCCAGAATCAATTGAGGATTTGTTAACAAAAGATAAGATAATATCTAAGTCAGAAATGATCCTGAAAATAAAAAAACCAGACTATCTTGGAGAATCAAAATGGGATTTTCGTCATGGTGGGCGTAGTTTTCCCGCAAAAATAATTCATATAGATTGGCTTAAAAGCTTTCAAGACCGCGAAATTGATATTCGACCAGGAGACTCGGTCCGCGCAATAGTTGAAATGACAAACAAATATGACTTTGACGATGAATTAATTGGAACTGATTATAGCATTTTAAAAATAATTGAGGTGATACCGTTGAACAAGCCTAAACAGATAGCTATGTTTGAAAAAAATACGTAGCAATTAACCATGCCATTAAATCGGGCAAATCCAAATAGCGGCTGAGCCGGGTATGGCATCCGTTAAAAGGCAAAATCAAAGATGAAAATATTGGTGCTCAACGGAAGTCCCCGGCCGAACGGAACGGTGGCGTCCCTCCTCAAGGCCGTGACGGAACCCCTGTCAACCGGGCATGACATCGAATGGATCAATGTCTGCGGCCTCCATATGAAATTCTGCACCGCCTGCATGGTCTGCCGGGAAAAGGAGACCTGCATCCTGCCCGAGGATGATGCACACAGGGTGGGAAGCAAGATCCAGGATGCCGATGCCCTGGTCATCGGTACGCCGACACACTGGGGGAATATGTCCGCTCCCTTGAAACTTCTCTTGGATCGCAACGTTCCCGTGTTTATGGGGGAAAGCCCCAAGGGGATTCCGGTTCCAAGGCAGAAAGGCAAGGGGGCCGTGGTCGTGACGGCGTGCACCACGCCTTGGCCCTTTAATTTTATACTTCCCGAGAGCCGGGGAACCCTTCGGGCCGTGAGAGAGGTTCTCCACTATGGGGGCTACAAGGTCGTGGGGTCGCTGACAAAACCGGGAACCAAAAAATCCAAAGCGATTTCCCCGTCCCTGGCGGAAAAGGCAAGGCGTCTGGGGGAAAAACTCGTCCGGAGGTGAACCCCTGTGAACCGCCGGGAAAAAAGCAGCCATCCTGTTTATACCACCCCCCGGCAGGGTGATCCGGTTCAATTCCCGGGCCTGGGCTGGGAGAGGACAAGATCTTCAGTCCCGTTCCCTTTGGATGGTGGTGTGAAGGGTTTCAAAATCAGGGGGCACCGGGTTTTGATCTGTCCTGTAAATGATCCTTACGGCGTCGAAATCGCATTTTAAGGCGCAGACCCCGCAGCCGATGCACCAGTTTTCATCCACCTTGGCCAGCCCGTCTCCAAGGGTGAGGGCAGCCACGGGGCAGATGTCGATGCAGGCGCCGCAGCCGGTGCAGAGATCAGGGTCCGTCTCCCGGAGAAAATACACGGCCATGAGGTCATCCCTGGGGATCTTTCGTCTCCGGATCATTCCCACATTCCAGCAGGAGCAGCCGCAGCAGTTGCAATTGTGCTTGATGCCGCCGACGGCATTGTCCACAAAATGCACAAGGCCGGCTTCGGCGGCCGTCCGGACAATCTGCCCGGCTTCTTCCCGGGTGATTTCCCGGCCAAGGCCCTGGTCGATGAGATAGGCGGCCATGTCGTCAAATTTGAGGCAGACTTCCAGGGGATGCTCACAGGCCCTGTCCATGAGGCCTGCCTGTACCCTGCAGGGGCAATGGGCCACGGCATAGCGTTCGGCACGGTCAAGCACCGTGTCCATCCGGTCATGGGGAAGGACGGCCTGGACCCCGGGCTCCAGGGACTGGTGAACCGGGATATAGCGGTAGGCTTTGGTGCTTTTTCCGCCAAAGGCTTCTGCCGTGACCTTGCGGTTGAAATATTTCAGCACGAGCTTTGTCATTTTCAGGGCAAAGGGGGTGGTCTTCCCGTCCCAGAAAAAGGACTGGGGAAAGCCGAACCCGGCCTGATGCAGGGCATAGCCCCTTTCTTTATTCCGGGTCAGGCCCGTAAATATGAGTTTTCTGTCGGCAAGGCGTTCCAGGGTTTTGGCGACATCC
>CAZAHK010000321.1:0-3153 GCA_964484555.1 uncultured Desulfobacula sp.
AGGACATCGCCCTTTCACGGCGACGACAGGGGTTCGAATCCCCTTGGGGACGCCATTTTTACCCCAGTAAAAGAAATCGAGATGCCTTTGAGTAGCAACCATCTACTCCAAGGTCCTTTCGATTTTTTTGTTTTCGGACTTATCTTGATTTCCCTGAACAATCTATTGAACACCATCCGCAAGGTATCAGGTGAGGCATGGTGTATTTCCTGTGACAGATTTTCTATCACCTTTTTAATGTCATCCTTTGATATATTAGTTGCCTCGTTTTCCCCTTCAATCTTTTTGATTTCCTCTTCTATTCCGGTTTTATGCTCTTTTAAGGTCCGAAGTTCCATGTCCAGTTCATTTTCATCAATAAGGTTTTTCATGTGAAGGGCAATCAGCTTTTTCCTTTGGATGGTCAGTTCCTGTAATTGTTTTTCCAGGGCAGGGAGCTTGGATGTGTCTGTTGTTGTAACTCGTTTGTTTATTTTTTCAATGACCTGTTCCAGATTTTTGAATTTTAAAACCACGCTTGCTAATAAAGATGACAGCACTTGTTCAATCCAGGTTTGCGATATACTTCCGTTAGCACATCTATGACCAATCTTGCTTTTGGAATTACACCTGTAATATCCATTATCACCCGTGAAATTTTCATTACAGACACCACATTTCAGGACCCCTGTCAGCGGATAAGTCTTTTTATTGTATATGCTGTCCCGTAGGCCTTTATTTTTATTGTCCTTGATGACTTCCGCAATCTCTTCCGTAACAATGGGCTCATGGGTATTTTCAGTGATGACCCATTCTTCTCGTTCCCGCCATTTTTTTCCGCCTTTATATCCGTCTGATTTTCCGTTCTTTTTGAGCCGTTCATTATGCCTATTGAAGATGGTATGCCCTTGGTAAGTTTCGATGTTGTCTTCCATTGACTTGGCGGTTGATACAGCCCATCGGATAGAGCCCGTTGGGGTTGGGACTCCTCTTTTATGAAAATCCTCTAAAATAGCTCTCCTGGGCTCATGCTTTGCTCTTCTTTCAAAATATTCCTTTGCGTATAGTGCTGTTTCGGGGTCGGGAATTAACCTAGTTTTTGTGATGGTGTCTCCGTTTCTATGTTCGGCTATTTTAATTTCATCCAATTTATAACCGTAGGGAGCCTGACCACCTGCCCTGTATCCATTTCTGATATTCTGCTTCATGCTCGCAACCCCTTTGACCTTGCTCTGTTGTGAATGGATGTAATCCATGGCTGACATGATCTGCTCAAAAGCCTCGTCCATGAAACTGCCAGTATGGGGCATGTCTTTGAAAATCACTTCTATATTATGCTTATTTCTCAACTGCCACAGAAGAACATTTTTTTCAGTGCTGTCACGACCAAACCTGCTTGTGTCCTTACATAGGATTTTCTGAAAAGGTGGATTGGGTGATGTTGCCGTGCTTATCATTTCATCAAATTGTGGTCTCATATCTCTGGTGGAAGAAAGCGCCTTGTCTTCAAAACAATAAACTCTGGCATATCCCTGAGATAATGCGTATTGTTCAAGTTCTGTTCTTTGCGCTTCGCAGGAAACGTCATGTCGGTCTTTACTTGACCTGATGTATATTGCTACGCCTGTATTCTTTTCATCCATTTTCATTTTATAGGCTCCTTTTGGAGGCCACCCCATTTTTTGAGGATGGGGTGGCGCATTTTTAGATTAATCTTTCTGGTTTTTTTTCTTTTTGTTTTTAAGGATTGACACGATCAGTTCAATTATCATCTCCTCAATTAAAAGGTTTACATCCAAATCTGATAATATTTTCATCAGCACCCCATACATCTATCAATTTGCCTGCTCCAGGGCAGGTTTGTGAAGTTTTCTTCTTCCCCCGTTTAATGAGATGGGTGCTCAGGCTGTGGAGTGCTGTTCTGTTTGGTGCTATCTTTTATCACCTCCTTTTTTGCTTGCTTTCTTGTGGCGTTATTAAATATAATATTATTTGGTGTTGTCATGGATATATTTATAAATGTTATAATCAAATATAATACAATATTGTTACAAGTCAATATTTTGACACAAAAATATTTTATAATTAGACGTCCTTATTTATTATAGGAGCCCAGTATCATGCCATCTACCAAAACCCCATCAGCAAGCATCCTTGAGGACTTTTTCAGCCTGTTGAACCAGGATATTGAAAAGATTGATTTTGACAGCATCCCCTCGGTGGGGTTGAAGTATTTGCGGTTCCTTTACAGTGAAGACGGTTCTGGATTATCCGCTTACAAGCAAAAATATGATATATTTTCAATGCTTCCCCTGGAAAGGTCAGAAGAAGGGTTGAAAAATATAAAAAAGCATTTGAGTTCAATCCAGAGGCACTTACTCAAAATAATGGAAGACCTGGCTCAAAATGAGCAAATTGAAGCCCAGAAGGGGAAAAGAATAGTGATTGTTGAGGCGGATAAGTTTGTCCAGAGATTTGAAACTGATGCCGTACCTCTCGATCGAATGGATGTTAAAACCGAAAAGGCAAAGGCAGAATCTGTTTTTATTTCCCTGGTTTTGAATGAGCATCTTATTCCAAGCCACTTCAAGCGCTGTCAGAAATGTGGAAACCATTTTTATCAGGAAACCCCACGCAATAAAAACTTCTGTTCCAACAGTTGTTCAAGCGGGGTTTGGCAAAAAAAGAGAATGGGAAAGATTTCTGGCCCGGGAGAACAGGAATAAAAAAGTTTTGGTGATTTTACTGTCCGCATCGTCCAAATATTTATCGCCCACTTTCAAATCCTTTCTGTTCAAGGGTTTGGTCGATGAAGGCAGTTTGGACGATGATTTTTGATAAAAGTTTTTCAACCGACCTCATTCATCAATAGCTCATGGATTTCTTTATCTTCAATGCCGATGTAACACATAAAATTGGACATTGGAAAATAACGGAAAAGACGTTTCTAAACGTTTAGAAACCGGTTTCCATATATGGAAAAGTTGGAGTGTCTGTATACAGACGGTTTGAAAATAAATCAAAAACTCAGGGTTTTCCCTGATTTACAAAACTGCTTTCCCACGATATATAAAAGATGGAAAAAGATTTCAGAGCCTTCACGGGCACCCCCACTGACTATCTTTTTTTACCCAGGGCAGGACTTCGGTTCTGTGAATAGGAGATTGAAGTTTT
>CAZAHK010000322.1:0-3112 GCA_964484555.1 uncultured Desulfobacula sp.
TCGGTCTGCTGCATGTATGCCGTAAAAGAAGCCATGATGGCCAAGGATCATATTTCCGGCGAGTTTGAAGCCTCCATTTTCCTCATGGACATGAGAACCTACGGCAAGGACTTTGAAAAATACTATGAACGGGCCAAGGATCAGGGGGTGAGGTTTGTCAGATCCCGGATCCATACCATTACCCAGGATGAGAACCATAAGCTCATCGCCACCTATGTGAGCGAAGACGGAAAGAATATCACCGAAGTCTTTGACATGGTGGTCCTGTCCGTGGGCATGGAAACCCCGGCCGATCTGGCCGCCGTTGTCAGGAACATGGGAATCGAACTGAATGCCAATAATTTTGTGGTCACCAGCAGCTTTTCCCCGGTGGAAACCTCCCGCAAGGGATTTTATGTCTGCGGCGCCCTCCAGGAACCCAAAGATATTCCCATGGCCGTCATGGAAGCCAGCGCGGCCGCCTGTGATGCAGGAACCAGTCTTTCCCCGGCCAGGGGAACCCTGACCCGGACAAGGACCTATCCCGCCGAGACCGATATCATGGGCCAGGACCCGAGGATCGGGGTCTTTGTCTGCAACTGCGGCACCAATATCGGTGGCATCGTCAATGTGCCCGATGTGGCGGCCTATGCCAGGACCCTTCCCCATGTGACCTTTGTGGAAGAGAATATGTTCACCTGCTCCCAGGACACCCAGGATAAAATGAAACAGGTCATCGAAAAAAACGGCCTGAACCGCATCGTTGTGGCCGCCTGCACCCCGAGAACCCATGAGCCCCTGTTCCAGGAAACCCTGAAGGATGCGGGGCTGAATAAATATCTAATCGAGATGGCCAATATCCGGAACCAGTGCTCCTGGGTCCATTCCAAGGAGCCTGAACTGGCGACAGCCAAGGCCAAGGATCTGGTTCGCATTGCCGTGGCCAAGGTCTCCCTCATGCGGGCCCTGCCCCAGCCCACCGTGGGAATCGTCCAGAAAGGTCTGGTCATCGGCGGCGGTGTGGCCGGGATGACCTCGGCCCTGGGTCTTGCCAAACAGGGCTTTTTTACCACCCTGGTGGAAAAAGAGGCCGTGCTGGGCGGAAATGCCCTTCACCTGAACCAGACCTGGAAGGGCGAACCCATTGCCGAAAATGTGGCCAAGCTGGTGAAAGACGTCCGGGAAAACGCCCTGATCCAGGTCTTCACCGGGGCAACGGTCAAGGATACGGCCGGGTTTATCGGAAATTTCAAGACGACTTTATCCGTAAACGGCAAGGACCAGACGATTGATCACGGCGCCGTGATTATTGCCACCGGTGCAAAGGAAAGAAAACCAGACGAATATTTATACGGTGAAGACGAACGGGTCCTGACCCATCTGGAGCTGGATCAACGGATGGCCAAAGACAGCTCGTTTCTGAAAACCATGAATGCGGCCGTGTTCATCCAGTGTGTGGGGTCACGGGAGCCGGAACGTCCCTATTGCTCCAAGGTCTGCTGTACCCATTCCGTGAAATCGGCCCTGAAATTCAAGGAAGTGAACCCGGACATGGATGTCTATGTGCTCTACCGGGATATCCGGACCTATGGCCAGAGGGAAGAGAAATACAAGGAAGCCCGTGACAAAGGGGTTATCTTTGTCCGGTATGACCTTGACCATAAACCCCTGGTTCAAAAAGAGGGATCTTCCCTATCAGTGACGGTCCGGGACCATGTGCTCGGTATGAACCTTGGCCTGGAACCCGATCTCATTGTCCTGGCCTCGGCCATTGTTCCGGAAGACAACGCAGCCCTGGCCCAGATGTTCAAGCTTTCCCTGAACGACGACCGGTTTTTCATGGAAGCCCATGCCAAGTTGAGACCCGTGGATTTTGCCACGGACGGTATTTTTCTGGCCGGTATGGCCCATTATCCCAAACCGGTGGAAGAAAGTATTGCTCAGGCCAAGGCGGCTGCATCACGGGCCACCGTGGTCCTGTCCAAGGAAACCGTGACCGTGGACGGCGTGGTCTCCCAGGTCAACGAGGCCCTGTGCCGGGGTTGCGGCGCCTGTGAAGAAGCCTGCGCCTTTGGGGCCATTACCGTTAATATCCGGGAAGACGGCGTTAAGATCGCCTCGGTCCAGCAGGCCCTGTGCAAAGGCTGCGCCGCCTGTTCCGTGGCCTGCCCCACCGGTGCGGCCGGTGTTTTCCATTATAATAATGAGGTGCTGACCATGATCGAAACAGCACTTGAATCATAGAAAGGACCCTGACATGTCTCAAGACTTTAACCCGCAGATCCTGACCTTTGCCTGCAACTGGTGTTCCTATGCGGCGGCTGACCTGGCCGGCGTGAGCCGGTTCCAGTATCCGCCCAATATGAGAATCATCAGGGTCATGTGTTCCGGCGGGATCAACCCCAATTATATTCTCAAAGCCTTTGAAAAAGGGGCCGACGGCGTCCTGGTCTCGGGCTGACATATCGGTGACTGCCATTACCTGGACGGTAATGTAAAGGCCCAAAAGATGTTTGAGATGACCGGTGAATTTTTAAACCTTCTGGGCATTGACCCGAAAAGAGTCCGGCTGGAATGGATTTCCTCCGCCGAAGGAACCAAATTTGCCAAAACGGCAAACGAATTTACGGAAACCATAAAAGCCCTGGGGCCCGCCAATATCAGAAAGGTGGCCTGAGGGCGAATCATATATGAAGACAACAGGAGAAACGATTGTGACAAAGGATATACTTGTCCTTGGCGGCGGCATTGCCGGGATCCAGTCCTCGCTGGATCTGGCCGAAATGGGATTCAAGGTTTACCTGGTGGAGCAGCTTCCTTCCATTGGCGGGAAGATGGCCCAGCTGGACAAAACCTTCCCCACCAACGACTGCGCCATCTGAATACTTTCGCCCAAGATGCTGGATGTCGGTCGACATCCCAATATCAAACTTCTGGCCTACAGCGAACTTGAAAAGCTGACGGGAGAAGCCGGGAATTTTACGGCCACGGTCAGGAAAAAAGCCAGGTATGTGGAAGAGGATAAATGCACGGGCTGCGGGGCCTGCCGGGAAGTATGCCCCACCCCTGTGATCGATCTTTACAACGAAGGCCATGCGGAAAGAAGAGCCATCTATTCCTGGTTTGCCCAGGG
>CAZAHK010000323.1:0-3070 GCA_964484555.1 uncultured Desulfobacula sp.
TGCCCGGGTCCTGGTGGCCTGAAATTGGCGGCCTGACTTTTTACATGACCATCAAAATTATTTACTGGTGGATTTTTCTATAAAACAATCAATGGCAAATCGGTTCACATCGGTGAAGTATTTTTAAAAAACGGGGTGGTTGGATATAAAATCATTGCAGAGAATCTTCCTGCATTACGTTTGACATCTGAACAAGCTGAAATAGAAATTATTTTATATATTTTTAAACCATTATTTATTGAAAGACTTGATTTTATTAGCTCAATTTACTCAAGTCTTAACGCCCACTTCTATTTTTTGGAAGAAATGCTGGCTCATAGTCCATCCGGCATCAGATTCAAGCCATATGATGATCATAAAATAAAAGCATTGCCACAACCTGCAAAAAAAATAATTACTGAAAATGTTCATATTCTGATGCTGGACGACCTCATCATTATTATAACAGCATAACCTTGCAAACCATCCGTGTATTTAAGGATATTTGTGATCGTCATATAGCCTATAGACTTGGAAAAACCTGTTCATGACGCCAATGATGTGGAAATTGCAAATCTGGATAAAATATAAAATTGATACTAATCAAAGCCCAATGACTATCAGTATATTATAACTACAGATATTGTAAGGTGAATATTATGAAAGTTAGTAAAAATAATCTTGGTAAAAATTTAAATGGCGAAATTAAAACACCAGAACCAGCACCAGAGCCAGAAAAAAAAGTGGTTGCTGAAAAAAAACAAATATTAAATCAGCCGGTTCAAGATACTAAAAAAGAACCTATTAACATTGAAAATGTTATGGCATTTAAAAGAGCAAAATTGGATGATTCATGGAGAAAAATTATAATAGACATGTATAATGAAATGTCTGCTCATAATGATGGTATAAGAAATGAATATAACCAAATACCAATAGAACTAAATATTCCGAAATTTGAAACAGCAAAAGTTTTTATGGGCGATTATCCAGATAATACTGATCATGTGAAAAATGGTGGTGTAATTGAAATGATTGTATCACAGGTTGCAAATGTATATTTGAATAATGAAGGCGTAATTGATTATAGTTTAATTCCTGAGAATAAACTTGGATATGATCCTGATGTAATTGATGGACATGTTTCTGAATTGATACTACAACCAAGAATATGTCCTATAAATTTGAATGTATATTCTGTTTTGGAAACGCCAGATATATGCATGAAGACCATTGAATATGGAAATGAATTAAAATATATTTGGATAGAATGTAAAAAAACATCAGAGACTGTACCTATGACAGTGTATGTAGAAGAAAAAGATGTAGATAAAATAAAAAAATTTTTTAAATTAAATGGCATAACCCAAGGTCGCCTTTGAAAACATTTTTTTTAATAAATGTATCAACCTATCCACATAGTCATTATAGACTTGGAAAAACCGGTTCATAATGAGAATGATGTTGAGATTGTAAACCTTGAAATTAAAAATTAATCCAGTTGAAGGAAAATATCATTTTGATATCTTCAATAGTGTGATAAAGAAGGGTGCAATACGTTGTTCAACTTGTACATTTTAGTTGTACATTTTTCGTTGAACCCCGTAATAAAAAATAGTAAAAGGCAACAATATCAAAGAGTTATAAGCATGTGTTGCTGATCCCCCTCAGCTCCACCAACCTATGAATAAATTCAGACGCTTACAAGACAAAAAAAATCTGTGTTACCATAAAGGATACCATAGGAAAAATGGTTGAATTGTTCTTCATAAGGATATTCCCCCGGAAAAAAGATTTCAACTATTTAGGCAGCATTCCCTTTTGTCTCAATGGTCAATGTTAACCCGAGGGTATTTAATATTTTATTTAAACTTGAAAGATTGGGATTGCCTTTCTCTGACAGCATCCGATACATGGTTTCTCTATTGAGATCAGTTTCTTTAGCAACCATTGAGATCCCTTTAGCTTTTGCCACATCCCTGAGTGCCAGCATAAATATTTCCTGGGAACCTTCCCGCAATGCCTCATTTAAATATTCAGTAGCATACACGGGGTTCTGCAATCTTTCTGAAAGCCCTTCTTGATAATTTGCAGTTGCCATTATTTTCCTCCTATATATTCTTGCCAATAGGCATGTGCATCTTTGATATCTTTTTTCTGGCTGCTTTTGTCTCCCGCACAAAGCAGCAGAACTATTTTACTGCCTTCAAGACCATAATATATTCGATATCCGGGGCCAAATGGTATCCTCAGTTCATATACGCCCTTCCCAAGGCTTTTAGCATCGCCGAAGTTACCGAGCCTTAACCTGCCTATCCTTACATCAATCTTAACCTGAGTCTGGATATCTTTAAGAGAATCAAACCAGTCCCTGAAAGGATTTTTACCACCAGCGGTAATATATTCTTGTATAATTCTCTCTGTTGTTTCCATTAATTATAAAGTAGCTTTTAAACTACAAGATGTCAAATGCTTTTATCAAATAGATCATTCTATCTCAATGTTGCCGGTATCGACGCTGCCAATGTTTTCCCAGGGAATGACACCTCCTTAGAAAGCTTTTCTTGTTTTGATAAATTCATCCTGACCCTATGTTGATGTAAAAAACTTTCGATGGATTACAAGAGGGATAAAAAGACTTTCGGTTTTTTTTACCAGCATACCCTGCAATTTAAGGTTTCAGGGAAAAAACCGGCCTCCATATTTTCGTTTTAAGAGGGTTTCAGGGCTTGGGGCATATCTCGGTATTTGGGGAAACCGGCCATTTCTTACCCTGCTTTTGCTCTCCTGGTTGCATAGAATCTTTTCACCCGGGTAAATGTCCATGACTTTTCAACGTGAAGGCTCGCTCAACAGAATTATGGAATGGAATAAAATCAATATTTTGTGTGAAACCGTGCTGAATGGAATGAGGTATTCAATACTTTTTGATAACTTTATCGGAAAGGAAAAGTTTCATAGGCCTATCTTTAACATAGACCGTCATCCAAACACGAACAATAGTCGGATTTATTCCAGATCCGGAAAAAACTACCCTTAACCCTACAACGTTATTTAAATTCCATTGATAGCAAACGGAGCTTTCTTTTTC
>CAZAHK010000324.1:0-3037 GCA_964484555.1 uncultured Desulfobacula sp.
TGTCGGCCTGTTTGACCTGCTGGGGATCAAGGTTCAGGGCTTTGATTTCAGAAAGGATGGATTCCCAGGAGAGATATTTCCGGATTGCCTCATCCAGGTCCTGGAGCCGGGTTTTATCGGCGGCAAGAAAAATAAGGGAATTTCTGTAGAGCCTCGGCGTATTGCCCCGGGATTCAAATATGGCTTTGGCTGCCAGTTCGGCCGGGCAGGATGGTTCTTTGCCGTAGGGAAATTCCATGCCCAGGACCACCAGGCGGACTTCGGGATCATCGGGCACATCCTGGCCGGAATGGGGCATGGGGTGGATGCGGGAAAAATCCCCCATCTGTCTCAGATCATCCCGCAATCGTTTGTTCAGCTCCTGGATGATCTTGTCCGGGTCCCGTTTGAGCTGTTCGGCCCGGTCATCGGCCAGTTTGGTCACGGTGGGCTGGGTGGAATACCAGTAGCGGGGGCCGTCCTGGTAAAGATAGGTGGCCACCCCGGCCAGCCGCCGCAGGGCATCGCCGAAGATGGCCGGGGATTCACCCGGGATCACACACCCGAGCTTGATGCGGCGGTCTTCAATCCCCCGGTGAGCTGCCTTTGTCAGTGGGGCCGATCCCATATAGATGGTGCGGGCCACTCTCCGGCAGGCTGAAAATTTGCCCAGGTTGGGCACATCATTGTCCATCTGCAGGGGCAGGGAATTGGGGCCGTCCACATCCTTTTCAATGACCGGGACCCAGTTGTCCGACAGATACCGGGTCAGCTCGGACTGCACCCGCGGGTCATCAATGGGGATATGGGCGGGCAGGATCAAAGGATTTCTGTCCCCTTTTTCCCAGAGGCTGTGGATGACGGCGGCCATGAGCCGCAATACGCCGCGGGTCCGCTGGAATTTCACCAGGGTGGACCAGTCCTCATACATGCGGTCAAAGATTTCCGGATGGATGGGATAGGCGGCCCTGATCCGTTTTTCATAGTCGGCATCCCGGCATTCAGGCGGAAATTCCGCAGACTGGGTGCGGTAGAGATCGGCAAAGCCCCGGGCCACCACATCCCGGTCTTTGAAATGGGCAGGATCGGCCAGGGGTTCAAAGAGCCTGCGCCGGACAATCTCGAATCCTTCTTCGGCACTGGCAGGCCGCCAGGAAGATTCAATCCGGCCTACCACATTGCGCAGCCGGTCCAGGGCCTCCCGGCCCCGCTGTCCCCCGACCTCGACATCATCGGCCCTGGTATGGGGAGACCCGGCCGTATCCGAAGCCGGAAGACTGATGACCAGAAGGCAGTTCCCGGCCAGCTTGGCCGATTCGGTCAGGACCTGGGCAAAGGTGAACTGGGTTTCAAACCCGCCGCCGGGCAGATCGCTCTGGTCATGGAGCTGGCGGGCATAGGCCACCCATTCGTCAATCAGGATCAGACAGGGGCCAAAGGCGGTAAACAGTTCCCGCAGGATGTCCCCCGGACTGGTGGCTTTTTCATCATCGGCCCGGATGCGGTCATAGGCGGCTTTGCCCCCCAGTTGCCAGGCCAGCTCTCCCCAGAGGGTGTGCACCACCGTCCCGTCCAGCTTGACGGACGGGTTGCCCGGCGA
Source organism: uncultured Desulfobacula sp. (assembly GCA_964484555.1). Lineage (GTDB taxonomy): Bacteria > Desulfobacterota > Desulfobacteria > Desulfobacterales > Desulfobacteraceae > Desulfobacula. Next base: position 1,580 of record CAZAHK010000324.1, read on the forward strand.
AATCTTGTTGCCCACCAGGACCACCCGGCGGGCAGCAGGCACGGACGTCGCCCCGGCCTCGTGCATGACCACATCCATACCGGAAAGTTCCGTGGGATTGACGCCGGAAAACAGATGATACAGGGCCAGCATGGAATGGGTCTTGCCGCCGCCGAAATTGGTCTGGAGCTGGACCACGGGGTCCCCGCCCCGGCCGCTCAGGCGTTGAATGCCGCCCACCAGGGTGCTTTTAAGGCTTTCGGTGAGAAAGGTACGGCGGAAAAATTCAACGGGATTCCGGTATTCATCGGTGCCCTCACCCAGGTGGACCTGCCAGAGGTCTGCGGCAAACTCGGCCTGCTGGTAGCGGCCCGAGGCCACATCCTTGTGGGGGGCCACCACTTCCCGCCAGGGTTTGAGCCGGCCCTCGGCCGCGGTTTCAATGGCCGTGCCCGCACTTTTTCGTTTCTCCGTTCGGACCTGTTCATCAAAGCGGAGACGCAAAAGTTCCATCTTCATTTTTTCGATTTCATCGGCTTCGGTTGCGGAAACCGCCGTCAGAAGACGCGCGGCTGAATCCAGGACCCGGTAGGTATTGTCGCTGGTAAAGGCTTCCTGGTGGGCCCATTTGTTACGGCACTCCCGCAGCTCGCTGACAAGGCTACGTTCCGTATGGCCCAGGGTCAGGCGGAAGACCGTATTCCAGGCATCCCACATGAGTTTGAGCAGAACCAGCACATCCCACTGGGCCATGGGTTTTTCCGTGTTGATGCGGTCGTCGGCCACAAGCTCTCGGATTTCAGCCTTTGCCCGTCCCTTGTGGATATTGTTAAACTCTCTTTCGGCAAAGGGCCCGAGACCGGTTTTGAGAAGGTCCAGCGCCTTGCCGACGCGTTCGTGGTTGGTCATTGCCATGGGGGCTCCTATCAGAACAGTTCAGGTTCTTCCTGTTTGCCGGGTTTCATTTCCTTTTTTGCCTTGGCCATGCGGGTGATCTCGGGCCAGCTCTGCACCAGGCCATTGTAAGCCATGGCCTCGGCCGCCCGTTTTTTGCGTTCGCACAGAGTATAGAGGCGGTAGCAAAGCTCCCGGGCCGTTTCCGCCTGGCCCCCCAGCTTTTCCACCAGTTCGGCGGCCGCGCCTTCCCCTTCAGCTTCCAGCACGCGGATGAGCTGGTGCACCATCTCCCAGACCGTGAGACGTCCGTCTTTTGTTGGGTCCCAGTCCGCCTGGAGTTCAGCCGGTTTCAACAGCCGGACCTTACCGGCCCTGGACACCAGGATGCCGGTTTCAGCCAGACCGGAAACGCTGGTGTTCTTGGATTTGGAAAGCTGTTCTGCCACCCCGAAATCCCCTTCACCAAAACCCATCTGTTCAAACCAGGTCAAAGCCCAGCGGCTGTCTGCATCAAAATCGCCTTCCTGCTCGGCCAGGGCCTCATCCAGGGTCTGGTTGATGAGGGACAGGGCCTCCCGCACG
>CAZAHK010000325.1:0-3029 GCA_964484555.1 uncultured Desulfobacula sp.
ATGCCGATGGCGGCTTCTTTGAGCATGAGCCGGTCATTGGCCCCGTTTCCCACGCAAAGGGTTTGCTCCGCCCCGAGCCGCCGGATAAATTCAAGCTTGGACTCGGCCTGGTCCTTTTCAGGGATGATGGTAATGGAGCAGTGAATTCCTGAAAGTTCTTTTTGAACAAACCCAAAGGTGTCGGCGGTGATGACATGGAAGGAGAGCTTGTCTGAAAAGGCGGCCATTTCCTCCCGAACGCCGGGGATGAGAACCCCGTCTTTGGCAAGGGTGCCGTTATAATCAAAGACCACATGGCGGATCTGTTTTTCCCCCACGCCGGGGATATGGATTTGGATCATGTTTTCGCCCTTTAAGACGCCTTAAGGGAATAGGACCCTCCCAGCCTCTTGACTTCATCCAAAACCAGGTCCGTAAGCCCGTCCAGCCGTGATTCGATTTCCGGGGTCAGGTCCTCGCCCAGGGTATTGAGGTCCTTGGGTTCAATGCCGATGATGGTGGTCCGGGGCACATGGTCCAGGGCATGGCAAAGGGTCAGGGCCTCGATGAGGTCCACCTGGTGAAGGGAATTCTTGGCCAGGATCCGGTTGGGGATGTCCTCATGTTCCAGCCTGTGAAAATCACCGGGCGCCCCGTGGTTCATCACCGTGTCTACCACGATGAGCTTGTCGGCGCCGGAAATAATCCCCAGCAGATTGATTCCCAGTACCCCGCCGTCCACAAGGGTGACGTTGTCGGAAAATTCATACTGCCGCTCAAGCCGTTCAACCACCCGGATGCCCACGCCGTCGTCCCGGTAGAGAATATTGCCCACTCCCAGGACCATAATATTTTCAGTCATATTTTCTCTTTCGGAAACGGGGTCCCGGCCGGGATGGCCGGAACCCCGCTTTATGGGGTTAAATAACGCTCACCTTATAGGTTGAATTGTTGTGCAGATCCGTGACATGAACGGCGCAGGCAATGCAGGGATCATAGGAATGAACCGTTCTCAGCACTTCCAGGGGCTGTTCCGGATTGGCAATGGGAGTTCCGATGAGGGAATTCTCCACAGGGCCCTTCTGGTTTTTGCCGTCGCTGGGTCCAAGGTTCCAGGTGGAGGGCACCACATACTGGTAGTTCTTGATCTTGCCGCCGTCGATTTCGATCCAGTGGCCCAGGGCGCCCCTTGGAACATCATTCAGGCCGAAGCCCCGGCCCTTGTCCGGCATGGTCCAGGGCTGGTAGGTCTTTTTGTTGCCCGAGGCAATATTGGATTTGAGCTTTTCAATCCATCCGCCCATGGCATTGCCCACCACAACGGTTTCAATGCCTCTGGCAGCCGTCCGGCCCAGGGTGGAGAAAAGGGCTTCCCTGCCCACGCCAAGGGTCTTCAGGACATGGTCCACCAGGGCCTTGACATCTTTCTGGCCGCTGGTATAGGCCACCAGGACCCGGGCCAGGGGGCCGACTTCTGCGGATTTCCCGTCATATCTCGGGGCCTTCATCCAACTGTATTGGGCATCGGTATTATAGGTGACTTCACCCTGGATGGGTTTGGTCTCGCCTTCGTAGGGATGTTTTGCCCCGCCTTTCTCATACCAGCCCCGGGTCACGTCTTCGGTAATCTTCAGTGTATCCACGGGTTTGGGGTTCAGATCCCCCAGGAGTATGCCGGCCGGCATGAGCAGGTTATCATTGATCCCGGCCTGGGGAAAATCCCCGTAGCAGAGATAGGTGGTATTGTTTCCGCCGATGGCGCCCCAGTTTTTGTAGAAAGAGGCCACGGCCAGGAGGTCCGGAATATAGATCTCATCCACAAAGGCCTTGGTTTCCTTCCAGATGGCGGCAAATTCATCAATTCTTTCCGGGGTCAGATCGCCGACGCAGGTCACCCCGCCCACCACCAGGGACTGGGGATGGGGGTTTTTCCCGCCGAAAATGGCATGCATCCGGGCGGCCTTGGCCTGGAGTTTGATGGCCTCCAGGTAATGGGAGGCGGCCATGAGGTTGGCCTCGGCCGGCAGTTGATAGGCCGGGTGCCCCCAGTAGGCATTGTTGAAGGGTCCGAGCTGGCCGCTGTTCACAAAGGTTTTCAACTTGGTCTGGACTTCTTTGAAATATTCGGCGGTTTCCCGTCTGCCGCTTGTATTTGCAGAGAGTTTGGCTGTTTTGACGGGGTCGGCGGACAGGGCGCTGACAATATCCACCCAGTCCAGGGCGTGAAGGTGATAAAAATGAACGATATGATCGTGCTGGTACTGGGCCCCGTGGAGCAGGTTCCGGATGATCCGGGCGTTTTCCGGGATTTCGATCTTGCAGGCATCTTCCACGGCCCGGACCGAACTCAGGGCATGGATATAGGTGCAGACCCCGCAGGACCTCTGTACGAAATGGTGGGCATCCCTGGGGTCCCTTCCCTGGAGCATCATTTCAATGCCGCGGAACATCTGGCCTGAACTCCAGGCGTCCTTGACTTTTCCGTTTTCAACTTCCACTTCTATTCTCAGATGACCTTCGATCCGTGTGATGGGATCGATCATAATTCTTTTCCCCATAATAGTTTCCTTTTTATTTAAAATTTAAGATTTCACAAAGGTTTCAGGTTTGTTCATGTCGGCCGTTTATGATTCCTCATAGAACGGGGTCATGGTATCCCAGAAATCCGGTTCACTGCATCCGATGCAGGGATGGCCGGCCTGGATGGGGAAACTTGTGCCGTCATTAAATTTTGCCGTGGGGCAATTATTATAGGTCTGGGGGCCTTTACAGCCCAGTTGATAGAGACAGTATCCCAGCTCGGCTTCCTTGGAACCGAATTCCGTCACAAATTTACCTTCGTCATAAAATTTCAGCCGCGGGCAATTGTCGTGAACGGATTCGCCATAGGCAAACATGGGTCTGCCGATGCTGTCCAGTTCAATGGGCTCTTTGCTCAGGTATTTGACAATGACGCCCAGAAGGTTGAGGGGGTTGGGCGGACAGCCCGGAATATTGATGGGTTTGATGCCCAAAGCATCGCCGACCCCTTTGTAACCGCCGGGGTTGGG
>CAZAHK010000326.1:0-2989 GCA_964484555.1 uncultured Desulfobacula sp.
AGACCCTTACCCCTTTTTTAAACGTGCTTCAAGCCGCCGCCGCAAGGCTTGCCCTGGTAAACATCTCATTCATCCCTCATTTCATTTATTGAAATAACGGGATCTGAGGTATCATGAAGCCGGTCCAATGCAATCTGCAAATCTGCCTGCTCTCCGAGATATATTCCCAATGCTTTCCGGATGTGAAATGATCTTGATCGTTCTGTTGTTTTTGCGACTGAATCAAGCTCGCGTACAAGCTCGTCCGGGATTCTTATTGAAATGGCGGTATTCATTTTATCCTCCAACATCTATGTGTTTGGATTTAGTACATTGAAACGATAGTATGCAAACGAGTCAAGGCTGTTTTTGGAAATAACATGTGGGTCATAGGGAAGAGAAGCGCCTTTTGTCACCAATCCGGCGCACCTTGTCGTTAAGAGACTTCGCTTTCTGACGCGATCCCGCGACGGGTTTTCATTATTTCGATAAAAAGCTCTATGTTGTTGGATACAATCATTTTGTCCAAATAGACAACGAAGTCACTATACTTGTTGTAGTCATAGGGAATATTGGCTTGATCAAATCGCCCTTTGATCATCTCTACGGTAGACACATCTTTTTCGTTGAAAATCATGAGCGATCTTGGGTTGGTTCTTTTGTGAAGCCCGAACAGATTCCGTTTTCCGTCCCAGATAGCCACATAGCTCTTCACACAGTTCAACTCCAAGTTCGGAAAGGCTATCTGGAGCTTCTCAAGGAAGTACCGGGCGAGATCCAGCGTCCAAAAGGAATGCTTTACCCAGTAGCTTTCATCAACTTCATCCACAGTTTCTTGTTCATCCGGTTCTTCGTAAGAGTCAAGTACCTTCACGAAATTAAGGGCCAATTGGTTTCCGATCTTTAGCAGTTCGACTTGCAGAGCTTTAAGCGGGATGCTCAGACTCAGGAGTTGAACCACATTGAAGAACCGTCTGGAAATGGATTCAGCCACCAAGACTGCATAGTGCTGCCTTGAGGGCCACCTCCGTCTCTCAATGTCCCAATACTCAATAGTCCTTATGATGTGGGAAGGATCGGTTTCACCCAGCATGACCTCAACTTCGTACATCGAATTGTCGCGAGGGTCTTTCAAAAGAATGTCGAGCTTACCGCCACTCGACTGTTTCTTCTCTTTGTTTATGGGCTGTAAATCTCCTAATGTGAGAATGGAAGGATTCTCCCAAATCTGGTCCTGAAGCCAATACTCATCTTTTTGGGCTGCTCTAAGTCCTATCTTTTCTGGAAAGATGATGTCGTTCATGGTTCCCCCATCCGTTTGGAAACAAGTAGTTGACCTGATCCGTATATATCTGCACTTTGAATGCTATCCAACCCTAGTCGAAAAGTCTTTTCAGACGTTTCGTATCAATAAATACAGCGCCTGTAAAGAAATTTTATCAGGGGTGTGTTCATCGAGCCTGTTCTGGAAAGAATGATAGGGAGCCATTGCCACAGCACGCAGGCTGAGGCAGACCGCTTCGGCGATCTGGTCACAGGGCAGGTTTCGATCCGCTGTATGTCTTGATAGCGGATGACAGTTTTCAAACATTTGGTTCAATTTGTGATCAGGCAACATTCTTTTCTGATTTCGGTTTACGGGCAGGGAATGTAATCCGCTTCCGTTGAGAAGCCTCTTGGCGTTTGAGAATGTCTTCAAAGATCTCATCGGCATCATTATTGAACCGGGATGCATATTGTTTTCTTAATTCTCTGGTTTCTTTTACGACAGGGTCTTGCCACATAATATTAACCCTCCATCAATTCTTGAGGCGTGCAACCTTTATCGTTCTCATGGTTTGATTTTGATGCTTAACGAGCAATGATAATGTACCGCATATTTTTACAGTACGGGTGATATCCAGCTATGGAATCAAAATCCTGCATTGGAAATTTAATACCAAGAATTGCAAAACCTGTAAAGAAATTTCCTTTTTTCCGGACGTAAGGATGTGTTGTCTTTTTTTTCATCCGCCGTATATAATAAGCAAAATTGGAGGGCCTTTTCGGCTCTCCTTGCTGATAAACAATACCGGATTCTGAAAGAGGACCATGAAAAAGAAACCCATTGCCATAAAACTGGATGATATCGGCCATATTCTTGTTGACCATTTCAAACACAGGGAAAACATCAACTGCTATATCGGCTCCAATGCCGCAACCCCGACGGCAAGCATCGAGGCCCTGACGGAGGCCATCAAGGAGGAAAGCGCCAAACTGCCGTTCATGAAAATGTTTCATCTCCTGTTGCACGGCAATATCCCCTATCTTGAAGAAGGCCTTCAGGACAGGGTCAAAGCCTATTCCATCTTTTCCGGAGAAGCGGTCCGCAAAGCCGCCAATGAAGGGCGGGCCTATTATCTTCCCTGCACCCTCGGCACCATGGACCGCCTGATCGGAAAAGGCTGCGCCTATGAAATGGACGTGGTCATCATGAAGGTCCGGCAAAACGATATCACCGGGGAATACAGCCTGGGCCTTTCCGTGGATGCCATCCACTGTGCCCTTGAGACAGCGAGCGTGGTCATTGCCGAGCTGGACCCCACCATGCCTTTTACCCAGGGACAGAGCGTCATTGCCGGGAAGGACATTGACTATATCATTGAAGCCGGGGTACAACCGGTTTACATCTTTGATTCCCCGGATTTTGAAAATCTTTCTCCCGAAGAAACGGAAAATCAAAAATCGTCCCGGCCCATCCGCCCGGCATTACCCTGACGGCTTCCGCCTATGACGGGGTGGTCATTGTCACTGAATACGGGATTGCGGATTTAAGGGACCTGCCCACCGGATTCAAGGGGCTTGCCCTGGCCAGCATTTCACATCCCAACGACAGGGAGGCGCTGATGAAAACCATTTACGATGATCCCATGATGACAAAACCCAAGGGGTTTTCGCTGGATAAAATACCGCCCGGCAGCAATTCTAAATTTGGGAACAGGAGGTGTTCGATTGCGTACAGCTTCACATT
>CAZAHK010000327.1:0-2841 GCA_964484555.1 uncultured Desulfobacula sp.
TGGAACCCGGCCGGGTCCATCCTTTGATCAAACAACTGGAGGCCATGCGGGTCAACGAACTCGAAAAGCACTCATTGACCATTGAATCCTGTGACGGCCGGGAAAAAGAGCTGCGTAAAATTATTCAGGACCGCATCGACAGCCTGGACAAACGGATCCGCACCCTTGAAGACCGGATCATTAAAGCGATGCACGGCTATCGCCGGGATTTTCCCCTGGAGACCCGTGAAGTCGATGATTCCGTGGCCTCGGGCCCGGAATACGAAGCCATGCTGGAAAAACTTCAAACCGACAACCTTCCGAGATTTGAGCAGCGGTTCAAGGAACTGCTCAATGAAAATACCATCCGTGAAGTGGCCAATTTCCAGTCCCAGCTTCTGCGCGAGCGGGAGACTATCCGGGAACGCATCGACCGGATCAACCAGTCTTTATCGGATATTGAATACAATCCGGGCCGGTACATCGTTCTTGAGGCCCAGATCAATCCGGATGTGGAGATCCGTGATTTTCAGCACCAGCTCCGGGCCTGCACCGAAGGCGCCCTGACCGGGTCAGACGAGGATCATTATTCTGAAAGCAAATTCATGCAGGTTCGCTCGGTGATCGAACGGTTCCGGGGACGGGAAGGCATGAGCGATATCGACCGGCGATGGAGCCGGAAAGTCACCGATGTCCGCAACTGGTTTGTCTTTGCCGCATCCGAACGCTGGCGGGAAGATCAGAGTGAATACGAGCATTATACGGATTCGGGCGGAAAGTCCGGCGGGCAGAAGGAAAAACTGGCCTATACGGTTCTGGCCGCAAGCCTTGCCTACCAATTCGGTTTGGAATGGGGCGCTGTCCGGTCCCGGACCTTCCGGTTTGTGGCCATTGATGAAGCCTTTGGCCGGGGGTCCGACGAATCCACCCGGTACAGCCTGGAATTGTTTAAAAAGCTGAATCTCCAGCTTCTCATCATCACACCCCTGCAAAAAATCCATATCATCGAGCCCTATGTATCTTCCGTGGGCCTGGTTTACAGCCAGGACGGCCGGGAGTCCCAGCTTCGGAACATGACTGTCCGGGAATACCGCAAAGAGCGAAAAGAAAAAGAATGACGCCCTGGACCCGCGACAAGGATATCAGAATCCGGCTTGTAAAAAAGTGGAATAAAGGAGAGATTCTTGCCCAATGTGCGGGTCATTCCCCCTTTGAGCCGCTGCACATCCCCTTGAAACACCCGACTGCCGACGAACTCATCCACCAATTTGATGCGGCCCGCACCTGGATCGAGCATATGGCCGGCCATGCCGCAAAACAGGATAAAAAAGGCTTTGACATTGAATGGCACGAATTCAACCACCGCGCTCTCGGAAGAAACAAAATCCCCAAGGCCGTTATTTTCAGGACCCTGGACGATATCCTGTCCTATCTTGGAAAAACCGGGGAAGCCCATCAATATCAAATGCTTTTTAAAAAGATAACTGACTACTGCCCTGAGCTTGAAGCGCTTTTAATTGAAAAACCGCTGGACGTGCTCCACCATGCCGCAGTCTGGGACGAACTATTGGCCATCGTCTCCTATCTGAAAAGCAATCCCTGCCCCCAAATTTATGTCAGACAACTGGAGATTCAGGGCGTTGACACCAAATTCATTGAAAGCCATAAACCATGGCTCGTAAAGCTTCTCGCCCGCGTTCTGCCGGGTGATACCGGGAATGAACAGGCCCAGAGACAGGCCGCCTTTGAGGCCCGTTTCGGATTTCTTTCCAAACCCGCCCGTATCCGGTTCCGGTTTCTTGATCCGGGTTTTACCCTCATGGGCCTGTCGGACCTGGAAATACCGGTAAATGAGTTTAATAACCTGCCCATAAAGCCTGACACCATTTTTATTGTAGAAAACGAAATCAACGGCCTGGCCCTTCCACCTTTTCCCAGAGCCCTGGTCATCTTCGGATTGGGATACAACCTGGCCGTACTTTCCAATACCCACTGGATGAAGGAAAAGCCGATCTGGTACTGGGGCGACATCGACACCCACGGTTTTGCAATGATCGACCAGATCCGGCATTATTTCCCCCAGACCCGCTCCTTTCTCATGGATGAAGCCACCCTGTTTTCCCATAAAGCCCTCTGGGGCCGTGAACCGTCTCCTGCCGGCCGGGACCTTCCCCTTCTGACGGCAGAAGAGGCCTTTGTCTATGATGCCCTGCGAAAGAATCTTCATGCCCCGTCCTTGCGGCTGGAGCAGGAGCGTATCTCTTTTACACAGGTTCGCAGGGTGCTGGAGGATATTCAAAAATCTCAGGATGTCAGATACCAACAATTCTCTGGAGCATTGCATCTATAAATGCTCCGGTTTCCATATCATTTCACCTCATAAGAGATCTCGTCATCCATGGTTTTACCGGCAATAACGGCTTTCGTCCGGATCTTATAAATGCCTTTGGCCTTGAACAGGACATCGGCGCCGTAGCCGCCCTGCATGCCCATGGTCAGGGTCTTAAAGGGCGTCCCGTCGGGATTTGTGATATTAAAGCCGATTTTCCCGGTGACGGGTTTGCCGTCCGCCCCTCTGACATAAACCACAAGATGATGGGTCACGTCGGGGCTGTCGCTCATGCCGTGCATTTTCATGCCTTCCATGCCCTTCATCAGCTCTTTTCTCTCTGCCAGGTTCAGAAGGCTGTATTTGAGGGTATATCCTTCCAGGGTTTTTTCAGCGATCAAGAGCCCTTTGTCCAGATGATCCTGGGCAAAGGCCGGATGGAGCAGTGCCGATAAAAGGATAAGGGCCATCGTCGCGGTTATTTTTGTCAGATTTGTGTTCATATTTCCTCCTTAAGGTTTTTGGTTTTATAA
>CAZAHK010000328.1:0-2823 GCA_964484555.1 uncultured Desulfobacula sp.
CCGAAAGAGATCTGGAAAAAGTTTATCCCCAAAAAGATTTCGTGGCCAAATTAAGACGGCTTGCAGATTCTATTGAACAGAATAAAAGATTCCGGATACAAATTGCTGGCGAAAGAATTTCAGTTCCTCCGGATGCTGTTTTTAATATTGAGCATGAAAGAGAGGGAGATAACGAGGAGATTGAGTTTCAGATGAAATGGGTGGCACCTGAGAAGTCATAACAGACTATATATAGCCGCAGATTGCAGAATTGGGAATGAGAGTGAGGTTTGTTGTATATCCGGCAGAACAGGTACATGTTGAAATAAATAGATTAACCCGGCAAGTAACCCGGGTATTGAAAAAAATTGAAGGTGAAATGAGTCGATCACAGCTCATGCAGGCCTTACAATTTAAAGATCGGGTGAATTTTACCCGGATGTATCTTGAACCGGCTATGCCGTCGGGCTGGACAGGAGATGAAGATGGATTATACCTTGAAAGAGCCTATGACAATTGCTGCAGCCCGGGAAATAAAGGACGGCGACATCGTTTTTTGCGGCACCGGTATTTCAATGCTTGCGGCCATGGCCGCAAAAAAAATATCCGCCCCCAACAGTGTTATTTTTTTTGAAACCGGGGCCATAGATTCCCCTTGCCGTGTCGGATTCCTGCGTGATGTTCCGGACATCGGTAAACGGCAATCTGGCCGATGCGTTCGCAACCATGCAGAACCGGATTACAGGGCCGCATGTTGTCGGCATCATGGGCTTTGAGATTGATGTATCCCGGGCAAAGGAAGTGGCGCCGCCGACAGCGTACGAGCTTCAGATCCTGCGGGAAAAATGCGATCCCCAGAGGCTTATCCTGAGGTAGAAAAAGATCTCATGGGGGGTGCAGAAACGCCCGGGGGATCACTTGATCAGCCTTGATAAAATCTCAATCAATTTTGCCTGGTCTATGGGTTTGGAAATATAACCGTCCATTCCGGCTGAAAGATACTTTTCCTCGTCCCCTTTCATGGCATTGGCGGTTAGGGCAACAATGGGAACAAATTTATTTTCAGGATCATTTCTGATCTGCCGCGTGGCTTCAAGCCCGTCCATTTCCGGCATCTGGATATCCATGAGAACAGCGTCAAACCGGTTTTTTTTCAAGGCTTCAACCGCCATGCGGCCGTTGTTTGCGATGTCCACCTTCAGATTGGCTTTTCCAAGGATCTTCCGGATGATCTGCTGGTTCACCAGGTTATCTTCCACAACCAGAATCCTGGAGCCTTCAATTTTCTTTTTATGCCGGGCCGTATTTTCTTCTTTGTTTTCCCGTGTGGTTTTATCCTCTGTTTGATGCGCCATCTCTTTGACCCGGCGATCAAGAAGACAGGTAAAATAAACAATAGTCCCCTTTCCGTACTCGCTTTGCACATGAATCTCACCTTGCATCATGTGTATGAGTTTTCTGGATATGGTCAGCCCCAGGCCTGTTCCGCCGTATTTACGGGTGGATGAAGCATCTGCCTGGGTAAAGGGCGAGAACAGTTTTTCCTGATGTTCCGGTTTTATTCCCATGCCCGTATCTTTCACATACATGTCCAGCAAGACTTTGTCAGGATCTGTGCCGGATCGTTTCTGTCCCACGCCAATGGTAATGGTGTCGCCGGAACCGGTAAATTTGACGGCATTGCCGACCAGATTGGTGATCACCTGCCGCAACCGCATGGCATCGCCTACCAGAATTTCAGGCAGGTCCGGACTCTTTTTCAAAGAAAGAACAACCCCTTTTTCTTTTGCCCTGCTGAAAAACATTTCCATGATTCGTTCAAGGATTTCATCCAGGTTAAACGGGATTTTTTCCATTTCCAGGCGTCCGGATTCAATCTTGGAAAAATCCAGCACATCATTGATGATATTTAAAAGCAAATGGCCTGAATCATGGATAATACGGATATACTTTTTAACCTCCGGGCTCAGTTCCTCGGCCATGACCAGCTCCGTCGCGCCAATAATGCCGTTCATGGGCGTCCGGATTTCATGACTCATATTGGCCAGGAATTCACTCTTGGCAACATTGGCCACTTCTGCTTTTTTTGCAAGATCTTCTGCCTTGCGGACCGCGTCCTGCAGATCCAGATTTGCCGATTCAAGCTGGGCCGTCCTTTCGGTTACCCGGTGCTCAAGTTCCCTGTTGATCCGGCTCACCTTGTTTTTCTCCTGTTCCAGCTTGAAGCTTGAAAAAAACCGTCTCCGCATGTTTAATTCAATGGAATACCCTGCCAGCATGCAGAAAATATTGGCCGACACAAAGAAAAAATTATTATTGATGAGCATGACGGTGGGGGTATGGGCAATCCATATGGCCCCGATCTGGTAACAGATGACCAGCAGCCAGGAACACGCCACTGCCCAGAGAAACCGCATCCGGATAAAGGTATAGATGGTGATGAGCACCAGGATGATACCGGCATAATAGGAATAGGTTGCCAACGGTCCGGCAATGATCACCATGAGTTCAATCCCCAGTCCGGCCAGAAGGCACAGGAAAAACATGCAGGGCTGGGCATATTTTTCATAACCCGGATGAAAGGTCCACAGCAGAACCAGTGTGGCTGCCGGACAGAACACCGCATACCGTATAATCCAGAATATATTTTTTTGGTCTGGTGCAATAATGGCGTCAAGGATGCCGAAGATCGTATAAAAAAAGATGGCAATAACAAGGGCTATCCTTACCCAGACAATCGATTCCCTGAAATGGGATTTAATAAATTCAGGTTCCAGGTGTTCCCATTCCCCGGTAAAGGACAGGGTAAAAAAATTATAGGTCATTCAGGTTCCCTTGAGATTA
>CAZAHK010000329.1:0-2788 GCA_964484555.1 uncultured Desulfobacula sp.
TTGCTGAAAAAAAATTGACGGAGGTATTAAATCATGCGTGAAGCAAGTGCGTACCTGATCAAGGACGGAAAGGAAACCCTGGTCCTGGAATCGGTGGATATTGTCGAACCCTTGGATGAGGGCGGTTTTATGCTGAAAAATATTTTCGGGGATCAGAAAATCATGAGGGCCCGGATTCATAGAATGGAACTGGTGAGCCATAAAATCCTGTTCTCAGAAGACACCCTATAAGGAGGAGTTTCAAATGAAAGACCAATCTATCAAAAAAACCGCATCAACGGAAGATACAGACTTCCCGGCAATGGAAGCCCTCACCCTGACGCCCGTAGGGGTCATCTGCAGTGAAATCAAGGAGCCAATGTTAAGGGCTGATGAGAACGGGCTGTCCCTGGAGGCGCATCAGGAAAAAATTGAACACCACCGCGACAAAGTCAAGGCCATGGTCAGTGACATCATCATAGACCCGGCCCTGTCCGGTATTCTGGACGGCATTGAAGGGTTCTCCCATATCCTGGTCCTGTACTGGCCCCATCTTGTGCCCCGGGAACGCCGCAATCTTCAAAAGGTCCACCCCATGGGCCGGAAAGACATCCCCAAGCAGGGCATTTTCGCCACATGCAGCCCGGCCCGGCCCAACCCGGTGCTGGTCACTGCTGTAAAACTGGTTGAACGGGAAAAAAACATATTGAGGGTCCAGGGGCTGGAAGCGGTTGACGGCAGTCCTGTCCTGGATATCAAACCCTATAACCCGGGGTATTACCGGGTGGAAGACCCCATCCTTCCGGAATGGATGAAAAAACTCCTGGAAGAAGCCGGGTAAAAAGCCCTGATGATACCATGGCGGATTTTACAACTGCCTGGAAAACAGGTAACCCCCAAAAGTCCGCACGCATCAGTTTTGCAACTCCGGAGCTGCTTTGGCGAGTGTTAACCGAAAAACGCTGGGAGCTGCTTAAGGCCCTTTGCGGAGCAGACCCTGTATCCATCCGAGAGGCTGCACGACGTGTTAAGCGTGATGTAAAAGCCGTTCACGGCGATGTTACCGCACTTCTAAACGCCGGAATCCTACATCGGACCGACGCCGGGCAAATTGTTTTCCCTTTCGACGCCGTGAAAGTCGAATTTCTGTTGCATACAGCCTGACCCTGCACGCGGAGCCCACCGCCCCTGCCCGAACCTCCCGGTTTTTCCCTTGACATTTGTCTTTGTTCCGGGATAAACCTTTTCCGTTCAGGTGCTCCATGCGGAGCACAATAGGGAACCACGTCGGAATCGTGGACGGGCCCACCGCTGTAACCGGGGACGAACGCTGCAAGATGCCACTGGCTGAAAGGCCGGGAAGGTGCGGCGAAAGATTGATCCGGAAAGTCAGAAGACCTGCCTGAACCTTGTTGGGGAGCAATTTTGCGGACTAAAATTACCCCTGTTGGATATCTGGAGATAAATCGGGACATCCCTGGAATGAAGATGATTCAGTCCGGGGATTTTTTTTGCCCGGACCGGGTCAGCCGTATTTGTGCCGATGAGGTGTCATATGAAGCTTAAAACCCGGTTGGCAAACCCTGTTGCATGGGGTAAAGAACCCTTACTCACTGTCATGAAGGCCGTGATGCAGGACATAAATTCCATCGGCCCAGGCCGGCAGGACATATTAATTAACAGGATTGCCACGAAGGCAGATAATCCGGAAAACCGGGTTGCCTTTGTGGCTTTTTTTTTGGGAAAGGAAGACCGCCCATGACGGGGAGAAAATATTCAAAACAGATCCGGGCCCGGGGGCTTGTCCTGTTCTCATGCCTGGCTCTGTTCTCATGCCTTGTTCCGGCCGGGGCTGCCCGGGCCGGGGAGCAGATGGTTGAAAAGGACCTGGATAATAACGGGGTCATTGACCAGAGGGCTTTTTACGATGAGAAGAAAAAACTGGTCCGCCTGGAAGTGGATTCGGACCAGGACGGCAGGTTTGAGGTAGTCCAGTATTATACCGGCGATAAGATCTCAAGGGTGGAAAGGGACACGGACCTGGATGGGAAAATCGATTGCATCGACCATTATGAGAAAGACATCCGGCAGCGGCAGGAAAGGCTGGATAACCATAAAAAGCTGATCCAGGTGACCCGGTTCTCAAAGGACGGCCTGCCGGTGTCCATGGAAAAGGACAGTTCCGGAAATAAAACATTCGATACTTTTTACACCTTTTCCAAGGGCCTCATCGCAACATTTGAAAAGGACACAACGGGCAACGGAACCGTGAATGTCCGGGTTACGTATAAGGACGGAAAACCGGTGGAGGAAAAAAGGAACCGGGACGAAGACGGCAAGATCGAGCAGGTCATCGATTACGACGCCGAGGGGCTTCCCCTGAAAAGCCGCCATGATCAGGATGCGGACGGGTTTTTCGAAACCGTGAGATTTTACCGGAAGGGAGAAATCTCACGCCAGGAAACCGATGAGGACAAAAACGGCAAAGCCGATACCATAACCGAATATGAAAATTCCCAGCCTGTCCTGCAAAAAAAGGACACTACCCTTTCCGGGACCATGGACCGGATCTCCAGGTTCAAAAACGGGGTTCTGGAAGAGGTTCAGATCGACTCGAACCTGGACGGAAAACCGGATATTTTTCTGTATTACAACGGGGACGGGCTTAAATTAAAGACCGTGGATGACAATGCCGATGGAAAGCCGGACCTGATCGAGCATTATGACGCCCGGGGAAAACTTGTGAAAAGCTGTGAAGACAGCGACAACAAGGGCTGGCCGGACCTGTGCTGGATTTATGACGACCGGG
>CAZAHK010000330.1:0-2781 GCA_964484555.1 uncultured Desulfobacula sp.
TGTAATTACACCGCAGTATCAACCCATCACAATCAATCAACTTTTGTAGATATCAAATCCAGTTTTAAGTCCATCAAAATCATTATAAAAGAAATTTTTCTCCATGGTATGGATTTTTATTTCTCATGGTAATGTATTTTCTGTTTCATAACTATCGTCTTTGCTACTCAGTTAAATTCGTTTTTAATCAATTTGGATTTAGAGAGAAAATGATTGGAGTCTGTAGTGGATCAGATAGTAGATTATGTAGAAGATAAGATACTACTTTTTTCGATCCCATCATGGTTGAGCATTAATTTACAGGCCAATCCATATTTTATGGCCTATCCTGGTTCCAAATTGTTTTTTCCACAAATTTATCGTTTCCAGGTACCTGTCACTGAGAGCTTAATCGTTTTTTCATTTGGTATATTATAGGGGCTAGGCCCTTTATTGACAAGGCTTTCTGCCTATTCGGTATTCCAGACATTTACCCAACCAGCCAGCATCACTGTTTTTTCATTCCATAAAATCAATCATACCCCCCCACTTAACCAAAAGGAGATCCAAATCATGAGCAAGAAAAATGAAATCATTCCGTGCCCATCCTGCCAGAGCCCAATGAAGCATCCTCAGAGGAATTACCTGCCCAGAGATAAGGTTTTCAAGTGTGCCTGCGGATACCGCTTGGCTGTATCAGAAACAGAATATGAAGCCCTGGCCGGAAGGTGCTTTGTTTGCGGGAAAGAAGACTGTTGCGGTAAGGACCATCGCTTTCATGGAAAACTAATCGGCATGGGATTTTAACCCGCCCCAAACATTTCATCAGCAAACTTAAAGATTGCCCTAAACGGCGGTCTTTTCTATTTTCAAACTTAACCAAAGGAGGATTTATGCTTCAGCGCTTGTCAGAAACAGAAACATTAAAAAGATTTGTCAGCCCGCCCGGGGACCCGCCTAAAGCAAACATTACACCGTTCCCGAGTTCTCCCCTTGACCTTCCAGCAGAGACCTTCCAGAACGCCCTGGAAAGACGGGAAAAGAACCACCAGACGATTATCCAGTGGATACGGAAGAACCTTCACCCGGACATCGATTACGGCCGGACCCACATTTTTGAAAATTGTAAATATGCCCGAGCTGGAGCGCCTTACCTTTGTTCTGACTTTTCCCATTTTTCAACGCTGACATTGTGGAAGTCAGGGGCGGAGAAGATAGCCCGCTTGCTGGGCTTGACTGCCCATTTTCCGACTGTCCAGCAATATGAAATTGCCGGCCTTCACCACCAAGAGATTCAGACAGTTGTCTTGAAGTGCGAATTACGGACGCAAAATGGAACTGTTGTCGGGGAGGGCACAGGATCAAGACACATAAAGCAGGACGGCTGGAACCTGAACATCAGCATTAAAATGGCGTGTAAAAGCGCAATGGTCGATGCTGTCATCAGAACAGCAGGATTGACAGGCATCTTCGTAAAAACAAATCGGCACACATTAAAAAACAATCTGCCCGACATTGTAAATCGTCCAGACAACCTAACATCGAAGACAAGTTGTAACAGCGTTTTTCCTGAAAACAAACCCATAACAACGAAGCAAAAGGACCTGCTTCAGAGAATAGCAGGACGAAGAGGCTTAACCACAGAAGGGCTTGAGAAAGCAGTTCAGAGGCTGTTTGACAAGAATTTAGACAGCCTGGATAGGGTTCAAGCGTCAAACTTAATTCAGCACTTAAACGGCTGAAAACCAGCCATAATATAAGGAGACCAATCATGTGGAATAAACCGTCAAAAGAACAATTGGCAAGCATCCCCGCCCTATACGGAAGTGAAAACACGCCCCTGAAGGACAAGCCCATTTATCTTCATTTTTTTATCGGCAATTGCGACTGGTATGTCAGTGAATATAACGCCATCGACACTTTTTGGGGCTTTGCTATTCTGAATAACGATTTTCAAATGGCGGAGTGGGGATATTTCAGTTTTAATGAACTGGCCGATATCCGGGTCAAGGGCATTTTCGAGATTGAAAACGACCTTCACTGGCAAATCCGCCCAGCAGGTCAAGTTGAAAGAATATGTCGAGCCCAGGGATGGACCCTTCCTGAACCCCAGGATATCCTTGAAATCGAGTGCCCAAACTGTAAGAAAATCACCCGTTCCCTTCTGGGAGATGAAATCAACTGTCCTGAATGTAAAATTGTCATTCTTCAGAAGAGCATCGCTTATGTGGGAGGTGGTCATGGCATACACCCCTGAACTCACCCAGCATCACAGCGCCATTTTACGCCGTATAGCCTGGGCTGTCGGAGTCCCAATGACAAGGGCTATGGGAGAGGTTTTTGATTACCTGGGCAAGACCTTGGACCCTGGTAAAGTCTGTTCAGCCTGCCGGGATAAAACCAAGTGTCATGCCTGCCCATTCAATAGGAAAGGAGCATCCCATGCGAAAAATCCATAATTTCCGCATCAGCAAAGAAGATTTCTGGGAAATGCTTCACGCCAAAAGACACAATCCCTGCCTTGTGATCACATTCAAAGATAAATCCGGGAGCCATACACACAAACTATCAGCCGGATATAAGGATGACATTGATGTTTATCGGGAAGGCAAAGAAACATTTGTCTTATCCAGAAATCACCGTCTTGATTATGTCGGCCTTGAAATCTTTGCCGGCCCCGAAAAACAGGGTAGTATTTTCCTCCAGGGAGACAAGGTCAAAGAAACCCTTGGAACTGGAAAATTTAGCCCTTTTAACGCCATCAAGCGGATGATGGAACATATCACTTAGACCAGCCAAACA
>CAZAHK010000331.1:0-2752 GCA_964484555.1 uncultured Desulfobacula sp.
GCCAGATCTTTCAGTGAAAAAGGCTTTTGGATAAAAGCCACACCTTCATCAAGAATTCCCTGGTGGGCAATTACGTTGGCTGTATATCCGGACATGAACAGCACTTTTATATCCGGATGAAGACCTGTCAAATGCATAGCCAGATTCCTACCGTTCATTTCAGGCATGACCACATCGGTCATCAGCAGTTGAATTTTCCCTTCATACTTTTCAGCGATACGTATGGCCTCAGCAGGCGTGGCTGCGGATAAAACCGAATATCCCTTTCGTTCGAGCATCATCCGGGTCATGTTTAAAATAGCCGGCTCATCTTCCACCAGTAAAATGGTTTCATTACCTCCCGAGACCGGTTTTTCCGGTTGGATAGCAGCAGGGGTTTCATCCGCAGTAGAATACCGGGGCAGGTAAACCCCGAAGGTGGTTCCTTGGCCGGGTTCGCTGTAAACATTGATAAATCCATTGTTCTGTTTGACAATGCCGTAAACTGTGGCAAGGCCAAGTCCGGTACCTTTGCCCGTTTCCTTGGTGGTAAAAAAAGGTTCAAACAAATTGTTCAGAGTTTCTTTGTCCATACCACATCCATCATCACTAACACCTATCAGCACAAAGTCACCCGGGATAAAACCGGGATGATCGACGCAGTAAGCCTCATCAAAGCTGACCATACCCGTTTCAATGGTTAGTTTGCCCACCCCGACAATGGCATCCCTGGCATTCACACACAGGTTGGCCAGAATCTGGTCAACCTGGGACGGGTCCATTTTGATGGGCCAAAGCGTCTCAGCGGGTTTCCAGATCAAATTAATATCTTCCCCGATAAGTCTTTGCAGCATGGTGATCATCTGCTTGACGGTCTGGTTTAAATTGAGCATTTTAGGTTCAATGATCTGTTTTCTGGCATAGGTCAGCAATTGTTTGGTCAGATTAGCCGACCGCTGGGCAGCGCTTTGAATTTCTTTCAGGTCAAAATATAGATCAGGATTATCCTCTGCCTTTTCAAGGGCCAGTTCCGCATGACCTAGGATTACCCCGAGCATATTGTTGAAATCATGGGCCACGCCTCCGGCCAGGCGGCCAACAGATTCCATTTTCTGGGCTTGGGCCAACTGCGCCTCAAGGAGTTTTCGCTTGGTGATATCAATGGAAATGTTGCCCGTTCCAATCAGTTTTTGTGACGAATCATAGATGGGGTACTTTTTGGTCAGAACTGTATGCCTCTTGCCAGCCGAAGTCACCACCGGTTCCTCTCTCAGGATGAACTGGCCCGGAGGAAGCATCTGAGCACGCCGTTCATCCTCCATGTACGAGTGAATTGGCTCGGTTTCGGGCGTGAGACCGAAAATTTCAGCATCTGTTTTTCCAATCATCGTATCGACCGTAGCATGGCCAGCAGCAATAGCAAAAGCCTGGTTCGTCGCAATGACCCGCAGATCAAGATCTTTTACGACCACAATATCATTACTATTTTCAACAACTGCTGCAAGGGAAGCCGTCTTTCGATCGTTTTCCTTCCTCATGAAAAAAGCCCCAATCATTTCCGACACCGTTTGCAGCAGTGCCACCTCTGAATCCTTCCATCTATGTTGGCTGCTGGTTTTGTCGAACCCGATAAAGCCCCACCACCTGCCCCCTACATTGATTGGAATGATTAAAATAGAAACTATTCCCTGTGGTTCGAGAACATCCCTCTCGATTTCGGGAAAATCTCGCACATCCCCCTGTATTGGTTTGCCTGTAGACAAAACTTTTTGCCATCGTTTGAATCCTTGCGAGTAAACCATATGCTGCAAGATGGGGTTTCCAATCTCGGGCGGCACACCGGGCGCACAAACTTCAAAAACCTGTCTCATACAAAGGCCGTCTTCTGGATCGTTGAAATTCTCGAAAATGTAATTCCTTGAGAAACCCGATGATTCTGCAAGAGATTTCAATGCTTGGGTTACTGCCAGTTCGGTAGTCTCGGCGCTTAGAAGAAATCTCGAAGCCTTCACAATGGCCTGCTCGAATCCCAACTGCTGCGTGAGCGCATCCTCAATCCGCTTATGTTCGGTAATGTCTTTAGCCATTTCAAAACGAACATCCCTGCCATCCGACCAGCGGATGATTCGATCTACAATTGCGTAATGCCGATCAAGGTTCTTATTATAAAATTCCCAGTTATAGGGTTCAGGTTTCTGCTTAAGAATGATATCGTTTGTGCAAAAAGAACAGGGTGCATCAAGGTTTTGAAAAATCTTATAGCACTTTGCCCCGATGCAGTCCGAGGTAAGTTGGTTTTGAAGAAACTTGTTCACATACAATATTTCGTAGGTTGAAGGGTCAGAGATATAGATCACTTCATCAATGCTGTTAAACACAGAAAGGAGTTGTTCTCTTTCGGCGCGTAATATCTCTTCGGCTATCTTGCGATCGGTGATATCCACATCAAAGCAAAAGAGTTCTAACTCACGCCGCGGTACCCTAACAATGGCATGATGGGATATAACTGGTACTCGTGAACCATTTTTATGCATCAGCAATAGTTTTCCCGTAGGAATGGGCTGGCCTGACTCGGCCATTTCACGTATTGCTTTAGCAACTTCATCCTTCATTTCAAATGGGATTATCAGATCAAGAAGATTGCAACCAATAGCCTCCTTCTGGCTATATCCATAAAGCCTCTCAGATGCTTTGTTCCAGTATTGAGTAGTTCCATCGGGTCCATAGCCCTGAATAGCGACCGTATCGATATTCTCCATCAAGTTCCGGAACC
>CAZAHK010000332.1:0-2733 GCA_964484555.1 uncultured Desulfobacula sp.
AAAACCCAGAATTTATGTTTTTTCTGATAGCTTTTCCCGGTTCAGAAAGTTTCATTAATAAACCACTTGGAATCTTATCCCGGGTAATTTCAATAAAAAGATGTTTCATCGATGAAACACTCTTTTTGCTGGCGCGCCCATTGCCAAAATAATGAATTCCCTGAATCGAGCAGTGCCCTGGAGCAGAAATTTATTGCTCAAGAAGTCTTCGAAAAACGTTTCATCGATGAAACGCTTTTTCAGTTCAGGGATAAATGGTTTGAACTTTTTCGGCCGGAACTTGAAGCTTTCACAGGAGGATATCTGATCGAGAACCTTCCAAAAAAAGGCGATTAGAGGGGTTTTATGCTGTGTTTAAGCGCTATGAAAATCGATTTGGATATGTGCCTCAATCAAGGCTGGGAAGGGCTTAAATAGAATAAATTCAATGGTATAGTAGTATTGTAGTATTCAATTCCATAGCATCCCAAACCCGCATTAACCCTATCAGCCTTTCTCTACATCCACAACCAGCACTCATCCCATAGAGTTCAAGAAAAAGAACTGAAATGGGAAAAATGAGAATCGATTCAATGGATTTGGGTAGATGGATAAATACTTCGACTGCCCGGAAATAATGTTTCATCGATGAAACGCTTTTTCGGATTTATTTGATCGTGTATTTTTAAAGGGCCTGGGGCCAAATAAGGTCAACAAATATTTTTTCAACCAGGGTTTTCCTAAATGGTCTTTGTGTCCAATATGGTTAAATAAACGGCTGGATTTTCAAGCACAGCATGTTGTATTCAGGTCAAATCATGCAATTCTTTTTTAGGTTGATGGTATCATTGACAATCAGATGTTTTTCGGAATTCAAGGATAGGATAATATCATTGAGTCCCGCTATGGGCCTGATTTTTATTTTCTCTCTATGATCGATATAACTCGATGTTCAAGTTTTTTGATGGGGATACGAAGGGAGAGGTGGTAGCTGAGTCTGGCAATATACTCGGGAATCAGTCTCGACCGAACCCTCATCGTATTATTGATAGGCCAGCTACCAGGTCCCCTTTTATGATTTTTGGGGTTGTTTTGCAATAAATTTTATAAAATATTGAAATCAGACTAGATTTTTATCAACATATAGTATAGACATATGGCTCAACCTACAACATCATGAGCCGGGAGCCATATGCTGTTCAACGAACCCTTACCTTTTATTCAGGATTATGTGACCCGCTTGAACGAAGCCATCAAAATTTGGTGTCCAGAAAGAGAACTTTCCAGGACACAACAGTATTGGCTGTCTTTTTGTGTCATGGCTATCATGGTCACAAATTCAGTCTGCTGGTCCCGCTTCCAGAAAGTCGGGAAAGGTCAATATCGTATTGCAGCCTTGTCATGGATGTTCAAAAAATCGAGAATACCATGGGAAAACCTTCTTCAATTGAGCGTTTCCATGATTCTGAAACGCTACGGCATTACCGAAGGCTATCTTGGAATAGATGACACGGACAAAAAGCGTTCAAAATCCACCAGAAAGATCGGATATCTCCACAAAATAAAGGACAAACCAAGCGGCGGTTATGTAATGGGCCAAAGCATCGTCTTCCTGGTATTGATTACACCGAAAGTGACCATTCCAGTGGGATTCTCATTCTACATGCCTGATCCCGCTTTGAAGGTCTGGCTCGATAATGACCGCAAACTCAAAAAGAACGGGATAAAGAAAGCCTTCCGACCAACCAAGCCGGGACGGGACCCGCACTTTCCGAAGATCCCCCAGATTGCCATTTCTCTTCTCGAACAATTCAAAAGCAACCATCCGGAAATCCGCATCCGGTGCATCTTTGCTGATGCGCTTTATGGTACTCGGGAGTTTGTCGATAATGCCTCCATGCTTTTTGATGGTGCCCAGGTTATCAGCCAGATTCGCGCCAACCAACTGGTTCAGTTTAGAAATAAAAAACGACCAGTGAAAACCTATTTCGAATCCTTTACCGGAACTGATCAGGTTATCAGAGTCCGTGGCGACAAACAGATTCCAGTTTCCATAGGCAGTGCTCGGCTGCATGTCCATTCTCACGGAAAGAAACGTTTTGTTATTGCCCTCAAATACGAGGGCGAAGCAGACTACCGGTATATCATCGCATCCGACATGACCTGGCGAACAATCGATATTGTTGAAGCCTATACCTTGAGATGGCTTGTCGAGGTTTTCTTTCAGGACTGGAAAGGCAATGAAGGATGGGGCAAACTGACCAAGCATCCAGGTGAAGAAGGGTCAAGAAAAGGCCTGACCCTGAGTCTGATGGTTGATCACTGCCTTCTTTTTCATCCTGACCAACTGGCCCGGATCGAAAACAATCTTCCCGCATATACTGTGGGTAGCCTGGCATCAAAGATCAAAGTTGAGGGCTTGCTGTCTGCATTGGAGCAGGTAATCACGTCTGAGGCGCCACTTGAGCGTTTCAAAGATTTTGCAAGGACCCTGGAAAATGAAATGGTAACGCTGCGCCTATCGAAAAAGCACATGGTCAGCCGAGAACTTGGCAATCTATATCCAAGCCCTGCTCTCAAGTACCGGAGAGCAGCATGAGGCAAAAACTTGAACATCGAGTATAAATATTTTTTCGGTATTTGCATTCCGGTATATCGGACCAGATGAATTTATTTCAATAAATGAGTCTGTTTTGTGCGAACAGCATCGTCCATTAATTTACCTGTGATTTTCATTCTTGCTAAATCTCCTTT
>CAZAHK010000333.1:0-2729 GCA_964484555.1 uncultured Desulfobacula sp.
AATTCATCAGGGGGCTTGTAATGGTGTAATTACGATCTGCCAGAAAAGTGTAATTGGCTTGTCCATAAAGGGCTTGGGTATTATAAAGTGCTGGTTGTGTCAGTGTTTTTAGGGAGGTGTTTTCAAGGACATTTTTACACGGTAAATGATACCATCACTTAATTAAAGAGTTGAGAAAATTAAGTTTCGTTTCAAGCACGATGTTCTTAAGTTTGGGCTTGCTTTACAGACAAGCCGTCTATAAAATTTTTCCAAAGTAAATTGAATGAATCTTCAAAAGGTGTTATGAAAGTCGAAGTTTGGCTTTTTCTGGATTCGCGTTTGATATTCAAGAGATAAGGATAGCACTTTTATCAAAAAATGAAGGCTATACCAATTAGCACAATAGCTTGAACCTGGGTTAATGGAAATAACAAATTCAAATATAGCTTATTTACTTGATAACAGAGAATACATTCTTTCAGTTGAAGGCGCTTGGGATGAGTTCGCATATAAAAACGATGGTGAGAGTGTATATGCATGCGATGTTTGTGGACGCTCCATCTGGGATTTTGTTAATGGTGATGTGACAAGGATGTGGCTCTCCACTGTTTTCCAACTTGCAAGATTATGTAATATGACCGTAGAACGGCCTTATAGATGTGATTCTCCTCATGAGAAGCGGTTTATGCGGATGCGTATAATTCCAGAAAGAGATGGTGTACTCCGTATCATGCATGAGCTACTCATGACAGAAAAACTTGACATTCCCCTGCATATCAAATGCGGGGTAGAAAAGGCTATGGATAAAGTCAAGCCCATGCTGAGATGTAGCTTCTGTGGTCGTGTGAGGCAGGGGGAACTGTGGGAAGAACCAAGCATGGAACATGCCGGAACACTTCGAGAAATAATCGTTGGGTACTCTTTATGCGAAAACTGCGCCCATTCAATGCCAGGCATAAAAAATGACCAAACCAAAAAGAACGAAAGAAACGTTAAATGAGTCTTTTTGAAAAACAAATCTATGATCTTTTTGAAACCATCCCTGTTGGATTGTATCAGACGACGATGGATGGGAGTATCCGGTATGCCAACAATGCATGTCTGGATATAGCTCGTTGCCCTTATTCAGAGAGGGACGCTTGGTTTGCTCAGGATGTTAGAGAGTCTTATCTCAATCCTACAGACGGGAAGCTATTGAGAGAGATATTACTTCGGGATGGGAAAGTTACTGCTTTTGAGGCTCAGTTCAGAGCGTGGGACAATACAATCCGCTGGTTAAGCAATTCTGCCTTTTTAATTTGCAATGAAGAAGGAGAAAAACTTATTTATGGCTCCTTTGTCGATATTACAGAAAAAAAGGAGTTGGAAAAGACGCTTAAATCTCAAGAACAATTTATGAGGAATATATTCGATTCTTTTAAAGCCAATATGGCTGTTTTGAATGAGAACGGGGTAGTCCTGGATGTAAATAGTCATTGGAAAGATTTTGTTTGCCGGTGCGAAGGGGAAAATGAGAGTTGTTGCGGCATAGGGACTTCTTTTTTCCATTATAATTTTTTATTAAACTCGGATGATCCGGTTATTGTGGAAAAGATATGCGAGGGAATTCGTGCTGTTCAGAAAAGGGTATTACCTCTTTTTGAAATCGAATATTTATGCCGGTCTGTTAATGAAAGAAGATGGTTTTTATTAACCGTTACGCCTTTAAAACACAAACCAGGACACACTGTGATTTTTCATCAAGACATCACAAATCAAAAACTAATAGAGCAATCTTTGTATGAATCTGAGAAACGTCTAAGCCTTGCAGTATCGACAGCACGAATTGGTTACTGGCGGTGGAATATTGAAACCAATTTTGTCGAATGGTTTGGCGACCATGAATGTTTGTTTGGCATAAAAAATTCAGAATTCGGTGGAACAATTGACCATGTTCAGGCTATGGTTCATCCTGAAGACCGTGAAAAGGGGATGGCCAATCTTCTTAAGACGCTTAAGGAAGGGATACCATTTGATAATACTTATCGGGTGGTTCATCCGGACGGTTCTATCCGCTGGCTAAACTCTTTTGGGCCGTTATCAAGGAATGAGCAGGGTCATCCGGATTATATTTTCGGCATTACACGAGATATCACAGAGTTTAAAGATGCTGAAATACGTTTATCTGAGCATGTAAAAAAACTTGAAGAAAAAAATATCGCTCTGAACGCTTTGATGGACAACAGAGAAGAACAGAAAAGAATTTTATCCGAAACTATTTTAAAAAATTTCCAGAGACTTGTTTTTCCTTATTTTGAAAGGTTAAGAACCAGTTATGATAAAGACAGTTTTTTGACCTTGTTGGAGATTATTGAGGCTAATGTAAAAGAAAGCCTTTGGTCAATAGGAAAGGAAGTCTCTTTAGCGTATCGAAATTTATCACCAACTGAAATTCAGGTAGCAGACCTTATTAAGGCCGGCTACCAAAGCAAACAAATTGCCCAGATCATCAATATCAGCTTGAGGACTGTATTCTTTTATAGAGATAGCATACGGAAAAAATTAAATATAAAAAATGAAAAAGAAAATTTAAGGTCGTTTTTGCTGTCTCTTGAATAGGTTTTTTTCCAATTAAACGGCCCATTCAATTCCTTTCCAGTATATCTGAAAATTATTTTTGTCAGGTTTTTGTGTCAATAATGTGATGAAAAATTGTCAATTTATCTCTGATATTTTTGTTAGATTTCAATCAAAAATGTGTTAGTAAT
>CAZAHK010000334.1:0-2708 GCA_964484555.1 uncultured Desulfobacula sp.
ATTCGCCCTGGTCCGGCCTCCGGGCCATCATTCCATGAGGGTTTCCCATGGCGGCCGGGGGTTCTGCCATATTAACATTGAAGCGGTGATGGTCGAATATATCCGGTCCCAGTTCGGGCTGAAAAGAATCGCCGTGGTGGACACGGACTGCCATCACGGAGACGGCACCAATGATATTTTCTGGCATGATCCCGATGTCTTGTTCATTTCCCTTCATCAGGACGGCCGGACCCTGTATCCGGGCACAGGCTTTACCGGGGAGCTGGGCGGTCCCAATGCCCGGGGATCCAACCTGAATATCCCGCTTCCTCCCGGAACCTCCACGGAAGGCTATCTGTATGTCATCAAAAATTGTGTATTGCCGGTACTGGAAGAATTCAAACCCGACCTGATTGTCAACTCCGCAGGCCAGGACAACCACTATACCGATCCCTTGACCAATATGAATTTTTCCGCCCAGGGCTATGCCATGCTGACCTCCCTTCTCAAACCGGATATTGCCGTCCTGGAAGGCGGATATTCCATTGAAGGCGCCCTTCCCTATGTCAACCTCGGCATCATCCTGGCCATGGCAGGCATCGACTATTCAGGGGTGATTGAACCCGACTATGATCCGGAGCGCTTAAAGCAATCCGTCAGTGTTACGGATAAAATCAAAAAAACCACGGATACGATCAATGCCTATTGGAAAGAAAAGGATGACCTCCGGCAGAAAGCCGGAACACCCGGAAGTTTTGAGACCCGGCATCGGGAAATATTTTATGATACCGACAATATCTTTGAACGGCAAAAGGAAAAAATCCGTATCTGCCGGGACTGCGGCGGCTGCTTTGAAATTGATTCCTCTGCTTCCACAGGCAACCATATTCTGGGGGTCCATATCCCCATCAATGCCTGTAAGGCCTGCACTGAAGAAGGGTACCGGTTGTTCGACCAGGCTGATAAACAAAAATTCAACCAGGTCATTCTGCAAGACAGAACCAAAGATATCTATGAAATAAAGTGACCCCCAAAACCCATCTCCGGCACATCCAGACAAGATCCCTTGTGATTCAAGCCATAAGGGACTTTTTCAACCAAAACGATTTTCTTGAAGTGGAGACACCGATACGATGTCCCGCCGTTATTCCCGAGGCCCAGATAGATCCCGTCACCTCGGAAGGGTGGTTTCTCCAGGCCTCTCCGGAACTTTGCATGAAACGCTTATTGTCAAAGGGATGGGACAGGATTTTCCAGATCTGCAAATGCTTCCGGAAAAATGAAAGAGGCCGGCACCATCTGCCGGAACTGACCATGCTGGAATGGTATGCAAAAGGCCATACCTATCTGGATCTCATGGATCAATGTGAAGCCCTGGTCAAATTTATTGCAGTACGGCTGAACCTGGACGGAAAGATTCAGTATCAGGGAAAAACCATCCTTCTTAATCCGCCCTGGCAGCGGATTAAGGTCAGTGAAGCCTTCCGCCTCTATTCAGACATTCCCCTCTCGGAAGCACTGAAACTGAATCAGTTTGATGAAATGGTCGGCTTCCGGATAGAACCCCGCCTCGGCAATCCTACACCTGCTTTTTTATACGATTATCCGGCGTCCCTTGCCTCCCTGGCAAAGCTTCTGCCCGGAAACCCGGACTATGCCGAAAGGGTCGAATTTTATATGGCCGGCATTGAACTGGCCAATGGATTTACCGAACTTAACGATGCTGCC
Organism: uncultured Desulfobacula sp.; assembly: GCA_964484555.1. Lineage (GTDB taxonomy): Bacteria > Desulfobacterota > Desulfobacteria > Desulfobacterales > Desulfobacteraceae > Desulfobacula. The sequence continues at coordinate 1,708 of CAZAHK010000334.1, forward strand.
GAACAAAAGCACCGCTTTGGCAAAGAAAATAAGATCCGTTCGGCCCGGGATCAATCCCTTCTACCCATGCCGGACCGATTTTTAAAGGATCTTGAAACCATGCCCGATGCGGCCGGTATCGCCTTGGGAGTGGACCGGCTGGTCATGCTTTTCTGCGATGCAGAAACCATTGATGAAGTGGTTTTATTTACGCCGGAAACCCTTTAATATTTCCTGCTTGATGTGGCTGTTGATTTCCGTTAGAATATCAGTGTCCGATATCATAATGATCTTATGAAACAGACAGGATGAACACGGCTATGGATCAAAAACGAATATCCCTCGGATCAGAAAACAAAAGTCCGGCAAAGTCTGCGGGCCTGCCGGAAGATGCCGAGAGAATCAATTATACCCTTTATGACATCTCCAATGCAGTCAATACAACCCGTAATCTTAAGGAATTGTACCAATCCATTTATAATTCGCTGAACAAACTGATGCCCCTGCCCAATTTCTATATAGCGATGTATGACCATCAAAAGAAGACCATTCATTTTGAATATTTCATTGATGAGTATGACGATGATTTCCCCATCATTGAAACCCTTGAAGAACCCGGCTGTCTTACCGGGGAAGTGCTTCTTGCCGGGCGGCCCCTCTTTTTGAAGGAAAACATGCTGATGGAATGGACCCGGAAAAGCAAGCTTGTGGGAACGGTCCCCAAAATATGGCTCGGCGTTCCCCTGATCATCCAGGGTACCGTCATCGGCGCCATCTGTGTTCAGCATTATTCAGATCCCGGTTATTTCTCACACCGGCACCTGGAAATCCTGATTTCCGTCTCTGATCAGATTGCCGTAGCCATCGAAAGACGGCAGATTCTGGATGCCCTTGAAAAAAAAGAAAAAACCCTGAACCTGATCTTTGACCAGAATCCGGATTCCATTCTGATCACCCGAATGGATACGGGCGCCATTGCCGACGCCAATAAGGTGTTTATGGATCTTTCCGGCCTTGGCCCC
>CAZAHK010000335.1:0-2702 GCA_964484555.1 uncultured Desulfobacula sp.
ATGAGGTGGCCCGGAAATTTGAGGCGGTTGTGGGGGCAAAGCTGGTGGTCCTGAAGTCCGGGGATGCGGGAGAGGCTTTGAACAAGGCCATTTTATCCAAGAACAATCCCCTGGCCGATATTTTTTTCGGGGTGGACAATACGTTTTTAAGCCGGGCCCTGGAAGCGGGTCTATTTGTCCCCTATGCGCCAAAGGGGATTGAGGCCGTTGACGGTGCCCTGAAACTGGACCCGGAAAATCGTCTCATCCCTGTGGATTTCGGGGATGTGTGCCTGAATTACGATATTCAATGGTTTGCGGATAAAGGAAAGACGCCGCCAACGGGTCTTGATGACCTTATCAAACCTGAATACAGGGGCCTGACCGTTGTCCAGAACCCGGCCACCTCATCTCCGGGGCTGGCCTTTCTTTTGACCACCATTGCCCGGTTTGGCGAAGACGGGTACATGGATTACTGGAAAAAGCTGAAGGCCAATGACGTGCTGGTGACCAGCGGGTGGAAGGAAGCCTATTGGGGGCAGTTCACGGCGGCGTCGGAAGGGGAGAGGCCCATTGTGGTGAGTTATGCCTCAAGCCCGGCGGCCGAGGTCTTTTTTGCCAAGACACCCCCAGAGGAAGCGCCCACGGGCATTGTGACCGGGAACGGGTCCGCCTTCCGGCAGATTGAGTTTGCCGGGATTTTAAAGGGGACCGCCCATCCGGACCTTGCCCAAAAGGCCATGGATTTTCTTTTATCCAAGTCCTTTCAGGAGGATATCCCCTTGCAGATGTTCGTGTTCCCGGCCCTAACCGCTGCAGAACTGCCCGAGGTCTTTAAAAAACATGCCCGGATAACGGCGGAGCCGGCCCTTCTGGATTCAGGCCTCATTGACCAAAAAAGGGAGGACTGGATCAGGGAATGGACCGAGGCCATGCTTCAATGAAACAAAGGCTGTATCTTCATCCCTATGCCCTGGCCGGACTGGTTCCGGCCGGGTTTTTCCTTGTTTTTTATGTGTATCCCCTGGCCGGGATCGGGGTCAGAAGCTTTTTTAAAAACGGGCAGGTAAACCTGTTTTTCCTGGACCAGGTGTTTCAGTCCCCCCGGATGCTGGGGATCATCTGGTTCACCTTCTGGCAGGCCGGGCTTTCGACCCTCCTGACCCTGGCCGCCGCCTTTCCCTGCGCCTTTGTCCTGTCCCGGTATGCCTTCAGGGGCAAGGGGCTTCTCCAGCTTCTGGCCTCCATTCCCTTTGTCCTTCCGGCCGTGGTGACGGCTGCGGCCCTCCAGGCCTGTTTCGGGAAGGACGGGGGGATTTTCGGGGTCCGCATCGAGCATCCCCTGGCCCTGATTCTTCTGGCCCATGTGTTTTATAATTTTTCAGTCATGCTGAGGATCATGACCGGGTTCTGGTCCTCCCTCCAGGGCAGGATCCGGGAAGCGGCCATGATGCTGGGGGCTTCTCCCTTCCGGGTATTTTCAACCATTACCCTGCCCCTGCTGAGGCCTGCGGTCCTGGCGGCCTCCACCCTGGTCTTCATGTTCTGTTTTTCCAGTTTCGGCATCATCCTGATACTGGGGGGGCCTTCCTTTTCTACCCTTGAGGCGGAGATCTACCGGCAGGCAGCCCATTTATTCAATCTTCCCCTGGCTTCTTTCCTGTCCCTGGTGCAGATCCTTTTTACCTTTTCCCTGATGTGGGTCTATACTTCTTTTACCCGGAGGGCGGCCCGGTTCATGCCCAAGGCGGAGCAGGCGGAGCTGAAAAAACCGGTGCGGGTCTGGGAAAAGCTCATGGTGGCCGGGGTGGCGGTGTTTGTGGTGGGGTTATGCACGGTGCCGCTGCTGGCCCTGGTCATAAAATCCTGCATTTATGAAGGGAAGTTTTCCCTGATCTTTTATACCGCTCTGTTTCAAAATGTGTCCGGGTCCATATTCTATATCCCGCCGGTTCATGCCATCCAATATTCTCTCATCTTTGCCCTGATTTCCCTTTTGATAGCTCTGGGGACCGGGACCTGTGCAGCCTTGTTTATCCGGTTCTGTGACCAGCGGTTCACGTCGGCCTGGGCCTCCTTTTTTGATCCCCTGTTCATGCTGCCCTTGTCCACGTCCGCGGTGACCCTGGGCTTCGGCATGATCATCACCCTGGACCGGCCGCCCTTGAACCTGAGAACCTCATTTTTCCTCATCCCCATTGCCCATGCCCTGGTGGGCTTTCCCTTTGTGGTGAGATCCATCCTCCCGGCCCTGCGCTCCATCCCCCAATCCCTGACGGATGCGGCCGCCGTGCTGGGGGCCTCGCCCTTAAAAATAGCCTTCACCATAGACCTTCCCCTCATCGCCAAATCCCTGGCGGCCGGGGCCATCTTTGCCTTTACCGTCAGCCTTGGGGAATTCGGAGCCACCCTTTTTACGGCCCGGCCGGAAACCCCGACCCTTCCCGTGGCCATTTACCGGTTCCTGGGCCAGCCCGGCGCCATGAACCACGGCCAGGCCATGGCCATGTCCGTGATCCTGATGCTGGTCACGGCGCTGGGCTTTGTGGGCATTGAAAATTTCAGAAAACAAAATCCGGAGGGGTTCTGATGGAAAACGAGTTGGTTCTGGATCAGGTCGGTAAAATTTTTGATGACGGCAGCCTGGTCCTGAAGGACATTGATTTGCGGCTGGCCCAGGGGACAAAGCTCTCCGTGCTGGGGCCTTCGGGCTCCGGGAAAAC
>CAZAHK010000336.1:0-2698 GCA_964484555.1 uncultured Desulfobacula sp.
GGATTAACGGCAAGGGAAATCAGCAGCACCAGAAGGAAAGAGAGCAGAATGGGAGAAAGCAGCGAGAATGTCCGGACGAAGGCAAACAGCACCACCCCCAAAATCACATAGAATGAAATCGAGAGCGGCGCCGGTTCTGCCTTGGGATGGACCGGCAGGACGGTTTCCTTGCGGGTGGGTCCTTTGTCGGTGACCATCACTGTTAACCTAAATTTTGCCCAGCAGGACCAGAATAAGAAGAATCAGCACAATGAGCCCGATTCCTCCGCTGGGTCCATAGCCCCAGGATCGGCTGTGCGGCCAGGCAGGGATTACACCCACCAGTGCCAGTATCAGTATAATGAGTAAAATTGTGCCTATTGCCATGGTTTTTCCTCCTCGTTAAATTTGATGGACACCCGCCTCCGAAAAATATCCGATGGCGGATGGGATTGTCGTCTCAATGAATACCGGATCAGACTTATTCGACGGTCATATTGTTGTTGACACTCTTTACGCCGTCAATATCGCCGGCGTATTTCCCGGCCAGATCCTTCCCTGCCGCAGTTTTGGCTTTGCCTTCCAGGGTGACCACCCCATTTTTGGTCTCGACTTTGGTGCTGAGGCCATTGGTCGAGCGATGGAAAAGCAATGAAGTTTTGACCAGGGCGGTAATGGATGCATCGTCAATGGCTTCGATCACCGTCTCGGTTTTCTGGGCTGCGGTTTTGTTATCCGGCGTTGCAGCGGCTGCACCCGGCACGGTCATTTCATTTTTTACCACTTCAACACCTTCAACATCCATGACATATTCGGTGGTGAGATCCTTTTGAGCAAGGCTGGAGGCCTCGCCACGCAAAGTGACGGTGCCCTTGTCGGCGAGGACCTCGGTTCCGGTACCGCTGACGTTTCTATGAAATAAAAGGGTGGTTTTCACTTTGGTGATGAGCCATGCATCTGATTTTTCAACAGGGCGGTTTTCACCTTTTTCTTCCAGTTTATTGTCCACACCCTTAACGCCGGGCAGACCTGCAACGGTTTCTCCGGCCAACGATTTATGGGATGCATCCTGAACCGTCCCGGTCAAGGTGACAAATCCGTCTTTTGACTTCATTTTAATATTATCGTCCTTGAGGTAGGTCTTGAACACATAGGTCTTTTTAGCGGATGATTCGATGCGGTCATCCGTCTCAGTTGCAAAGAGCGGGACGGTGATGAACACCATAGAGGCCGCAACGGCCAACACTATCGAACGGTACATTGTTTTTTTCATTTTACTTTTCTCCTGTTTTTAGGTTGATTTTAAATATAGCGGGAAACGAAACTGCTTCCCTGGGGCTTTATACAGATTCAACGGTCCTCGGCTCGAGATCTTCATCAGAACCTGTCTGCAGGGAGGCCTCATTTTTTCTATAATAAGGTCTGTCGCCGATATCATAGTCTGCTTTCGATTCTCCTTTATCACCGATATCATCCGCTCCTGTCCGTTTCAGAATGTCCCTGCCTTTATTTTTCCACTCTTTATCGTCGGCATGGATGGACAATAGAATCCCCCCTTCTTTGATCTTGCCTTCATATCGATTGGCTTCATACTCGGGAATCCCCAAGCCGATCAGTGCTCCGGTTATCCCCCCGGCCAATCCTCCGGCGCCGGCGCCAGCAAATGCCGCCATAATGGGGCCGGCCGCCATAAAAGGCCCAAGACCCGGGATGGCCAGTAAGCCGATACCCGCCAGCCACCCTAATGCGCCGCCGATGACGGCACCGGTTCCGGCGCCGGTTGCTGCCCCCTCAGGCGCCTTGGTTTCCTTCTCAATGGCAAATTCTTTGGTTCCTCCACTCTCAGGGAACAATACCGAAATGTCTGTGTTGCGAAAGCCCTCATCCTTCAAGACTTCGACCGCATTTTCAACCATCGAACGGTTCTGATAGATGCCATATACTGCTATGTTTTTAGTCGCCATAATCTGTCCTCCCTTGTCTTTATCTATGCTTTTTAAAAATGTGCCGCCTGTTTCGCTCTTAACCTTTCTTCTTTCCCGCTATCCGTTCAGAAGGGTCTCAAGCCGTTCATTTACCTCCGTCCAGTTCACTATATTCCAAAAGGCCTCAACAAATTTGGTCCTGTCATTTTTGTAGTCAAGATAATAGGCATGCTCCCAGACATCCAGAAGCGCATGATAATCGTATTCAAGTTCGGGTAAACTGTATAATTTGGGTGTGCCCATTTTTCGTCTCCTTTCTTTCTGTTAAAGTGTCGATTCACTGAACCAATATCCTTCTTTCCCGTAATATTGTTTTTATTAAATTGTTTTGAAAACTTCAGGCGTTAAGCCCGGCGATAAATAACCTCATCGAAACAAAAACATCTCGCAGCCAGATCGTTTCAGGCCAGCCAGCCGCCTCCTCCTTTCTGCCTGCCTCAGGTTAACTATTATCATTCAGCGGAAATCCGTTTTGCGCTTGAATCTCCAGAGTCTTGAATAGTGATGATTGCAGCATGCGTGCCAGGTATTGGCCGAGGCGTGGAAAGGAGCCGTTTAAAAATTAAGGTAAAAGACGGGGACAAGGGTTGCAGAAACATTCTTGGAGATATCTTTTTAAATAAAAAACGCCTTTGCCGGAAAATTTTCAATCCCCTTTTCGATCTTCTGCATGAGAACCATGAGAGGTGAATGGGTCTGTTTTTGACCAATGAATCATATTTGACCGAACAGCC
>CAZAHK010000337.1:0-2669 GCA_964484555.1 uncultured Desulfobacula sp.
GTGGGAATAAACATGGCGACCCCCTGTTTTTAAGCCGGCCCATGGGCCATGAGCAGGTAAATTCCGAAGACGGCAATGACGGCCCCGGCCATGGCCCGGATGGAAACATGCTCCTTGTGAAGAAAGATGGAAAACGGGATAATGAAGACGGGCACAAGGGATAAAAAGGTGGAGGCGATGCCGGTGGTCAGGTAATGCAGGGTCAGAAGGGACAGCGACACCCCCAGAAAAGGCCCGATGACGGACCCGGCAGCGGTCATCAAAACTGCTTTCCGGTCTTTTAAGGCAGCCCCGACATTTTTCCATTTTCCCGTGACGGAAAAGAAAACCAGGAAACACAAGAAGGCTGCAATGACCCGGATCTGGGTGGCGGAAAAGGCATCCAGATATTCGGCCCCCTCTTTCATGCCGGTTTTGCTCAGGATATAGCCCAGGGCCTGGCCCAGCATGGCTCCGACACCGAACAGGACCCCTTTCAAAGAAATAGTCCTGACCGTGAGGGGCGATGGGGTGGACGGTTTGCGTTTTTTTTCAAGGACCACCATGCCGACACCGGAAAGCGTGACCCCCATGCCCACCCACTGGGAAAGCCCATAGGTTTCATCCAGGAACAGCCAGCCGATGACGGCAGTAGTCGGGGCCGACAGGCTGAAAATGAGCATGGCCACCCGGGGCCCGATTTCCACTAGGGCCTTGAAAAGGAAAATGTCCCCCAGGAAAAAGCCGATCACCCCGGAAAGACCCAGGTAGATCCAGGCATGGGCTGAAAAATGAAGAGGGACAAGAAACCCGCTTCTGATGACCAGCAGCAGGGTGAAAAGGATCAGGGCAAAGGTGAGCCGGATGATGTTCACCGGCGTTGCCCCGATCCTTTTTGAGGCGGCTTCGAAAAACTGAACGCTCATGGTCCAGCACAGCACCGTTGCCATGGCAATCAGTTCACCCGTATATGTCATTGAAGTCCTTTCAGGTCAGAATTAAAAAGCCATCATTAGATGATCCGGCATAAAATTACAAGGGGCAGATTGAACCTGGGTCAAATCATTATGTGAAATTATTCGCAGTGGGGCCACATTCTAAGGACTTTTACAATTTTTTCTTCACTCAGCACCTGATATACCAATCTATGCTGGATATTGATTCTGCGTGAATACGCCCCCGACAAATCACCGACAAGGTTTTCATAAGGAGGCGGGGATTGGAACGGGTTTTCTTTGAGGATCTCAATGAGCGCAAGAGTCTTTTCTTTGAGGCCGGAAGCCGCTAATTTTTTAGCGTCTTTTTGAGCATGTGTTGTAAAAATTATCCGCCACTTCACCAGGCAAGATCCTCTGCGCAATCCTCAACAGGGGTTTTTAATCCTTCCAGTATAGAGTCCCTCATTTCCGGTATGCTCACAAGAAACATGGTTTCCTGGATGGCTCTCCAGTCACTTTCAGAGATCAGAACCGCATTGCCTCTTTTCCCGGTAATCGTGATGGGTTCATGATTTGATGAGGCCTCGTCAATCAGCCGGTAGAGTTGTTTTCTGGCTTCTGTTGCAGATAATGTTGTCATATGACGCCTTTAAAAGAGTTTGTCTTTAAAGTACGCCATATCGTACGCCTTGTCAAGGGGGCTACACATCATGGCAGTGTGGGGGAACGCTTAAACTGTCTTATAGAATGTTGAATCCAAATCATCTGGCTCAAGATAAATCCATTCAGTTTCTTTTTTAGTGTCCTAACCAAACATTCTTTAAATATTTTTTGCGTAAGCTAAGACCATTTTCACTTATGTTTTGAATATAAACGCGCCCTTCATCAGTAACCAAATGTACCTTTGGATTCGTTTCCTCGCGGAAATCTATAGTGCCAAAAATTAATTCCCCCATCCCATATTTATCATTGATTTTTCTGCATTTAATTCTGTGCAAATTAGGTGAAAGAACCATTTTTTCCACCAACTCAAATACGTATGGAGTACTATACATTTCATCTCCCATTCTGACAAAAGACACAAGCTGAATTGGAAATTGCGGTGAATGGTTTGAATACTCAAACGCTCCAACAATATTGTCGTTCTCATTAATAGTTACTGCAATTTTTATAGAATAGCTTTCATCTGAGTTCAGCTTGTTTTCTGCTGACGATGTTGTAGAACACATCAACAGAACTATAAATAGCACAAAGATTAACCCAGTTTTGTGTTTCATCTTATTCCTCCCGACCATTTATTATCAGGCCAATTTTTCCTGATCACCTGAAGGTTGCACGTAAGTGCTAAAAAAGGCTATTATCAGGTCAAAACCTATCGTCGGACATCGGTTTCAAATTAAACATTCCAGGCCCAAGAGCGCAGAAGTCCGGTTTCTGAATCCATATCAGCGTTATCTTTGTTTGTAAATATTTGCAGGGATTAATTTTTGTGATAACAATAACGGACACCCATGGAATCCGGTGAGCGGACCTCCTGGCCTTTGCCCTTAAACAGGCGGCCTGAAATTCTTTTTTTAAACGCCTATTATAGGATGAAGCTAAAAACAGAATTCGCTTCATGGGATGATACGGGTCCGCAAGGCAGTTTTGAGAAAACCGAGGATTACCTGTATTAAAGGAGATGAAGATGGAAATGGGCGGAACAAACAGCGGTGCATCCACCTATGCCATGAAAAAGGCCATGGAAATGCC
>CAZAHK010000338.1:0-2663 GCA_964484555.1 uncultured Desulfobacula sp.
TCCATTTTTTCGAAATCAGGTGAAGCCTATGAATATACAAAGGAATTCTACTGGGGAGCACAAATTGCTGCCGAACTGATCAATGAAAAGGGTGGAATTTCCGGTAAAAAAATTGAACTCATCGAGATAGATAATAAAAGCACTGCCGCCGGTTCCATCGAAGCTGCCGGCGAGGCCATAAAATTAGGGGTGACAGCGGTTTGCGGTGCTGCCTGGAGCTCACATTCCATGGCCATGGCGCCGGTGTTGCAAAAAGCAGGCATTCCCATGATATCCCCGGCTTCAACCAATCCGGAAGTCACCCGTATCGGCAATTATATCTTTAGAACCTGTTTTACGGATAATTTCCAGGGTGACGTTATGGCCTATTTTGCCCTAAACGATCTGAAATCCAAAAAAGCAGCCGTTCTCAGGGATGTGACCAGCGATTTCAGCATGGCGTTATGCGATTATTTCATCAAACGATACGAAAAAGCCGATTCGCTTATTGTCTATAAAGGCGATTATCTAAAATCAGAGACTGATTTTAGATCTCTTTTGACCCCTGTTGTGGAAAAACAACCGGATGTCATTTTTCTCCCGGGCTATATTGCAGATTCAGGTCTTATTATCAAACAAGCCAGAAAAATGGGAATCACAGGCATCTTTCTGGGCTCTGACGGATGGGCAGGGGCAAGGATACTCTACGAAATTGCAGGCGATGCCATAGATGGCATCTATTTTACGGCACCTTGGCACCGATCCGTTTCTTATCCTTTGGGAAAAGAATATGCAAAAGCTTATGAAACAAAATTCAGGGATGAAATTTTCCCATTTGCGCCGATGATTTATGATGCATTTCTTGTGTTGGCTGATGCAGTCAAAAGGGCCGGTAGTCTTGATCGCCGGATGATACGGGATGCCCTGGCTTCTACACGGGATTTTGAAGGGGCGTCCGGTAATATCACCTTTGATGATAATGGAGATCCTCTGAATAAAGATGCAGTTATCATGGTTTTCAAAGAAAAAAGTGCCTCCTTTTATAAAAGCATCCGGATAGAATAACGGCATTATGAAAAAAAGGTTTCTGAGGAACCAGGTTTTTAAGGCAATGATCATTACAGTTTCGATCATTGCCGTCTGCTATGGTTTTATTATCTTCTCCCTTGAAACAAAACGTCGAAACACACTGATGAGCAAAATCGATCAATACATGGATGCTGTTGTAAACAGTAGAAAAGATCTTTTGGCCAATGAAGTATACCTTAACCACAGAAGTGCCATTGGCCTGATCGTTGAAAAAATAATTGAAAACAAAGAAATTGTAGATATTTCAATTTTTGATGCCCGGGGTTCTGTTTTTTATGCAATGAATCATGAAACACCCTCCAGGTTTAGTTCTGAACAGAAATCGGTTTTTCAAGAGTCCTGGAAAAAGATCAGGGTTCGGACCTATACCTATCCGCTGATCGTTATTGAAGAACCCGCAGGCTTTATTCAGCTCCGATATAATATTGAGAATGCATTAAAAGAGGCCAGGACCGGCTTTATATTATTTATAACCCTTGTTTTAACGATTTTGTTCTTTCTTTTTATCCTTCTCCATATTGCGCTTTCCCGGTTTGTCATTAAACCCATTGAAGATATCGCGGGGACCATGATCCGGATGGGAAACGGCAAACTTGGCGAACAGGTTGTGGTTACTCATCATAATGAAATCGGTGAAATGGCGCAGACTTTTAATCGTATGTCAAAAGAAAACTTTCGTATGCACAATGATCTTCGAGAAGCCAATCAAGAATTGCAAAGCATTCGCAATTATCTTTACAATATCATTAATTCCATGCCTTCCATACTCATCGGCGTGGATACAAATACCAAAGTGACCCAGTGGAATACAACTGCGGAAAAAGCCACAGGCATAACTGCATCCGAAGCGCGTGGCAAATCGCTTCAAGACGTGTTTCCGCAGATGACACCACGGATTCAAAAAATCTCAGAGAGTATAGAAACCCGAAAACCCCTTACCGAACGAAAACAAAATTATTTGATCAAAGGTCAGAGCGAATATGAGGATCTAACCATTTACCCTTTGATTTCCAACGGTGTTCAAGGTGCCGTCATACGGGTGGATGACGTAACGGAAAAGGTGAGAATGGAAGAAATGATGATCCAGAGCGAAAAAATGCTGTCCGTCGGGGGTTTGGCAGCAGGCATGGCCCATGAAATCAATAACCCCCTGGCTGGAATGATCCAGACGGCCAATGTTATGAAAAACCGGCTGACGGATCTGAAAATACCGGCCAACCTGCGGGCGGCGGAAGAGATCGGTGTTTCCTTGGACCTCATCAGCGCCTATATGGAAAAAAGAGGCATACCGAACATGATCGAAACCATCAATGAATCCGGAAGGCGTGTGGTTCATATCATAAACAATATGCTCAGTTTTGCAAGAAAGAGTGAGGCCGTCACCTCTTCCCATGATCCGGCGGCCTTGATGGATCAGATCATTGAAATTGCCGCAACCGATTATGATTTGAAAAAACAGTATGATTTCAAATCCATCAAAATTATAAAAGAATATGAGGCCCATCTGCCCATGGTGCCCTGTGAAGGTTCCAAAATCCAGCAGGTGCTCTTGAATATCCTTCGCAACGGTGCCCAGGCCATGCAGGAAGACCCGG
>CAZAHK010000339.1:0-2639 GCA_964484555.1 uncultured Desulfobacula sp.
TTGGGTGAATATCGGTTTTTTTGGAGGGACGCGGCAAAAAATAGATTATCAGCCTCATCAGAAAATGCGTTCACAGGTCAGGCAGGGGGCAATTGAGGTACAAGATTGAAGAAAAGAAACTTAATTTTTAAAACAGGACAGTATTATCCATGTTTGGCCGGATTTCTCAGGATATAACATTGGAAAGAATCCAGCAGCATTTTCAAATCAATGTCATCACCGGTGATTTGATACCCAGAAAGGAAGTCTTCCCCTCACAGCAGGTGCCGGCCCTGGTCATGCACAATTCCCAAATACGCCTGAGTGAGTTGACCTGGGGACTGGTACCATTCTGGGCCAAGAAAAAGAAAAGAAGGGGACAGGATATATCGACGCAAGGATGGAGCCTGTGGTCCACAAAGTCAAGCTTCAGGGTGTCTTTTCTGAAAAGGCGTTGTCTGATCATCGCAGATGGAATCGATACCACTTCCAATTGCCGTCAAAAATCCCGTTTCCTTTTGCCGGGCTATGGGATAACTGGAAGAAGGAATACCATGCACTATTATCACCCAGGACGCTGTGGGAGATTTAAAGGGGATCTTACTTTCAACAAAATATATTATAAAAAACACTGTCGGAAGATGTCTTTGATTGATGTTGTCAGAATATAAAGTTGAATTTTAATGACCTTAAAAAAAATATTTTCTTATATAGATCGGGCCTGTCCAACCAATGCAATAATACTGCGGGTCGTTTTGTTCTCACAATCTATCAATATGGATTATGTGATATGATACGTTAATCAGTAAATTATTTTTGCTCCACAGGAGGTACAATTTTCTGTATTTTCTATATTTTTTTCACCACATTTTGTGCAAAACAAAATTTGTTTCCCAGGATTTTGATTGCTGTCAGAATCCAATCTATTTTCGGTTGAATCTCTAATATCTTTTAGCAGTTTTATAGTCATGTCTTGTCTGACAACCATGTCTTTATATAAGTCAATTGCTTGTATAACAAATTGCAGAATCTTGAATATAAAATAGATACAAAAGAATATAAATCCAGCAAATAATAACCCAAAAAAAACTGCAAATGATTGTACGTCCATGTAAGCCTCCTGAGTTTTTTACAACCCGTTCAAGTTTATTTTGCTTTTGTTTTTTAATTCGAAATTATACAAATCATGCCTGCCCTTGGAACCGCAATACACACAAATAAAAGGTAAGGATAGCAAGCAAGAAAACACCAAGATGACTAATAGCCAAAACCCTTTTGTATACATTCCTTTCACAAAATACCAAAAAGGGCCAAAACTAAAAGCCAACCAATCCCATCCATCACGTTTATAAAAGGGCATAAACTATTCTTATTCTCTAATCTTAAAGACTTCTTATAGGTTTTAATTTCTGACCACATTTTTTGCAGAATTTTTCGGTATTGTCATAAAACAACATACATTCTTCACATTTTAATTGAGACGACAAATTGTTTGATTTATTTTGGGTCATTTTCTTAATGATGGCTTTGAGGCTAAAAATTACTATGACTATTATTAAGATAAGAGGAAGGAGCGAAGTAATATTCAGTTGAGTAGTCTTTCCATTACTACCCGCCTGTCCCATAGCTTGTGCGCTACTAATAAAACTGAGTTCAATCATCGTATAACTCTCCTTTTTGGTTTAATTTTTTGTTAATCACATTCCGTATACCAATAGTATATTGTCAATTCTCCCGTCTTATAAAAATGGATCAGGATTAAACTATATTTTTTCTTCTGGTTAATGCAAGAGAAATTGTTGTGGTAGAAGATATTAAATTATTTAGGAAAGATCGTCATCAAATTAATCAAGCTGCCACATTAATTATCTAAAGGTCATGATCCTGAGATTGAAATTCAACTATACAGGAAAATTCAAAATTAAAAAGATCAAAGCTTTTATGAAATTATATTGGAGACAAAGCAAAATCTTTTTAAGCTCCGGAAAATATTTCTGCCGGGGTTCTTCCGGAAGGGTTCTGTTATATTGGGATTCTTCAGAATAATTATGATGTGTGTTAAAAAGGTTCTGCCCATGAAATTAATCCGCCAAAGTTGAATGTCATGATCTGATCCAGCGCACCGTATTATTTCATAGTATTTCTGACCTGCTTTACGTATTCCTCTTCAGTGATATAGCCATCTCCATTTTCATCCCAATATCGGCAATCCTTTTCTATCTTGTTTTTATTGCTTGAAATAGACATGCACTCATCCATGCTGATTTTTCCATCTCCGTTCTTATCTGCACCAGATAGAATCTGCTGGTAGGCGGCTTTAATTACCTCAACAGGTGGTCCTTTCTCCTTTGCGAACAAAAAATTGCCGGTTAGGATGATCAAACCTATTAATATGATGATAAAACAGTTTCTAAATCCAAATTTGTTCATATACCTCTCCTTTTTTTGATAAAAGTTTTTCTGTTCAACACTCAAGTGTCTATTTGTGGATAGTTTTCTGATCATGATTAATTAAAGTTTTAAGGCACAAGGCTCACATTACAAATCCAAATTAATTTTTTATCTTTTAAGATGCAAGGAAAATTTTTGCTGTAAAAAATCAACTATACGGAAAAATTATTTGAATAAAAGCTGAACGTGATTTTTCAATTTTATTGGAG
>CAZAHK010000340.1:0-2622 GCA_964484555.1 uncultured Desulfobacula sp.
TTTCCGATAAACCAATGATGGGGAAAAGAATATTATTGAAATCGTGGGCGATACCTCCTGCAAGGTTGCCTATAGATTCCATTTTCTGGGCCTGCTGAATACGCGTTTCCATTTTTTTGAGGGGTGTTATATCACGAAAAATAGATAATTGAGAAACCGATCCGTCAGTGTGAAAAATCGGTGAATTCGAAATATGATAAATATTGTTATTTCCAGGCAAAGCCTTTTCAAAATTGGCTGTGATGCCTGCTAAAACTGTATCATGGGCACACCACGGACATCTGTTATTAAAACCATGAATTGCCTTGTAACAAAATTCCCCGGTAGCATCCCGGCCAATCCTTTTCACCATTGCCGGGTTCATAAATTCGATGCGGTAATCAGTTGAGCAAATATAAACCAAATCTTCAAGCGACTCCATCATTGAACGATATTTTTCTTCACTTTCAGAAAGCCTGAGTTCTTTCTCCTTTATTCCCGTGATATCCAGGGCTGTAAAAGTCACACCTTTTGACGAATCATTAAAATCAATCGGAGAGGAACTTAACAAAACATCCATAACAGTTCCATCTTTCCGTTGAAATTTAGTTTCAACCATACCAGTGCCTTTAAGTGCTATCTGCGCGTATTTTTCTGTACCAACATATTCATAATCCTCATCTGAAGAATACAATATCCGAGTATTCTGTCCGATAAGTTCCTCTTCCCTATATCCCGTCATTTCAAGCAGACATTCATTTGTTTTACGAATAACCCGATCCCTAACCATACCGATCCCTATCGGTGCAGCGCGAAAAATGCTAAGGATTTCCTGTTTGTTTTTTTCAAGAACAGCTTCCGACCGTTTACGATCAGTTATGTTTTCGTGGGCAATGATGACGCGATTCTGATCCCCTCCTGGAAATACGGTGACACGACCGACAAACCAACGCTCTTCATTGGGTGAATGACAAGGATATTCCAATTCATAATATTTTCTTTGGCCCGACAACACAGATCGAATACCGGCAGAAAAAGAATTTGCCTCTTCAGCATGTCTGCCATGAGCATTATCGCAAATCTGGAGATAATTTTTACCTTCAGAAACCTGCTTGGCTGAAAGATTATTTGCTTCAGCAAAATCCCGCCATGATTTGTTTACGAGCAAAATCTGTCCATCGCTATCCAACAATGCAATGTTTGCTGAAAGTCCATCCAGAGTTGCGCCCAGGATTTGCTTTGCATATAGCAGATCCTTTTCTGCCTGTTTGCGCGCCGTGATATCCGTGAACGAAAGAAGGACTTTTTTGACACCACTGACCTCTATCAGGGATGTAGAAACAAGCATGTCCATTGAGGTTTCATTCCCGTTAAGCAAGAAAGTCATTCGGCCCTCTTTTTCAAAATGAGGCGTTCCTGTCTTAAAAGTATCTTGAGTCAGGGTTCTCAAAGGACACAGGGAACATTCCGGATTATTACCGCAGCCTTCTCCATGAAATGAATTCACACAATGGAACACATCTCCGCAAAGGGCACCCAGAAGTTTATCACTGCTTTTCCCCAAAAAACCTGCACCTTTCCGGTTCATCAGCTCCACCCTTATTTCATCATCGACTAGGGCAAGTACATTGGGAGCACTGTCAAATATTGCTTTAAAATTTTCTGCATAGTGTCTGGCATCATTTTCAAGTTTTTTTAACTCTTGGTTTCTTGAAAAAAGGTTCTCAGAGATTTTTTTTTCTTTATTTAAAGATAAATCAAGTCTTTTGAGAAGGAACCCTAACGGAAATGAGCTGATAAGCGTAATTAACGAAATATTAACGATGAACATGATCCATTCCTGAAATGGTTCATTCAAAGCACCTACCCATGCTCCATTGTCATCCGCCACCAGGAAATAAATCAGCAGGAGGAGGCAGGCATTCACTGCGGTTGAAATCACCGCTCCCCATGTGCCAAAAAAAAATGCTGCCATAACCGCGACCATCACAAGCCATGCCGACCTTGCATAGTGAGGCCCAAGAAAAACAAAAAACATGGTGAGCATCATGTAAGCAATGAAAATCCAGAGATACGGAACGATTTTTAATGCGCCCTTTTTAAAGAAAAAGCCAAAAGCAACAATAATGTATAACGCCAGATCAATAACTATTAAAGGATACATTTGCTTTTGGGAAAAAATCGATAGATTAGAAATCATAGCGATAGGAAGGGTGATAAGCACAAATAGCATCATGGCGTTTATTAACCAAACCCGGCATTCTTTTAATCCCACCAGGGTGTCTATATCGGACAGATTCCAAATGTAATTTTTGATGAAACGCTGAAGCATCATTGTTCCTTGATCCGGCAATAGTGTTATTTGATTTAAAACGATTAAAACTATATGCTTTTTAACTAATTTTCAAGCTCAAATCATTTTCAAGCGACCGTTTGATTTCGAGATTTTCATCATATTCAACCTCAATCGTCATACTAAATGAGCTTGGCTGGAAATTTTACCTTTAAAAGATACTTCATCAAAAAACGTTTCATCGATGAAATCTTTTCTGAAAAATTTTCATTTAATCAACATCTCCTTGGCCAAACATCTTTTTTACATTACCGACCCTCTTAGCCTTATCCCCGCACTGAATAAACTAA
>CAZAHK010000341.1:0-2605 GCA_964484555.1 uncultured Desulfobacula sp.
TGTTTTGTCCGTGTTAAAGCAAAATATATACCAACCGTCATTTGCGGTCATAGGTTTCAATTATAAGGGTTCGACAATTGCGGACCACCATCTTGAATGAACTTTTCACTGGCTGCAGTGATGTACCACCGGATTCAAACAGGGACGATATTGTCAAAGATCAAAAAATATTAACACAAGCAAAAACCTAACCGGACACTACTGAGTGTAATTCATAAGCATCCTTCTTTTTGGTGTTGGTTTTTGTTTGGCGACATATGACTTAGCGCCTGGTGGTGTAATAGTCAACTCCATGCCAAAAAGAGGGACTCTTTCCTTATCACGATAAAATAAGGGCGGGGTAAGCGGGGTATGAATAAATTATTTTCTTGCGGGATAGTGCGGGGTAACCGGGGTCTTCTGGGTAATTATTCCTGGACTTTCTAACCAAATATTCTGAGACTTAGCAATATGTCGGCAAACGGGATTACCGGATCATTTATTATTGGTGCAAACTATGCCGAAAGGAGAACCGTCGATTGGAAAAGGAGTGCGAGGATTGCCGGATCATTCCGGACAATAGTGTTATCTTTATGGATCTTTATCATAAAAACGAAATGAAAAAATTTAAGAAAAATTCCTAAAATGCCCGGATAAATCCCTCAATGGCCTGATTTACCTCTACCGGCTTTTCAGCAAAGACAAAATGGGTTCCCCCCGGAATAATAACCGACCTGGCCCCGGTTATTATTTCGACCATGAAACGCGTGTATTTTGGCGGTGTCATGATATCTTTATCTCCGACAATGGCCAGAACGGGTACGGTGATAGTTGACAGGGCCTCCATTACATCAAAGGCGTTGCAGGCTTTAAGGTCATTTAAAAACGCCGCCGGTGTATTCTCAAGGGCGCGTTTTTTAATCACAGCCGCCAGCGCCGGATCAATAAGGTCATAAGTGTTTCCATGGAGATCAAACGGCCGTGAGGGTTCTGCCACAACCGTTTCAAGCAGTTTAAGGACATCGGGGTGAACTTTTAACCTCCCGCCGCTTCCAATGGGAATGATTCCCGCAAGATCTTCAGGATAGTCCAGGGCATACTGGAGGGCGATAGCCCCACCCAGTGAATGACCGGCCATTACAACATCAGTGTATCCCCTGTCATGAATGTAGGTTCGCAGCCATGTTGCATATGCCTTGACGGATGGGCATAGATCCCCGTCCGGATGACCGGGCAGATTGATGGCTTCAGAATTTTTGAAATAGTCTGTCTGGTATTGCCAGGACTCGCAGCACCCTCCCGAACCATGAATAAAGATAAGCTTCATAGGACCTCAAATATGTGAATCAGATTTATAAGACCAGAACGATAGTTCACAGGAAATATCATTAAAAAAACCGGCCCTGATAATGCAAAACTTGTTTATCCAAAAGAATTGATTATCTTAGTGAAGATATTTTTTTACCCGTAATAAGTCAACCTTTATAAAAACCACAAAATAAGAGGAGAACAAAATTGAAAGTTGTTGGATTTAACGGCAGCGCCAGGGAAAAAGGGAATACGGCCGGTTCCATGAACACGGTCTTCGCAGAATTGGAAAAAGCAGGTATTGAGACTGAAATGATTCTTGTCGGCAAAGAAAAGATCCAGGGATGCATTGCCTGTCACGGATGTGTGAAAAATCAGGATGAAGCCTGTTCCTTCAAAGATGATCCGGTCAATGAATGGATTCAGAAAATTAAAGGGGCCGACGGCCTTTTGCTTGGCTCTCCGGTTCATTTTGCAGGTGTTGCAGGGACAATGAAATCCTTTCTGGACAGGGCCTTTTTCGTTTCTTCGGTGAACGGCGGACTGTTCCGGCACAAAGTGGGCGCCGCTGTTTCCGCCGTCAGGCGGTCCGGAGGAATTTCCACGGTTGAGACCCTGAATCATTATATCAACTACTCCGAGATGATCATGCCGTCTTCAAACTATTGGAATGTGGCCCATGGCCTTACCCCCGGGCAAATGGAACAGGATGGCGAGGGCAAACAGATCATGGCGCTTTTAGGCCAAAACATGGCATGGATCATGAAAATCATCGGGTACGGAAAAGAGCAGTTTCCAGCCCCTGAACCGGTTGGCAAGATCATGACCAATTTCATCCGGTAATTCAGAACCCATGTAAAACAGGCGGCTATTCACATCAGATGAAAGAAAAGATACCGGCACTAAAGGATATTTACACCAGGTTTGAGGCTAAGACCCTTGCGTATAAAAATAATGCCTGCATGATCTATGAGGTCAGGCCGTTTTCCTGCCGCAGAATTTATTCCACCCATGTGTGCAGCAGGGAAAACCCGCCCAGGGTGAACCGCCAGGTAATGGAAGCGGCCGGTCAATCCATAAAAGAACTCCAACAATTGGATATTACCGGATATTCAGGCCATTTGTCCTTTATTCTTTACATGCTCTCCACCCCGGCCTTTCTGGACACTTATATGGAGGGGAAGTTCAAGCCGGAGGAGATCATGGAATTTGGAAAAACCCATAACATTGCCATAAACAAAACGATTCTTACAGGTACATCTAACCCTAACCTGGACAAGCCAGAACCAAAAAGGTTTTAGCAATTTTTAAACAGTTG
>CAZAHK010000342.1:0-2597 GCA_964484555.1 uncultured Desulfobacula sp.
TTGTTGCCGGTATTAAAGCAGATCCATGACCGATGCAGAAAATTGAAGCTGAAAAGCGAGGCCGAAAGCATTCAAAAGGCCAGGAAAATGATCAATGCCCTGGTGAGTGAGCCTGGGGAAGCGGAAAAAAGGATGACGGCCCTTGGGGATCTGATCGCTTCGCTTTCTTTTTCTCTCAGGGAGCTGGAAGAACCGGAAGCGGCAGTGGAAGAACCGCCAGAGACACCGGAAGAACCGGCACCACCTTCAGCAATCCCGCCGGTAACGCCGGCAGTGGACCCAAACCCTGTGCAGTCTGATTTTGAGGCTGTTGAAGCGGGCATAGAAAAGTTCTCCAGCCTTATTGTCTCTTTTTGTCCTGGAGAAATTCCAGACCTCGGGGCTATGCTCAACACCCTGGATGATCTCCTGGCGGTTTCAAAAAATTATGATCCTCCCACCTTTCATGACATTGCCCTGGCCTGTAAACAGTATGTGGAACATATGACCCTGGAAAATATCTGTGAGACAAAGCCAATTGAAGAAGGCGTTGTTCTGTTAAAATCAATTTTAGGTCATTTAAAACGTAAGGAGCCCTTTGCCTTTGATTATTCCGATGTCCTGGAACTTCTGAATGCCGGATTTGAAACCGCCATGGACCAAAACAGAGAAGTGTCGAAAGCACCGGAAGAAAGGGAAGCACTGGAATCGCCTGAAATCATTGCTCCGGCTGAACCGGAGAAAATATCGGCCGATGATATGGAGATTCTTTCCGATTTTGTCGCTGAGGCCGTTGAAAATCTCGATACCATTGAAATAAAGCTCATGGAGCTGGAGCAGGACCCGGCCAATGGAGAGATTATCAATGATATCTTTCGGCCCTTTCATACCATCAAGGGGGTTTCCGGATTCTTATCCCTGACCAAGATCAATAAACTGGCCCATGCCACGGAAAATCTTCTCGACGGAGCAAGGAGCGGGGATTTCAGCATAAACTCTGCCGCAACCGATGCCATCCTTGAATCCGTTGATACCCTGAAGGCACTTATTGAAAGAGTCAGAACAGGCTTTCAGACCGGGTATCGGCAGCCGGATGGGGATATTGATACGGAACGGCTAAGGGAAAAGCTCCAGCGCATCCAGACATCCTTGACCAATGGAGAAAAAGAGCCCCTAGGTGAAATCCTGATCCGGAAAAATATCGTGGACCGGGAAAGTATCGGCGATGCCCTTGAAATTCAGAGAGACTATCCGGACAAGAAGCTAGGGGAAATCCTGGTTGAAGGGAAAAAAGTAGATTCCAGGCAGATATCCTCTGCCTTGACAGAACAAAATTCGAGCCGGAACCAACCCGAATCCCAGGTCAAGGTCAGCACCCAGAAACTGGACGATCTGGTGGATTATGCAGGAGAACTGGTCATAGCCCAGGCCATGCTTCGCCAGCAAACGGCCCATGATCCGGCCTTGAGCCAGAGCGTGGCCCATCTGGGCCAGATTGTCACCAATATGCAGAACATTGCCATGTCCATGCGGATGATCCCCATCAAGGCGACATTCATGAAAATGATCCGCTTGGTCCGGGATCTGTCCAAAAAATCCGGAAAGGATGTGAATCTTTCCATGTCCGGTGAAGATACGGAGATCGACCGGAATGTGGTGGATGCCCTGTATGAACCCATGGTCCATATGATCAGAAATTCCGTGGATCACGGCATTGAACCGGACCCCGAGCGCCAGGCCAAGGGGAAAGCCCTTCAGGGCAATATTCACCTTCGGGCCTATCATAAGGGCGGGTATATTATCATTGAAATCGAAGACGACGGAAAAGGGCTGGACAAGGAGAGAATCCTTAAAAAAGCCATCAGCACAGGTCTCATTACCAGCCATGAACAAATGACCGATGCCCGGATTTATGACCTGATTCTTGAGCCGGGATTTTCAACGGCGGAAAAGGTGACCGATGTATCGGGCCGTGGTGTGGGCATGGATGTGGTCAAATCCGGTATTGAAAAATTCAGGGGACATCTGAATATCGCATCCAAGAAAGACCAGGGCACCAAATTCACCATCAGCCTTCCCCTGACATTGGCCATTATTGACGGGATGCTCATCGGAGTGGACAATGAAAAATATGTCATCCCCACCACCTCGGTCCAGAAAGCCTTTAAACCCGGACCAACCGATTATTTTACCGTGGAAGGCAAAGGGGAAATGGTCAAGGACCGGGGGAATCTGATCCCCCTGATCCGGTTGAGTGAGATATACCATAGTGGCGACAAAAAGAAACCGGTCCAGGACTGTCTTGTGGTGGTGGTGGAATCAAAGGATGAAAAACGGGGTCTTTTGATTGATGAACTTCTTGGAAAGGATGAATATGTGATCAAAAGCCTTGGGGAGAATCTTAAAAATATCAAGGGCATTGCCGGCGGGGCGATTCTGTCCGATGGTCGGGTGGGCTTGATCCTGGATATCCACGGACTGTTTTCCATTGCCCAGGAAGGATGATCTTAGGAAAACAAGATTTTACACGGAAACTACAACAGACCGGATAAAAGGAAAGATAAATGAAACAGATTGTTGGCGTAGCAGATATGAAGGTGAGCAATAACCCGGCGGAA
>CAZAHK010000343.1:0-2596 GCA_964484555.1 uncultured Desulfobacula sp.
GCGGGCTGACAAATCTTTTTAATGTTTCTGTTTCTGACAAGCGCTGAAGCATAAAATATCTCCTTTGGTTAAGTTTGAAAATAGAAAAGACCGCCGTTTCTGGCAGTCTTTAAGTTTGTTGATGAATTTGTTGGGCGGGCTAAAATCCCATGCCGATGAGTTTTCCATGAAAACGATGGTCCCCGGCTAAACAGTCTTCTTTCCCGCAAACAAAGCACCTTCCTGTCATGGCTTCATATTCTGTTTCTTTCAGGGTTTTACTGAATCCGCAGGAACACTTGAAAATCATATCCCTGGGCAGGAAAGTCCTCTGGGGATGCTTCATTGAACTCTGGCAGGATGGGCACGGAATTGTGGTTACGTTTTTCTTGCTCATGATTTGGATCTCCTTTGGGCAGTGGGGGGGTATGGTTGATTTTATGGATGGAAAAAACTGTGATACCGATTGGCTGGGTTACTGTCTGGGATACTGAAAAGGCTGAAATCCACGTCAATAAAGACTATGGGGGGCTATTATATACCGTACAGATAAAGACCTCTCCATACTGGCATAGGTACCAGCAGACCATAAATTTATGGATTTTGAACGAGGCGGCTATGATGCTGTGGTAAGGTCTCTACCGGATCTCAGAAAGGGTCCATAAAATATGGATGGAACAGTGAATTAATGCTCGACCATGATGGGATTGAAAGGCATGGCTTTCAGGCTATGGCAAGGGCTCTTCTGTTTGATTTGGTACTGGATGGAGAGGGGTGCTTGGGGGGTTTGGGGAGAAGGTGCTGGGATGGATGAATACTACAAAATGATTTTTACTATGCGAAAGAAAAGATTTGACTCTGATGACCAGAGAATTGTATGGAGAGAGGCGGGATTTATTGTTCCAAAAAGGATTAGTTTATCTCCAATAAAACACGGAATGTATTACCTTATGAAAAAATTAGAATTGTTGAGTATCTTAACAATCCATGATAGCTGTAATAAACTTGAGGTTGGATGATTGGCTGCCAATCTCTAACCAGCCATTTAAAAGGAAAGGAACCTGAAATTTATTGGGAGGAGCACACTATGTCAAAAAGGATTGGCAGTTGTTATGTATTCTTTTTTTATGTTGTATTCTTTTTTTTTAATCCTCATTTTGTTTTTGCCAAAAACTCAGCCGTAAGCTTTTCTAAAGAGACAAATCAGGAACTTATTGGAGAAAATGCAGAATTAAATGCGACTTTTTCATCTGTTTTAAAAGCAGATAGTTCTGTGAACGTTCAAATTACAATTAATCAAAAACAATTTACAGCATATTTTGTCGAAGATACAGCAAGGATCGAATGTATTTCGATCAATACAGGAGAACCCGCAAAATTATTAAATGAAGATGTTGAGTTTCTAAAGCGTTTGTATCTGTCTTTATACAGAAACCTGGACAAAGATATTTGGGTGCAGAACAGGCTGGGCCGCTTTATAGCTTACTTAATCAATTTTCATCCGATCAATGAATATTTCGATAACGAACCGTTGACTGAGCATGAAAAAGAAGATCAGAGAGCGACTGAGTCCATATTGAAATCAGATGCATTTCAATCAATATGTGATGAAATTGGAAACACAATACAGGGAGTGTACGTTATCACTAGATATTATCAGGAACAAGGTTTTGACTGTGGCACAAATGCACAGATAATATCGCTGGAGAATGGGCACCATATTTGCCTCGAATACGGGAAAGTAGCATATGACGAAGATCCCTGTTTGGGTCGTTGCGGGCCTGGATGTTCGGATAAGTACCCTCTCAATGGTGAAAAGCAGTTTACACAGGAATGCCTCAACCACGATTTATGTGCCGGCGCTACAGGCAAATGGATGGGGCCTTGCGCTTGTGAATTCGATAAAGCGAAGGCCGGGTATTTCAACGCTCCCGAGTGTAACGAACCTACAGGCGAATGCGGCGCATACGTAGCTCCCGGCGTTTGGAAGGAATTTGACTGTTACAACCTCGCTGCCATAGGTAAAACCACCAACGACGATCCGTTTACTCAGTCCTGGCGGCTGATTGGCGGGTACTGGCAGTGGGGCCGAAAGGGTCCTGATTCCAGCCAGTGGTATAATACCAATACGGCTAATTTTGCTCATGGCCCTACTGGCCCGGAATCGAGTGAGGCCAACAGCGCTGCCATCAGCGGGTGGGATACGACATATGCCCCCAACGGAGCCTGGTCTGATGCGTCTAAGACCGCCAACGACCCTTGCCCTGCCGGGTATCGGGTGCCTACTAAATCTCAGTGGGATGGCGTAGACGAGAATAACACCCAGAGTGTTGTGGGCACGTGGTCATCAAGCTATACCAACTACAGCACTGCCCGGTTTTTTGGTAATGACCTGATGCTCCCGGCAGCCGGGTACCGGTACGGCGGCGGCGGTTCGTTGTACAGCCGTGGCGGCAACGGCAGCTACTGGGCCAGTACAGAGCTCGCTGGCTACAGCGCGTGGACCCTGAGCTTCACCAGCGGCAGCGCCGGCACGGGCAGCGGCGATCGCCGCTACGGGTTTTCGGTGCGCTGTGTCGTAGAATAATTCGATTATTATGACTATTTGACTATTTAT
>CAZAHK010000344.1:0-2591 GCA_964484555.1 uncultured Desulfobacula sp.
GGAATGGGACGACGCCCGGACCTACGACAGGGGAAAGGTCCTTGACGGGAACCAGCTTGAATCCCTGACCGAAAAATGGGGACGGTATCTGGACAAGGACGGGGACGGCATCTGCTACCGGACCTACCCCGGAACTCACCCCAGGCTGGGCTCCTATTTTACGCGGGGATCTTCCCATGATGAATTTGCGGCCTATACAGAGGACAGCGACACCTATCAGCGGATCATGTTAAGGCTCGGTAAGAAATGGCAGACGGCCAAAGGCCTTGTGCCCAAGCCGGATATTCAAATTTCCGATACCGGGACCCATTATGGGGCCGTCTTTTTCGGCACCAGCACCCAGGCCTCCCGGGAAGCACTGGAAACGCTTCGCTCACAGGGGATCATGATCAATACCATGCGGCTCCGGGGGTTTCCCTTCCAGGAGGAGGTCAAGGCGTTTATCGACCGGCACAAAACCGTTTTTGTCATTGAGCAGAACCGGGACGGCCAGATGCGGACCCTCTTGATCAACGAATGCGGTATCCGGCCGGACAAGCTGGTCTCCATCACCCATTTTGACGGCCTACCCATCACTGCCGGACATATTTCGGATTCCATCCAACAGATACTGAACGCTCAAACACAACAAGGAGGCGCCCAATGAGTTCCCCCCGCCCGGGTTTCCGCCACCCCGACCTTCCCAAAAACGATCTGGGGTATACGCGCCGCGATTACGAAGGCGCCGCCTCCACCCTCTGCGCCGGATGCGGCCATGATTCCATCAGCAACGCCATCATCAACGCCTGCTATGAGCTGTCCCTGGAACCCTCCGGGATTGTCAAGATGTCCGGAATCGGATGTTCTTCCAAGACCCCGGCCTATTTTCTCGGGAAATCCCATGGATTCAATTCGGTCCACGGACGCATGCCCTCCATTGCCACCGGGGCCAATATGGCCAACCGGGACCTTACCTATATCGGCGTTTCCGGTGACGGAGACACGGCCTCCATCGGCATGGGGCAATTTGTCCATATTGTCCGGCGAAACCTCAATATGGTCTATATCGTCATGAACAACGGCTGCTACGGCCTGACCAAGGGACAGGATTCGGCAACGGCGGACCGGGGCTCCGCCGGAAAGAAAGGCCGGCCCAACCCCTTTGAATCCATTGATCTGTGCGAACTGGCCATTGCCCTGGGCGCAGGGTTTGTGGCCCGGGGATTTTCCGGCGACAAGGAACAGCTCGTTCCCCTTCTGAAAGCGGCCATCGGGCACAGGGGGTTTGCCCTGGTGGATGTGATCTCCCCCTGTGTGACCTTTAACAATACGGCCGCTTCCACCAAGAGTTACCAGTGGGTCCGGGATCATATGGAAGCCACGTCTTTCTTTGATTTTATACCGCCCAGAAAGGAAATCACCACCCAATATGGAAAAGGAACCACCCAATCCGTGACCCTGCATGACGGCGGGGAGATCCATCTTCACAAATGCGACGAATCCATTGACGTCACCCGGCGGCGGCCCGCCATCGATGCGTTGGAACTTCACCGGGAAAAGGGCCGTCTCCTGACGGGCATCCTTCATATCAATGAGACTCTCAAAGACACCCATGATATCCTTGAAACCACGGAAACCCGGCTGAATACGCTGACGGAAAAGGATCTCTGCCCCGGAAACCAGGTGCTTCAGGATATGATGGAAAATTACAGATAGAAAGGGACCCATGGCGATTTTTGGAAAGAACGGATTTATCCGGAAACAGGAAATTGCATTTGCAAAGAGAATGCTTGTCTCGCAATATAAAACATCCGGCGCCGCCTTGCCGGATGAAGCAGCCATCTCCGCCTATGCGGAAAAAATCGTGGACGAGGCCCACAGGATTGCGAAAAAAGGCGGCAGCTCCGTGCTGGAGATCTTAAAAACCAGGATCCGGGAAATCAAAGCTTCCCTGAACAAATGATCCATGAAGGAGCCAAATGAAATATCTTGTCATCCTCCTTGTATGTTTTACGGCCATGCCCCCTGCCCTTGCCCAGGTCATCCCCGTCATGCGGATTTCCGTGGAGAACACGGAAACCCATTTTCAAACCAGGGCCGTCCAACGGTTTGCCGATGAGATCAAAGAAAAGCTCAAGGGACGGATTGATGTCCAATTCTTTTCAAATGCCCAACTGCTGAGGGACAGCGATGCCATCCAGGCCCTGGGCCAGGGCAGAGTGGAGATGGCGGTTCCGGGGACCAGCTCATGGGCGAGAATACCTCCGGCATTATTTATACCGTGGATTTCGCCCTTCTGTCCATTTGCTCACTGATTAAAAGCCAGGCTGATCAGCCTCATCTCCCGCCTTCCATATGGGAGTTCATCAAAACGGAAACAAAGTATCTGCCCCAGGTCCGGGATGTTTTTTTCCTGAATGAAAAAGGCGAGGTCGCTTACAGCACCGGAGACTCCCCAAAGCCCGGGCCGGCGTCCTTTGAAAATCACAATGGAGAATTCATCGGGGTTCTGGTGGCCGAGATCGATTCAAAATTTTTTTATGACCGCTATGATAATTATCTATGACCGCAAATGACGGTTGGTATATATTTTGCTTTAACACGGACAAAAC
>CAZAHK010000345.1:0-2579 GCA_964484555.1 uncultured Desulfobacula sp.
GGCGCCGCCTTTGCCCATAATTTCGGGCTGGCCAGCTCACCCACGGGTCTGGGACCCCACGGCATGGCCGCCGTGGCCGTCGGATTCGTCGTCTGCCTGTTCATCGGACTTACCATGCGAAAAACCAATTAAGGAGGATTCAGATATGGCAACAACCATTGACGCCAGAGGGCTTTCCTGCCCCCAGCCCGTGCTCATGTTCATGGATGCAATTAAATCATCGGCGTATAAGGAATTCATCGTCCTGGTGGATACGGACGCTTCCATGGAAAACGTCACCCGGGCCGCGGAAAGCAAAGACTGCACCGTAACCGTCACCCAGAAGGCGGATGAATATCGCCTGACCATTGTCAGGAAATAAGAAAGGATAGCCTTTGCTGAATTTCAGCCTGTTTAAAAGAAAAAAACCTGTCCGGCAGGATGCCGGGGCCCGAGTCGGCCTCGGCATCCTGGTCTTTGAACATACCAGCGAGGTGATCCGGGCGGAAAAGCTGCTCCGGTCCGAGGGATGGGATATCAAGGTCATGGGGCCGCCGCCGGAGATTCAGACCGGTTGCGATCTGGTGGTCCGATTCCCCCTCATCGAGCAGCTCAATATTCTCCGGCTGCTGGAAGGAGCCGACATCCATCCATTGCAAACGGTACCGGTGACCGGCCCCCTCCTGAAACCCGTGGACCTTTTCCAGGTCAAGGATTTTGGAGATTTTCTCATGGTCAGGGCCGCCAATATGAAACTGACCATTGAAAAAAAGACCCAAAAGATCGTCAACATCTCCGGGGGCGGCTGTCCGGATGTGCCCTATCTGGCCTATGAAATGGTGGGCAAAACCCTGTCCGAATCCCCCCGGCCCCTGGATATCGGGCATACCCTCTGCGGCTATGCCCTGGGCCTGGCCTTTGAGGAGATGCAGAAACAATGCTCGGTATAGTAGGCACCGTGCCCGACCTCAGCCTGGACCTGACCGTGGGCCGGGTGAGCCTGGAGGCGGACAGGATTCTGATTCGGGGCCGGTCCGTCCCGGTGAACCGGGGAACCCCGGCCCTGATCGGCGCTGCCTTCCAGACCCTGGCCGTATTCGGAAAAAACGAAATGACCGCATTTCTGGCCGGTGATACCGGTCTGGGCCAAGGCAGCCGCAAGATCTACCACCACCTGGTCCATGAAGAGCTTGCACCGGAGATCCAAACCCTTGTGTTTCATTATCTGCAACCCGATGTGGACTGGCATAACCGGGTTTTGTTCAAGCTGGCGGAAATGGAAAACCAGCCCATCCTCATTGCCGATGCAGGCTTTATGTACGCCGCCAAGATGAGCGGCCAGGCCGGGTCCTACGACCTCTTCACCCCGGATGCGGGCGAACTGGCCTTCCTGGCCGATGAAACCGCTCCCCATCCCTTTTATACACGGGGTTTCATCCTGCACACGGACAACCGGGTGCCTGACCTTGTCCGGCGGGCCTATGAGCATGAAAATGCGGCTCGATACCTTCTGGTAAAGGGGTCAACGGATTATATCATGGATAAAACCGGGCTTTTATCCTCGGTGGACGGTCCGTCCACCGAGGCCATGGAAGCCATCGGCGGAACCGGGGACACCCTGACCGGCATTGTCTCGGCCCTGATCGGTATGGGGATGAAGATCCCCGAAGCAGCCCTGGCCGCCGCCAGAATCAACCGCCTGGCCGGTCTTGCGGCAGCCCCGACCCCGGCCACCCAGATCATGGACATCATCGCACAGATTCCGGCGGCGGCGGAAACTGTTTTAAAGGAAGGCGCATGAAAGAGAAAGGCAAGCGCATTGATCCGGACATGACCGTCCTGGACATCGTATCGGCCCATAAAAAGACCATTGAGGTCTTTAAGGAATTTGACGGCCAGGCCGGGGCCTGCATCTGCTGCACCTCTCTTTTTATCAGCCTCCGGGCCGTGGCGGACAAATACCGGCTGGACCTTTCCCTTTTGCTGTCCGAGCTTGAAAAAACGGCAGAAAAAGAAAGCGGGTCCCTTTCAACTTTACTTGACAAGCCAATGTTATAATACCTTCATGAATTGATGATTTTACGGATAGGAATGTTCCAATATGAATTGCATAAGTCCGATTCCTCCATCAGCGACACCCACAATTTCTGTGGTTGCTGAATCTAATGACCCTACAAATCCTAACTGACATCATGCCATTTTATATTTTTTTCTACGGGTTATTATATATCGGAGTTGTTTTTTGTTTCATCCTCAACATGGACAATTTCGGCTGTACGAATTTCACAACCGTCAAGCTCAACCAACATTTTTTCTATGGCATTTTGTTCCTGTTCCGATTGAATTCTCGATAATAAATTCCAGGGCCGATTTTTGTTGGCATTTGACAGTGTGGATTTGCTCGGGGCTTGAGATATCCCAAGATGGTGCAGTTTTCCCATACAGCAGGCAAGCCCGTCGCTGATCTCTCGCAGGCTTTTTGCCTGGGCTACCTGGCAGAAAAGCATGGAAACAAACTGATCCCAGCTTTTAAATCCCTTTGAGTATCGTTCTGTTTTGTGTCTCATTACCAAATTTTGAAATTTATTCCGGTTAAAAAA
>CAZAHK010000346.1:0-2556 GCA_964484555.1 uncultured Desulfobacula sp.
CCCAATTCGGATTCTCCTGAAGAAAGGCGGGACCCGGGCTTTTCAGGGCGGCATGACAACCTGGCCAGGGCCAGGCTCCGAATGCTGGAAACCCTGTGGAAAGAAACAGACCTCCCAAAATCCCCTTTCCCTCTTTTAGAAATCCATATGGCCCCGGAGGTGGAAAAAATCCTGGAGGAGGATTATATCCTGAAAACGGACATAGAAAAGGTTCTCCGGCAGGTTGAAACCGGGGGCGGCTGGTTTTTAAACCCAAAAACCGGCGCTGAGATCGCTTATTTCCGTCCCGTGAATGTCTGTTTCTGGGTCGAATTTAAACGGACCGGGGCCGGGTATGAGATCTTCAATGCCTGGCGTCACCGGATGACGGTGGTCCCCGACATGGGCTTTGTTCCGGGAACCCCCGCCGAAGCCCGTGAAGATGAGATTGTCTGCCGGGCCTGCAATGAAAAACTGAATGATTATAAAAACCATGTGGAATACCTGGGCAGCCGGTTTGATGTGGCCTTGCCCCAATGCAGACAATGCGGCCGGGTATACATCTCCCCGGCCCTGGCCCGGGGGAAAATGGCGGAGGTTGAAAAAATCCTTGAAGACAAATAAAGCGAGCACCCCTGTCCGGCGTGAAAATGGGCAGAGCCTGGAACCAGGCCGGGTCCCCTTTTTATTCCGGCAAAAAGAATTGACCCGGTTAAGCGGCCGGGCCTTAAGGCCGGGAGGGCTTGCCCTCACCCGCATGGCCGTGGATTTCTGCGGCTTTGACCAAGATGCCCAAATTCTGGACGCCGGATGCGGGTACGGCATGACCTGCCGGTATCTTTTTGAAGACCACGGGATCAGAGCCGTTGGCATGGACATGGAAATGGACACCCGCCTAAAATCCCCTGTAAAATATGCGGAAGGCCAAACCGAAGCGCCCTGGTTTGTTCAAGGCCGGATACCGGCCCTTCCTTTCAGGTCCCGGACCTTTAACGGCATTTTCTGCGAATGCGTGCTCTCCCTGATTCCGGACAAGGCCACCTGCCTTGCGGAATTTTTCCGGGTCCTTAAAAAAAACGGAAAACTGGTGCTGACGGATCTGTATATCCCTGAACGATATAAACCCGCCCCGGTCCCGGACAATGACGGCAAGGCGCCTGCCTCCTGCCTGGACGGGGCACTGACCATCCTATCCCTGATCCAGGCCCTGGAAGCCGCGGGATTCACCATTACCCTTATGGAAGATCATACCCCGTATTTAAAACAGATGATCGGGCAGATGGTCTTTGAATACGGAAGCCTGGACCGGGTTTGGGAAAGGCTTCCCGGAGCCGCTGGCGCCGGAAACCCTGCCTGCCGGGCCGGACGCCTGAAACCCCGGTACGGGATGATCATAGCGGAAAAATATGAATAATCTCGACATATTGAAATTAAAGCACCAGGGCTATTGCTGCAGCCAGATCATGGTGATCCTGACCCTGGATCTCATGGACCGGAAAAATGAAGACCTGGTCGCTTTTTCCAGGGGCCTCTGCATGGGGGGCGGCATGGATACCGGACCCTGCGGCATCCTGACCGCGGGCATGTCCATCCTATCCCTGTTTGCCAAAACCGATACCGACCGGCTGGCCCTGATGCAGGAATCCTATCTGGGCTTTTTTAAGGGACTGGCCCCAACCGGGGTGGGATGCAAGGAGATTACCGGGGAATATTTTCCAGCCCCCCACCCGGAAACCTGCGGCCGTTTTCTAAGTTCATCCTTTTCCCGGCTCATGGCCATTCTGTCGGAAAACGGGTTTGACCCGGCGGACCCCCCGTCATGACCGGCCCCCGAACCCTGTCCCGGACCCAGAGCCTCTGCCCCCAATGCCTTAAAAGAATAGAGGCCGCCTATGTACTGGACGGCGAGACTGTGTATATGGAAAAGACCTGCGAGGTCCACGGATTTTTCAGAACCAAAACCTGGCAGGGCCGGGACAGCCGCCAAACCTGGATCAAGCCCAAAATCCCCATTGAACACCGCTTCCATATGACACCGGAAAAAGAGGGGTGCCCCTTTGACTGCGGGCTCTGCCCCGGCCATCGCCAGCACACCTGCACGGCGGTTCTGGAAGTCACCCAGAACTGCAATTTTCATTGCACCTTCTGCTTTGCCGGGGCCGGTTCCCACCGGCGGTCCCCGGATCTCTCCCTGGACCAGATCCGAAGTCTGCTGGCACGGGTTTATGAGATCAGTCCGGGATGCAATCTTCAGATTTCCGGCGGAGAGCCCACCCTGCGAAAGGACCTGCCGGATATCGTGGCCGCCGCAAAGAAAACCGGGTTTGAATTTATCCAGCTCAATACCAACGGATATCTGCCCGCCATGGACGGCGGCCTTTTAAAATCCTTGAAAAATGAAGGCCTGTCCTCGGTTTTTCTCCAGTTTGACGGGGTGAGCGATACGGTTTATCAGGCCTTAAGGGGCCGCCCCCTTTTGGAGATCAAACAAAAGGCGGTGCTGAACTGCATTGAGCATGACATCGGGGTGATCCTGGTGCCCACCCTTGTTCCGGGAATCAACGTGGACCAGATCGG
>CAZAHK010000347.1:0-2552 GCA_964484555.1 uncultured Desulfobacula sp.
CGGTAAAATAATCGGTTGGTCCGGGTTTAAAGGCTTTCTGTACGGCCGTGGTGGGAATGACGTATTTTTCCGTTTCCACCCGGATCAACATCCCGTCGATGATGGCCAGGGTCAAGGGAAGGCTGATGGTAAATTTTGTGCCCCTGTCCTTTTGGGAAGAAATGTTCAAATGGCCCCGAAATTTCTCAATACCGGACTTGACCACATCCATGCCCACCCCCCGGCCCGATACATCAGTGATCTTTTCCGCCGTTGAAAAGCCCGGTTCAAGAATGAGGTCATAAATCCGGGCATCGGACATCTGTTCATGGCCCGTGACGAGTCCCGTGCTCAAAGCCTTTTCAAGGATTCTCTCCTTATCCAGGCCCTTGCCGTCATCTTCGATTTCAATGATGATATGACCCCCCTTGTGATAGGCCCGAAGGTGAATATTGCCCTGAAGGGCTTTGCCCTTGGCGTTGCGTTCCCCTGACGGTTCAATGCCGTGATCCAGGGAATTGCGGATCATGTGGACCATGGGTTCATACAGGGCATCCACCACATTCCGGTCGATCTCCGTATCTTCTCCGGACATGGAAAGGTTCACATCCTTTCCGACTTTCCGGGACAGATCCCGGACCAGGCGGATCATTTTCATGAAGGTGGCTTTGATGGGGATCATCCGCATGGACATGGCAATATTCTGCATATTGGTGACAATCTGGCCCAGATGGGCCACGCTCTGATTCAGGGCCGGATCATGGGCGGTTTGCTGGCGCAGCATGGCCTGGGCAATGACCAGTTCCCCTGCATAATCCACAAGATCGTCCAGTTTCTGGGTGCTGACCTTGACCTGGGATTCGGGTTTGTTCCGGACGGAATTCTGTTCCGCCAGGGCCGACACCACCTGCCCCGGATCCACTTTTCTGCCTTCCACCAGAATTTCCCCCAGTTTCTTGTCCGGGCAGGCTCTCTGGGTTTCAAGGGCGTCTTCAACCGTCTCCCGGTCCACGGCGTTTTTCCGTATCAGGATTTCGCCCAGGGGCTCCTGATCTCCATGGGTCATGACCGTCTGGATACGCTGGAGCTTATTTCTCAGGTTTTCCGTATCAATATCCTCGTCCGGCTGCCAAAACCCGGTCTCGATTCCTTTTTTAACCTTTCCAATAAGGGCTTTCAAGGTATCCACAGACTCAAGAACGGCATCCGTGGCCTGCTGATCAATGACAAACTCTCCGCTTCTGGCGCTGTCCAGGAGATTTTCCGTGGCATGGGCCAGTTTATTGATCCGGGTCAGGGACAGAAACCCGGAAACTCCCTTGATGGTATGAAAGGGCCGGAAAATATCATTGATGATATCCTTGTTGGAGGGGTCCTGCTCAAGGTCCATGAGTTTGATTTCTATGGTTTCAAGATTTTCAAAGGCCTCGGCGACAAAATCGGCAAGGATCTCCATGTCGTCGGCCGAAATTCGCCGGGGCTCGGCCGGGGTAAAGGGTTCCGGTGCATCCTCTCCAGGATCGACGGCTTTTTCCGTCTTGGCCGTCTCAAAACTTGCATTCAAGAGGTCCAGGACATCGGAATAATCGAAAATAAAGGCCTTTCCTCTTTTTTGATGGCTGAGGATGGATTTTAAGAGCAGGGCCCCTTCTTCTATGGGCCTTGTATGGCGGATATTTTCCAGGGTGATGTTTTCCACATAGTGTTTGCAGGCCTGGGCAACCTCATGAAAGATGGGAGGATCATCCTTTTTAGAATTCTCGATCAAATCATCCAGGATATGGTGAAGAGCGCCGAGGTCCGGGATTTCTTCAGGACAGAAGGAATGAATAAGGCCGTCAAATGTCTCAAGGCCTGCCTCAATTGTTTCAAGATCAGAACACCGGGGCGCCGGGTCTTCTGAAAAGTCTTCTCTAAAAGGGTCTTTCGCTGCCTCTTCCGGCTCTTCCATCTCCCGCAGAGAAAAAGAAAGGGCTGTAATCAAATCCCCAAGGGCCGTCATCCTTGTTTCTGCTTCCCCAGGGTCACTCACCAGGGCATTGATCATTTTCCTGGCCTTTTGAATGCTTTCGGCCTCGGTTTTCAGCTTCAATTTTCTGCATCGGTCATGGATCTGCTTTAATACCGGCAACAAACCTGATAAAGTCTCGGGTTCTTCCGGATTTGCCATCATAAAATCACAGGCCAGCTTTTCCGTTAAGCCTTGAATTTCTTGAGAAACCATAATCGTATTGTCCTTGTTCTGTTACAATCATTCATTTCAGGTATAAGCTCATTCTAACTGATTTTGAGAAAATTCGCTACCTTTGGTTTTGCAGAACCGGTGGTCTCATTTTTTTTCCCCATCACCATGACCACCAGTTCATCCACATATTCTTTCAACTGTTCGGCCTGGGCGCTCATTTCTTCGGCGGCCGAGGCGGATTCTTCTGCATTGGCCGCATTCTGCTGGACCACCTGGTCCATTTCCGTGATGGCGATATTCACCTGTTCAATGCCCTTGGACTGCTCCTTGGAAGCCTGGGCGATTTCCGCCACCAGGGCGCCCACCTTGCCCGAGCTTTCCGCTACTT
>CAZAHK010000348.1:0-2551 GCA_964484555.1 uncultured Desulfobacula sp.
GCGCAGGCATGGATACGATCTCGGCGGGTCATGCCGTGGCCTTTGCCATGGAATGCTATGAGGAAGGACTGATCACCCAAGAAGATACCGGCGGCCTGGAGCTGACCTGGGGAAACAGCCAAGCCATTGCCGCGCTGGTGGAAAAAATGGTGAAACGCGAAGGGTTCGGCCATGTCCTGGCCGATGGGGTTAAAAAGGCCGTGGAACGCATCGGGAAGGGCTCTGAAAAATTTGCGGTCCATGCCGGGGGCCAGGAGCCGGGCATGCACGATTCGAGAAATGATCCGGGCTATGCCCTTCATTACAGCGTTGAGCCGACGCCGGGACGGCATACCCTGGGGTCCCATATGTATTATGAAATGTACCAGTTGTGGAAGGTAGTGAAAGGCATCCCCAAGATCCCCCCCATGTACCGGAAAAGCAGCAAATACAGCGACACCGGTAAACAGGCCCGGATCGGGGCCGTCAACAGCAGATATATGACCCTGATCAACTGCGTCGGCGCCTGCATGTTCGGGGTTTTTCTCGGCGCCCGGCGCATCCGGATTTTCGACTGGATCAATGCGGCCACGGGATGGGAACTGACGCCGGA
The DNA here is from genome assembly GCA_964484555.1 of uncultured Desulfobacula sp. GTDB lineage: Bacteria > Desulfobacterota > Desulfobacteria > Desulfobacterales > Desulfobacteraceae > Desulfobacula. The sequence goes on from CAZAHK010000348.1 coordinate 593, forward strand.
GCAGTACCTGGAGAAGGCGGCGGATATTCACACCCTCAAGCAGGCCTTTAATATCAGGCACGGCATTGATCCCAGGCAGAGCAAGCTCAGCGGCCGGGCCCTGGGCCGGCCTTTGCAGCATGAAGGCGCCAACAAGGGCCGCTCCATTGACATAGAAGCCTTGATGAAAGGCTACTGGGAAGACTTTGGATGGGACGGCGATACGGGCCGACCCCCGGAAGAACGGATTCAAACCATCATTGCCGGTGTTTAAAGGCAGACCCATAAAGGCTCAGGAGGACTGGAATGGCCTATTATATTACGGAAGCATGCAGCGGGTGTACGGCCTGTGCAACCGTCTGCCCGACGGGAGCGGTCTCCGGCCGAAAAAAAGAGCTGCACCGCATCGACGAAAAAATTTGTATCGAGTGTGACGCCTGTGGAAAGGTCTGCCCGGAAGGCGCGGTCAGAGATGCCTCGGGCCGGGTTCCGGAACGGGTGAAACGCGGGGAATGGAAAAAGCCGTTTTTTGACAAGAAAAAATGCAACGGTTGCGGGGTCTGCCCGGATGTCTGCCCCACGGGCTGTATTTCCATGGGAGTCCCGGACCCCAAAGACGGCCATGCCCGCCCAAAGGTCATTGATTTTAAGAACTGCATCGGATGCGGCTTCTGCGCTGCGGACTGCCCGGTGGAGGCCATAGAAATGGAACTGTCGCCCGTTGTGGAGGAGAAAATGATAAAGGCAGCGGTTCAAAGGGATAAAAGCATGGCATGGACCTTAAAAAAGACCGGTTACCGGGCCTTCCAGAAAGTGATGAAACTGGCCTCAAAGATCGTTCCCTTTCCGGTGCCGGTCCTGTTGACCGGCCCGGGCAGCGTGATGATGCTGGCCCGGAACATCCAGGCCCGGGGAATTAAGCATGTCCTGGTGGTGACGGATAAGGTCCTGACGGATCTCGGGCTTTTAAATGGGTTTTTGGCCTCCCTTAAGGAACACGGGGTGGCCTATACGGTCTTTGATGATGTCCAGGCAAACCCGACCATTGAAAATGTCGAGGCCGGCCGGAAAATTTACCGGCAGAACAAATGCCGGGCCATCGTCGGCTTTGGCGGGGGCTCCCCCATGGATTGCGCCAAAATCATCGGCGCCCGCATCCGAAACCCCTATCTTTCCGTGCGTATGATGAAGGGGCTTCTCCGGGTGATCATTCCCATCCCTCCTTTTTTCTGTGTCCCGACAACGGCGGGAACCGGGTCTGAAGCGACGATTGCCGCGGTGATCACCGATGCTGAAAGTCATTTTAAATTTGCCGTCAATGACATCAAGCTGGTGCCCAAAATCGCGGTCCTGGACCCGGAACTGATGAGGGGCCTGCCGCCGCACATCACCTCCACCACGGGCATGGATGCCCTGACCCATGCGGTGGAGGCCTATATCAACCTGAGCGGCAATGCTTTTATCGATGAAAATGCCGAAAGAGCGGTCAAGCTGATTTTTGAGAACCTTGAAAAGGCCTATCTCGACGGCAATGATATGGAAGCCAGGAACAATATGGCCCTGGCCTCCTTTTATGGAGGGGTCGCGTTTACAAGGGCCTATGTGGGCTATGTCCATGCCATTGCCCACAATATGGGCGGGCTTTACGGGGTTCCCCACGGCCTGGCCAACGCCGTGATCCTGCCCTATGTGCTGGACTTCTGCCGGAAAGCTTCAGAGAAAAGATTGGCCCGCCTGGCCGTTGCCGGGGGTATTGGAAGAGATGGGGAGCCGGAAGAAGAGCTGTCCTACCGGTTCATCGAAAAAATAAAAACCATGAATAAAAACATGAAGATCCCCACGGGCATCGAAGCACTGAAAGAAAGCGATATTCCCCTGGTGGCCGAGCGGGCCCTGAAAGAGGCCCATCCCCTCTACCCGGTGCCGGTGTTTATGACCCACCGGGCCTGTGAGGAGATTGTGGGAAAGCTCCTGGTCTAG
>CAZAHK010000349.1:0-2546 GCA_964484555.1 uncultured Desulfobacula sp.
TGTTACCTCTTTTCAAATGATTTTGTTTGATTTCTTACTATCACGAACAAGAAAAGAATATTAAGGCTCTCAATGAACTTGACGAACAACAACGAGAGTTGCAGAAAGGGATTGACAACCAAGCCTCTGCTACCTTGGCACAAAAAAAAGGGATTTTTGCAACGGTTAACGAAGCACGTTTAGAGATTAACGGGTTATTGACATCTAAAGCCTTGTTTTCGGGTTTTAATGAAAACAAAATTCTGACATATCCCATTAATGTCCGAGCCAATGGACAGGTTTATGCTGTTTCCCATGCATCATCAATAGGATTGGAATGGAATAAAATTTCAGATAAACTGCAGACAGAATCATACTCCATCCGAATGACCCCAACCAAGTCTAATGCTTTAAATGATATCCAGTCAGGTTCTTCTACACTCTGTAAAATAATTCTGATTCCACATAATGGCGAAGGTGTTTCATACCTTTCCTTGTATCAGTCCTTAGATGAAATTCGGGCTCGTGCCATGGAAAGCCTGCATATTTTTAAACACTCTATGAAAACATCCAAGATCAATGTAGAGACAGGAATACTAACACTTAACGAGGCAAATAAAACTCTTGAATTTTCCAGGGCGAAATTAGAGAAGTGGATATCATCCAACATTCCGGAGCCAGGGGATTTTGTGGTGAGTGAAAATGCTTACTTAGTCGGGGTGATGAAAGACTGGAAAACCTGTATTTTAGTGACAGAGGGAGATATTTCAGAAACCGGACAAAAAATATCTTTATCAACCCGCCAATCCTTTCTGGACAGCGTTAATTCATATAGAAACAATTGTTCGAATTGATAGCGTTTCCCCCGGCCTGGTTCCAGGACTGATCCTATAAGTAACAGTAGCGCGACCGTGGTGCGAAGTAGGCCGAACGAGCAATGGCGTCTTCTGGGATTAAGCAGGAACCCGTTTGATAGCGTGGCCCCGGATGCCGTGACCTGATCATTGGTGAAGCTGTATATCCATAATTGGAATACAGATCTATCCCGTTTAGAAGAATACTTATTTGATCACCATTCGGCCACCACCATCATCAAAAAGGAATTTTGAGATGGCAAGAAAGCAGAATAAAAAACGTAAAAATACGGCTATCAGCCTTCATGTGTTACACAGGAGTTTCGGAGATAAGCCTTTCTGAAAGCCCAAAACAATTGATTAACAAGCCTTTTCGCTTTTTCAACATGTTGTTAACATTTTGTAAAAAAATGAACAAGATCCCACCTATTTTTTCTAATTAATTTTAAAATTTTTTTTTCGAGTCTAAGCCAAAAATTGAAAGCCAAGTCGTTGCAACGGACTGCCGGGGGCAAGCCCCGGTTCCCTCGCTTCGCTCGGCAGCCCCTGAACTCCAATGTTAAATTTTGAGGCTAAAGCAAAGAGAGAACATGATGGCCTTTTCAAAAACCACAAAGCTACAAGTTCGCCGCAATTCCCATTTCTCTTGAAGGATTGTGTAATCGGAATCCCATGGATACACGAACCAGCTCTGTCCGGCCTGCCGTTTGTCCTTCCACTTTAACTGCTGGAAGGCCTTTGAAATCACATGCATAATTTGTTAAATCTCAATAAATTCAAACTAATGATTTACATTGAGTTTAAATTTTTCCTATAATCACAAACATGACTGGTGAAAATAGAAATACATTAAACCGAATCCTTCTCAACCGGCCCAAAGGAACGGTGGCGACGTTGAAATGGTTTCGGGACCATGGCGGATATCAGCAATTGAATATTTCCGAGATGGAGCTCCCGGTGCTCTCATTTGCAGATCTTCATGACGGCAAGATATGTGCTGCTCTGGATCGTCAACATCCAATGGACTGAAACAATGGATTTTTCACAGCAGCAGCATTTGATGATCAGCCTTGAAAAAGAGGGCCCTGAAAAACGGGTCAAGCAGACTTTCCCTTTGCGGTTTGGCAGGTATTCGGAAATCCGGACCCGGGATTTTGAGTTCTGCTTTAACCTGAACGGAGAAATCAAATCCATCCGGGGACTCAGACCGGATTGGCCCCATCCGGCAGAGCAATTCAAGCGGACCGTGGGAAACGACTGGGTGTATTATACGGTGGGGGATAAGAGCGGTTATGATGGGGTGGTTTCCTGGATGGGGGAATATTATCTGCCCTGTCTGCCCTACCCCAGCAACCCGGTATGGGAGATCAAATATTTCTCCAACCCCGTGGTCATGGGCGCCCTGGCAGAATGGTCCCAATTGTTTGCCAACCTGTATATGGCCCATTCAAAGGGGATGTACCCCCATGCAAGGGGCCTGATGGAACGGATATTGGCCCATGACGACCAGAGGCTTTATGAGCGCTCCCAGGCGCTGAACCGGATCATCGGTACCCGGGTTTCAGTGCTTCCGCCGGACACCCGCCATGCGGATTATGATGTCATCCCCCTGACCATCAGCGATGGATGTCTTTATCATTGTAAATTCTGCTGTGTGAAATCAGATCAAAAATTTCAAAAAAGATCAAAAGAGAATATCCAGGAACAGATCGC
>CAZAHK010000350.1:0-2542 GCA_964484555.1 uncultured Desulfobacula sp.
ACGTCAATCATATCTGAGTCAATCCGGGTTTCCCTTATGTTTTTTGACTTAAGGATTCTACACTTACCGAAGGATATGGTTTTTATGAGGGCCTCTGATTTTAAAAAATAAAAAAGCTTCAAATTCCGTTTTATTTTATTGAATCTCTTTAAATTTTCTTTTGAATATGGACTAAACAGTTACGGCAAAGGGTTTTGCAGATATTCAAAAAATGGGATCTGTTTAATTTTTTTCACCAATGATATGATAGTGCAAAATTTTGCTTTTGATGGAGGGGGAGAGATGGGAAAGAAAATATCTGAAGATGAAGGCAGACTTTTGTTAAAACTGGCCAGAAAAAGCATCGTTCAGGAGTTTGACAACAACAAGAATGAGCTTGTTTCAAATATTCCGGAGTCATCCCAAGATTTTTTGAATCAAAAACGAGGCGTTTTTGTGACTTTACACCAAAAGGGAGAGCTTCGAGGATGCATCGGAATTATCGAACCTTTGAAATCCTTATATGAAGGGGTCTTCGATAATGCAAAACATGCCGCTTTCCACGATACTCGGTTCAGGCCCTTATCTTTTGAAGAACTCCAGGATATCAAAATTGAAGTCAGTGTCCTATCCTGCCCGGAAAAACTCGAATACAAAGAGGGGAGGGACCTGATCAGCAAAATCCGGCCTGATATTGATGGTGTGATCATTCGAAAAAATTCTTCCACTGCGACTTTTTTGCCCCAGGTCTGGAAGCAATTGAAAAATCCGGAAGGATTTTTTCGGCAGTTGTGTATGAAGGCAGGGCTTCCTCCCGATGAATGGAAAACGGGAGACCTCATTGTTTCAACATATCAGGTTCAATTCTTTGAAGAAGAGTAGATATCTTTATTCTATAGAAAGGGAAAAGGACATGGCACCCATTGATCCGGAATTATTGGATATCATTTTAAAAATAGATAATGTTGATGATTTAACGCATTTCTTTGAAGACATATTTACCCCTGCAGAACTCGATGACCTCTCTTTGAGATGGAAACTTCTTAAAGATCTTCATAAGGGAATGGCCCAAAGAAAAATTGCAGACAAATACGGCATCAGCTTGTGTAAAATTACGCGGGGCTCAAAAATTTTGAAAAGAAAAGATTCAACGGTTCTGAAATTATTGAGCACCCGGCCCTAGGATAAAAGCTCAAGGGCCAGAGACGACCATAATTCCATATTGAATTTGGAAAGGGATACTGTTTCAGACCAGGCAAACTGAAACAGCTCGGCACCTGCCAGATATTTTTCCGGGTGTTCCGTCAGGATTCTGAAAACAGCCCCAAGATGGACTTTCCCCACATCTGTGATGTCTTCGCTGATGACGCCCATAAAACCAGGTAAATCATCTGAAGGCCTTTTATCAAGTTCTTCATTTAATTCTCTTTCCATACCGGCCATGAGAATTTTTCGAAAAGAAGCGTTTTCCTCTTCCCTGTCGATGGGATTGATATGGCCGCCGATTCCGACAGACCATAGGTCATGAAGCCGCTTCTCACTTCCCTGCCGGTTATACAGGGCGGTTTTTTTCATATCCCTGGTCTGAAGAACAATATAGGGAATGATCTGTTTGTATTCAGGGTTATTTTCAGCCTCTTTCCGATTTAAAAATTCAAATCCGGACACTGAACAGGTTTCAATAAAAACATCCAGACCAAGAGGGACAATACTTCTGGACTGCACCCAGGAGTCGGGCAGTAATTTTTTCTGAATGCATAATACGGTTTCAATAGCCATCATGATTTCCCCTTGTGCAGTGAATGAGAATAAAATTGCAGTCTTGTATCACGTCCGATCAAAAAATTGAATCATGAATCTTTTAAGTTTTTTGAGATTATTTTCCTTTTGTGGTATGGGATATGGAAAAATCACTCAAAACAGGGGAAGCGTATGTTATTTTTAAATAAATCCGAAATACAAAAATTGGACCGGAATATGATTCAAGCATCTATCGAAAAAGCATACAATATCATGTTGCGCAAGGACTATCATATGCCCGACAGAGTGCATGTGTCGGACGGCCAGAATTCACTTTTATTGATGCCCTGCTTTTCCGGGCAATATTTTTCAACCAAGCTGGTTTCGGTTTTTCCAGAGGCCGTGAAACACGGTCAGCCGGCTGTAAACGGAGTGATGGTACTGTCGGATAATATATCCGGGAAACCTTTGGCCATCATGGATGGGGCAGCTCTTACAGCCCAGAGAACCGGTGCTGTGGGCGGTTTGGCGGTAAAATTCCTGACGCCTGAGAAAATCGAGACCGCAGGCGTTCTGGGGGCAGGGGTCCAGGGTTTCAGCCAGGCCCGGTATCTCATGTTGAATCGCAAAATCGAGACGCTTTATCTTTATGATGTGAATCCGGAAACAGCAGGGCAAATGATGGAAAAACTGAAGCAGGAGTTTTCCGGGGTAGACTACGTGATCACAAAGACCGCGGCAGAACTGGTTGAAAAATCCAGACTGATTATTGCTGCTACAACCAGTCATACCCCTTTATTTAATGCAGAATCTGAAGATATCA
>CAZAHK010000351.1:0-2466 GCA_964484555.1 uncultured Desulfobacula sp.
CCTATTCCCTGGCCTGCCGGGTGGGAAGGGCAGGGGTCTATTCCTTTTGCATGTGCCCCGGCGGTATGCTGATCCCGGCATCCACGGCCCCCGGCGAACTGGTGTTGAACGGCATGTCCAATTCCCTTCGCAACCTGGTTCATGCCAATGCCGGGATGGTGGTCACTATTGATTCACAACAGTATGGCGGGCTGGAGGACAAATTTAAACATTTTGCCGGGCTTGAGTTTCAAAAACAGATGGAACAAAGGGCCTATCTTGCCGGCGGCAGGACCCAGGCCGCTCCTGCCCAGGTGTTGACGGATTTTCTGGAGGACAGGATATCCCAGACCCTGCCTGCCACATCCTATATTCCGGGGATGGTCAGCTATCCTTTAAAAGAAATCCTGGGACCCTATATCACGGATGCTCTGAAACAGGCTTTTCAGATTTTCGGGCAAAAAATGAAAGGGTATGTGAGCTGTGAAGCCAAGCTTCTTGCAGTGGAGAGCCGGACCAGTTCACCTGTTCGAATTCCCAGAATGCCGGGAACCAGGATGCATCCGCAAATCCAGGGGCTGTTCCCTGCCGGAGAGGGGGCCGGCTATGCCGGGGGAATTGTGTCTTCGGCCATTGACGGGGAGATCACCGCAGATGCAGTTTCCGTCTATGTACAATGAGGGATATGGATAAAAAATTTCCGCCGGTTCCCTCTAATTCGAAAAACGGCGGAAAATGATGTGAAAGAATTAACTCTGATCAAAATATTTGGGTTCCCAGCGCATTTTTTCGATCAAAAGGTTCAATCGATCCGGGTCATTGTTGTGTTTGTATCTTGAAAAGGCGCAGCCTTTTTCGATAACCCCGGCCTTTATGGCTTCTGCGCCGACGCGTTTAGCCACCTCAAAGGACACATTTTTAAGCTGATCCAGGGGCGGACACAGAATGCCGTTCATCAAATCCTCTTCACTGACATATTCCGCAACGGCATGGGCGGCCGCAGAAAAAAAGGACGGCAGGACTTCGGTGGCCCCGGATGCGATGATGCCGAGTCCCACACCTGGAAAAACAAAGACATTGTTGACCTGGCCGATTCTATATTCTTTCCCTTTATGCCGGACCGGCGGGAAGGGTGAGCCGGAAGCCACAAGCGCTTTCCCATCGGTCCAGGTAAAAATGTCCTCGGGCTGGGCTTCGGTTTTCTTGTTTGGATTGCTCAACGGGAAAATGACGGGGCGTTCCGTGTTTTCACATACGGCTTCAACCACTTCCTTTGTAAAACACCCGGATTGGCCCGAGGTGCCGATGAGAACGGTTATGTTTTCATTTTTAACCGCATTCAAAAGGGTATTGTCTTCAGGATCAGTAAGCCAGGAAAGGGTTTTCGGATCTTTTGCAAATTTAACCTTATAGGGCTCAAGGGTTCTGTCTGAAGTGACCACTCCCTTTGAATCCAGGGTAAAAATTTTGGATATGGCTTCTTTTTGATCCATGCCCTGTTCCATGAGTTCGGTCAGGATCTGTTCGGCAATACCGATACCGCCGGCGCCGGCGCCATGAATCAGGTAAACCTGATCGGACATTTTTTCATTTTTGACCTTCATGGCTGCAAGGATTCCGGCCAGTGCGATGGCCCCGGTGCCCTGGATATCATCATTAAAGGAAATGACCTCTTTGACATATTTGTCCCGGACCGTAACCGCCGTTTGTTTTGAAAAATCTTCCCATTGGAGCAGGGCATCGGGAAAATTCCGTTTAAATGCGGCTACGAATTTTTCGATAAAGGCGTCATATTCTTTGCCTTTGAGACGTCTGTGGCGCCAGCCGATATAGTCGCGGTCATTAAGCAGCTCTTCATTATCCGTTCCCACATCCAGGGAGATGGGCAAACAATGCCAGGGGGCAATCCCGGCGCCCAGCGTATAGAGCATGAGTTTTCCAAGACAGATGGGGATACCGCCTGCGCCCTGGTCCCCGATGCCGAGAATGCCCTGGTTATCCGTGACCACGGCAATCCGGATGGCCTGGTCCGTATAGTTTCTGAGAATAAATTCGGCATAGTCGATATTCCCCGGATAAAAGTGAATCCCGTTGGCGCCCCGGAAATTTTTAGAGTACCGCTGACAGGCAAGGCCCACTGTGGGGGTATAGATGATGGGTAAAAATTCAGTCACATTGCCGGCAACAACGGCATTGAAAAGGACCACATTCCGGTCGTAGAGATTCCGAAGATAAATATATCGGTCAATGTCGCTTGTTTTTCCCCTGACCGTGGCAAGGCAGCTTCTGATCTGATCATCCAGGGTTTTTACCCTGGGCGGCAGAAAACCGCTGAGTTTGAGTTTCTGCCTTTCTTCTATGGTAAAGGCAGGCCCTTTGCTGATATTGTTAAAGCGAAGAACGTCATAGCCCTTAAGATTGATCTGTACCCCAAGGGTTTCTCCGAACTCGCCGTATTTAAACTCGTAATGATTGATTTCCATAGCT
>CAZAHK010000352.1:0-2466 GCA_964484555.1 uncultured Desulfobacula sp.
GAAAAATTTCTTCCCCGGAACCCGCATAAGCATTTTTAATCTTCAGTTTCTAATCTTCAGGCGGATATGAACATGCGGAAATCCCCGGTCCTTAGGCCGTTGGGATTTCCGCATGTTTTATGTATCAATCCTTATGATAGTTTATGCCTTATGATATTTTATGATATTTTCAGGATCAAGGCAGCGCCGCAGTCCCCTGCCGCACACCCGGTCCACAGGCAATATCCGCCTCCGGCCATCACCGTTTCTTCTATGCCTTCGATGATGAGCCGGGTGGCCGTCGGGCCCTGGGGATGACCGAAGATCAATGAAGACCCGTAATTGTTGAATCCAAAGGCATCCACTCCCATTTCCTTTGAAAGAAACAGATCATTCACAATGAAGGGGTTATGGGTTTTGATCACGCGGATATCCTTAATGGTTAACCCTGCATTTTTCAGGGCCATGCGGGTGGCCGGGACCGGAGCCGCCGGCATATAGCCTTTGCGTTCCCGGGCATAGCCATAGGCAATAACCTGGATAGTGACCTTCGGGTCCGCACTCCATTCCTTTGCTTTTTGGGCCGTAGTAACCAGGATGCCGGCATTGCCGTCGGCTGGATGGGTCTGGGCCCCAAAGCTCAGGACGCCGCCCGGAATGGTCGGTTTCAAGGCGGCAAGCCCTTCTTTGGTGGAAGCCATGATGCCTTCATCTTTTTCTACAAAAATGGTTTTCTTTTTTGAAATTTTCAGTTCGGCCGGAACCATATACCGTTTCTGGAAGGCCCGGTCGTTTTCCGTACCCATGAGGTATTGCTCATACCGCCGCAACACCAGTTCGTCACACTGCTCTTTGGTGAACCCGTTTTCCCGGGCCACATTCTCAGCCGTTTCCACCATTTTTTGACCGGTATTGGGATCTGCGTTGAAATTGTCCATATTCCAGTTTTCAGAGATGACTTCACCTCCGGGGCCGTTGGGATTGGGCCAGATGGTATGGGGGCCGTTGGAGGTCCGGTCCGTTGTCAGCACATAGGGGGTTTCATACAATCCGTTTTCAATGCCCATGGCAGCCAAGTTGATACAGGTGGCCCCGGTGGTGCAGGCCTGGCTGACGGCAATGGCGGGAAGGGAATTTGCACCCAGAAGCGCGGCCGACCAGGGTGAGGCATAGAACTGGCGGTGCTGGCCGATGGTATTGCCGAAGATACAATAATCCAGTTTGTTCACATCAAAATCTTTTGAGGCAAACCATTGTTTTGAAACGCCTGCGGCAAAGGAGATGGCGTTTTCATTGGCCATACTGCCCTGCCATTTGCAGAAGGGGGTGCTGTAATATCCTTTGTAGGGAATAAATACCTTTGTATACATGGTGAATTTCCTTTTTTATCTGTTTAAATAAAATTTGCGTTATTTTCTCTCTTTATTCGCCCTTGAACACCGGTTTTCTTTGGCCCACTGTGGACAGGCCTTCAAAGGCGTCATGGGTGGAAAAAAGACGGTTCAGGACGCCCAGCTCACATTCGACGGCCTCGGGGATGGACATTTTTGCCTGTTTGTTCATGATATCATCGGCCATTTTCAGGGCAATCATGGATTTAGCGCCCAGGATGGCCGGTATCTTCTCGGCCAGAGACCCGTTCAGACCCGTCAGGGGCTTTCCGGCAAAGAGACGATCCATGTTTTCATCCTTAAAAACATCGGCAAAGGCCAGGAATTTTTCAGGGATGGACCGCTTTTGATATTTATCCGCCTTGGCCAGGCCCATAATTTCCCGGACGGCTTGGCCCACTGCGGAAGGTTCCACAATCTGAGTGACGATGCCAAGGTCCAGGGCATCCCGGGCGCTCAGGCTCCGGCCCGTGAAAACATAATATTTGGCAAGGGGAAGTCCCACCCGGCGTTCCATCCTCAGCATGCCTCCGAGGCCGGGCACAATGCCGATGCCGGTTTCGGGGAATCCCATGGACCCGGCCTGGGTCGCGACGATATATTGGCAGGCCAGGGCCAGTTCACTGCCCCCGCCCAGGGATAGGCCATCCAGCAGGGCAATGGTTTTCTTGGGGCAGTTTTCAATCCTCAGGAAAAGCTCATGGCCTTTTCGTGTGAAAGCTTCAATATCCTGAATCCTGCCAGCCTTGATCCGGTCCACAAAAAACTGGATGTCGGCTCCGGCCACAAAGGTCTTCCCGGCTCCCTGGAATACAATGGCCTTGACCTTGGGATCTTTTTCCGCTGTGTCGAATATTTGGGTCAACTGCTCCACAACCGCTTCATTCAAGGCATTCATGGCATCGGGCCGGTTGATGGTGATCCAGGCTGTATCTTCTTTGATCTCAAGGTTCACCACCTTGAAGGTAAAGGGCTTGCCGAGTTTTTTCTGCTCCAGCAGGATCCTGGGCATTTTAAAGCCGGGATATTTTTTTGTCATGGCTTCCACCACCCGGCAGGTTTTGTCGATGCCGATATGGTTCATGATCTCAAAGGG
>CAZAHK010000353.1:0-2432 GCA_964484555.1 uncultured Desulfobacula sp.
TGCCGGCGGCAAATTCATCCTTAAAAATGCATTTGGGTTCCACGGCAAAGACCATTCCCGGTTTTAAGACCTCCTTTCTGCCCCGGGCCAGGACCGGATTTTCCACCAGCTCAAGGCCGATACCGTGGCCGATGAATCTGGATTTCAGGCCCGGCAGCCCCAGGAATTGATCTTTCAGGCCCAGTGCCCCTGCCTTTTGGACCGCCGTTTCATAGACCTCGCCCAGGGCAATGCCCGGAACCATTTTATCCTGCACGGCAAGCAGGATCTCAATGGAGGCAAGGCAGGCGTTCCTGGCCTTGTCCGTCATCTTCCCCATGACAAACATCCTGGACTCGTCAATATGGTATCCGTCCAGCAGGGTGCCGAAATCCACCAGGATGGGCTCGTTTTTTTCCATGGGTTTGGGCCCGGCCCCGTAGGGATAGGCCTTGGACATGCCCGTGCCGCAGAGGGGGGAATCCAGCCCGCCGGGAATCCCCCCGTTTTTCCCGCTCAGGACATGGAAGGGAAAGCCCTCCAGGCGGTAATGCCGGGTCAAAAGCTTGCCCGAATGGCCCAGGGTTCTGGAATAGGCCTCAAACATGCCGCAGAATTCCATTTCCGAGATGCCGGGCCGGATGTTTTTTTCCATGAAATCAAAGGTCAGTTTGGACGCAAGGGCCGCCGCCTCCAGTTTTTCGATTTCAAAGGCGGATTTGATCTGCCGGCAGGCTTCAACGGCCGGGGACCCGTCTTTAAATGCCGTTCCCGGAAAAAGATGCTGATAGAATTGATAGTCCCTCACCGGCACCACATCAAAGGCCAGGCCGCAGACCCGGGGAAGCCTTTTAAAATGCGCCTGTATCCATATGGGGATATCCTTCACCGACTCAATGGGTTCGATGCGGGTAAAGGCCGCTTCCTGCCGGGCCCGGGGCAGATACCGCTTGACAAAGAGAACCGGGTCCCGGTCCGTTTCAATATACAGATAGCAGTCCTGGGCTGTTCCGCAGAAATAATAGATATCCGGCCGATGGGTTAAAAACAGGGCATCCAGCCCCTGCTCGGCCATCTGCGTTTTCAGGTTTCGAATTCTCGATAGAATTTCCGGTTCCGGGACCGGTTCAAAGGGGTAGCCGGGCATGATTTTCCTTTCCATGACGATTGAATTCAGTACCGCCGCATTGTGCTGAGAAGCCTTGTTCACAAGCCTCAGACATACACGGAACAGTTCCGATAATCAACGGAAATTATCATTTCTTAAAGGCCCAGAGGCTTTTAATCACTTTCAGCGTCATGGACGAATAGTGCCGGAGCTTTATTTTATTTGCCAGGGCTTCCGGACGCTTCAGCATGATAGATTCCTTCAATAATATTCAGCTTCAAGTATTATCCAGTTAGATTTTATCTACTTGACAGCTATATTGCAGTCAAGTAGATAAAAATCATAAAAAATAGACAGTCCTTTGCAATAACTTGCTTGGGCCTGATAAGAACCAATTGAGATTGAAATTTCTTATGCCGATTCTTGGGTGGGAACTGCCGTCTGGAATGAAAACGCTTTCAATTAAAGGTTACTGGCCTCCTGTATTAAGAACCTCAGGGCCGGTCTGGTGCATTTGGTTGCGCATTCGTGAGGTGGCTGCGTCGTGCTAATCCTGGCCAAAGAACATCCCCAACTCCTGCAAAGCATGGTTCTTGCGGACCCCGCGTCATTCGATGGAAGGCTTCTTGAAATCCCCGAGGTAAGGGCGGAAGTGGAGAAAGGGAAAGTATTCGTGACCTCTGCCTTAGAAAGGCTTCAGCAAGGCGATCTGGATGGTGGCCTGGAGATATTTTTATGAACAGGACACCTTGCTGTGGGTATCCCCGACATGGGGTTTCAGGAGGGAAAAGATGGGCCATTTACTGGGGATAGGATTAATATTGATTTCAGCCGCCTGCTTCGGCGCCATGGCCGTTTTCGGCAAATTTGCCTATGACTCCGGCATCAGCACCCATTCCCTCCTGTTTTTCAGATTTCTCATCGCTGCCCTGGTGATGACTCCCATTGCCCTGTTGCAAAAAAGAAGATTTCCCAGGGGCCGGGACCTGGCCATCCTCACGGCCATGGGCTTTATCGGATACGCGGGAGTCTCCTTCTGCTATTTCACGGCCCTGAACCATATTTCACCGGGGCTTCTGGCCATCCTCCTGTATTTATACCCGGTCATGGTGGCCGGCCTGTCCTTTTTTTTCCTGAAGGAATCCTTTACAAAAAATAAGGTCCTGGCCCTGGTCCTGGCCGTTTCCGGGGCCGTCCTGGTCATCGGCCTGGATGCGGGAGGAAACCGGATCGGGGTCCTTCTGGGGATCGGCGCGGCAGTGATTTATGCGTTTTACAATGTCGCCGGCGGCAGCGTCATGGGCAGGAACGATGCCTTTACCGCCAGCCTTGTGGTGATCGCCTC
>CAZAHK010000354.1:0-2420 GCA_964484555.1 uncultured Desulfobacula sp.
ATGAGAGGTGAATGGGTCTGTTTTTGACCAATGAATCATATTTGACCGAACAGCCCTGCCCGGCTTTTTTAACTTCGGACTTTTTTATCTTCGAGCTTGAACGGCCCTGGGCCTTGTGTCATACTATGCGCCACCTTGCTGAGGAGGCAGGCACCATGAGAAAACGCCAGAAAGAAGCGATTTTAATCTCGTTTCTCAAAGAAAAACAAAAATACGAAAAGCTTGCCGATTATATGATCCATTTGATCAAGGATGATCCTGCATCCCCCAGGGAAAGCCTTCATACCATCACCTATCGCATTAAGGATAAGGAACGCCTCCTGGAAAAAATCGATGAAGAAAACAAACAGATCAAAGCCGATAAACTGCCGATTACCCGGAAGAATTTTAAGGAAAGAATAGGAGATTTACTGGGTATTCGCCTGATCTGTCTCCGGCTTTCGGATATTAATACCCTGAAAGCCTATCTTGAACTTTTGGCCGATGAGAATATCCTGCGGTTTATCCAGAAGCCGGATCACAAAAGATCGTTTATCCTGCCGGTGGATCCGGGGGAGACGATTCCGGAGGGGCTCAATCTTCGGTATAGCGGTTATTCCTCCATCCACTACCAGGTGGAACTGGGCCAAAACGCGGATGGGGCCGATGAGTTCAAAGGATTTCAGATAGAGCTTCAGTTAAGGACCATCCTTGAGGAGGCCTGGGGCGAAATCGATCATAAATATCGATATGTATTCAGCCGAAGCGGCCACGTGCTTCCGGATTATATCCACACCGGGTTCTATAATTTAAGCGCCTATCTTCAGGCAGCCGCTCTCCAGGCGGAGCATCTGTGCCGGCAGGCAGAGTCCTGCGGTTTTATAGACCCGCAAAAATCAAAAGACTCCCCATTGATCCCAAAAATAACCGGGCCGGCCACCGTACCGGTGCCATTTTCAACGGCCCTGGAAAAAGCCTTTGGCCATCAACTGACGGTGAGAACCATCACCTATCTCCTTAAGCGGATTGAAAAATCAAACCATGTGGAAAAGCCGCACATCGTTTTTCAGAAAATTTTCACAAAGGCCAGGCTGAAAGACTTCAGAACGATTTTCCGGGAAATTCTTAAGCGTGAGCCCTTTGAAGATGAAGCCAAAAGAAATATTGATGCCATTAACGCCGTAAATTTTGCTTTATCGGATGAGGTCCAGGGCAAGCGGGTTGCAAAGGAAGGGCTAAGATCAATCCTGAAATGGAAGGCAAAACCCGTAAAAATATCCTGACCCCTGCCCTATGCTCCCTGCTTATCCTTTTTTCATGGAAAGAGAAATTCGCTTTCTTTTGGCATCCACTTCCAGGACGGTGACAAGGACGGTCTGCCGGACCGTGACGACCTCGGCCGGGTTTTTCACAAACCGGTCGGCCAGTTGGCTGATATGCACAAGGCCGTCCTGGTGGACCCCGATATCCACAAAGGCGCCAAAGGCCGTGACATTGGTGACGATACCGGGGACCTTCATCCCCGGCGCCAAGTCCTTGATATCATGGATGGTATCGTCAAAACTAAAGGCCTGAAACTGTTTTCTCGGGTCCCGGCCGGGGCTTGCCAGTTCCTTTAGGATATCCTTCAGGGTGGGCAGGCCGATGGATTCGGTCACATACCGGTTCAGATCGATTTTAGCGATTTGCTCCGGATTCATCAAAAGGTCTCGAATCTCCATCTTCAGGTCTTTGGCCATTTTTTCGACCACGGCATAGGATTCCGGATGGATGCCGCTTCTGTCCAGGGGATGACCGCCGTCATGGATTCTTAAGAATCCGGCAGCCTGCTCAAAGGCCTTGGGCCCCAGGCGCGGCACCTTTAAAAAGGCTTTTCTTGACCGGAAGGGACCGTTTTCATTGCGAAATGAAATCATATTCCCGGCAATGGTATCATTGAGTCCGGACACCCGGGCCAGCAGCTCTTGGCCTGCGGTGTTGATTTCAACCCCGACCTTGTTGACACAGAAAATCACCACATCGTCCAGGGATTTTTTCAACGCTTTCTGGTCCACATCATGCTGGTACTGGCCCACGCCAATGGATTTGGGGTCCAGTTTCACCAGCTCGGAGAGCGGGTCCATGAGCCGTCGGCCAATGGATACAGCCCCCCTCACCGTAATATCATGATCCGGGAATTCCTGCCGGGCCGTTTCCGATGCCGAATAAATGGAGGCCCCGCTTTCATCCACCATGACAATGGGAATGGCGCCGGCCAGGCCCAGATCCCGGACAAAGGCTTCGGTCTCACGGCCGGCGGTTCCGTTACCAATGGCCACGGCTTCAATTTTATACGCCTTTACCAGCTTGAGAAGGGTCTCTTTTGCCCTCCCGGCAGCCGTATCGTGGAGATAGACGACATCGTGGTGCAGGAGTTTTCCCTGGGCATCCAGGCAGACCAG
>CAZAHK010000355.1:0-2412 GCA_964484555.1 uncultured Desulfobacula sp.
CCATGTGAATGCAGGGACGTTTAGAATGCTGATCCAAAAGCCTGATTGATAGGAATTTTACCCCTTGAAATTCGATCTATATTTTCAGCCACTGATGCAGCAATTCCCTGCATGGAGATATCAGTGGCCCCACCAATATGAGGAGTCGCCATTATATTGTATTTGAATATATCATCGGTTGGATCAGGGGGCTCTTCCCAGAAAACATCAAGACCTGCACCGGCAATAATTTTGTCTTTTAAGGCTATTTTTAAGGCCCTGTAATCAACAAGACCACCCCGGGATACATTGATGAGAAAAGAACCTTTTTTGATCTTTTTAAAGGCATCCTCATCGATAAGGCCCTGGCTATCACTATTTAACGGAAGGCATAAAACGACATAATCAGATTGTTTTAAAAGGGTATCAAGACTATCCGGTCCTCCCACCCATTCCATACATAAATCTTTTTGAGCTTGAATAGGGTTGGATCGTTTAATCCCGATGAGGTTAACCCCAAAAGGTCTCAGCCGGTTGATCAATGCTTTCCCGATACCACCAAGCCCGACTATTCCAACAGTACGCCCTTTCAATGCAATACCCATGGGACCGCCCATGATTCCCTTTTCCAGGCTATCTTTCATCATTTCTACATTCCTGGATAAGCCAATCATTAAATAAATGGCAAGCTCTGCAACAGAATCAGCATTTCCTGAAATATCACTGGGAACATTTGCAACCAGAATACCCCGTTCCCGGGCAGTATTAATATCCACAAGTTCAAGGCCTGCACCACATTGCTGGATCAGTTGAAGCATGTCTGCTGTTTTAAGGGTATCTTCAGTCACTTTTGACATTGTTGGTATTAAAATATCGATACCGGTTAAATCCGTAATTTCAAACCTACCCGCTGCGATAAACTCATGCTCAGGTAATAATTTTTTTACCCTGTTCAAAAAACCACCCCAAGCATCTTCAGAAGCTGCAAATAATATTTTCAATCAAATACTCCATATTTTTAAATTATCAAACCAGACCAATAAAAAATCAAAACGAATCCAGTAAACTATCTCTCAGTCTTATTGCCCATGGCATTTTTTAAACTTTTTATTGCTTCCACACCAGCAGGGATCATTGCGACCGAATTCCAATGGGGCCAGCAGATCACCGTCAAGATAAAACCATTGACCATGCTCTTGAATGAATCTTGAATTCTCATGGATGTGACCCAATATATTTTTGGTTTTGTGGAAAGCGGCAAATTCAACAGATTCAATATTGGGATCAACCGGATCAGGTCCTGTTTTCAAAACGATTAAACCCAGCCATTGGATTTCATGGGCTGTCCTTGATAATGATTCCATCTCATTGGGATGCCGCTTTGAAGGATGGTGGGTGGAAAACAGGTATTCAATGTTCTTTGTGCAAAAGGCTGAATACCTTGATCTCATTAACTGTTCAGCAGTTTCAGACTTTAATGCTCCGATCAAGAAAGGATAACAGCATTCTTTGTATTTTTTTTGGCTACCACAATAGCAGTCTGTTTCTTCCATGCCTTTCCAAAAATTCTCATACCTGATTGGGTTTTAATGTAGGACCCATATCATATGTGTCTTGAGAAAAAAAGGCTGATCATATGGCAATGTGCTCACACGGGCCAGACATAATAAGCAGGGACAATGGTATCAGGATCATTCTCATCTGCCTCTATGTTCTTGTATCCATTTTATACATGCAGGCTTTCAAATATTCAGGCCCAGCTATAAAAATTTCAAATTATGCAGGCTGCATGAATTTAACCGTCTGTTATTATTTTATTTATGGGTATTATACGTTAATGGGAACAGAATTCCAAAACATCAGAAAGAGTTTTAAAAACGCCAGAAATTGAATTTGATTATAGATGAGCCAAAACTATTGGGATAAGATCAATAGGGTAGGGGGGTGTTTCAAACATTGCAATGCCGGAAAGAGAACAAAAAAGATTTTGGTGAAACATATTATTTGATAAAATAACCAAATGGCAGCACAAACATCAGTAATATTTTTTTCAGACCCATGGAAAAAATGAACGGGAAAGGTCAATTCTCGGTGGTAAAAAATGAGGTTTCTGTGTGAGACTCGTGTGAGAAAACTGTTCTAAAATATGCCAAAATGGGTCAAAGTTGGAAAAAATATGGAAAATGGAAAGCCCTTTGTGGCAAGGGCTTTCACGATTTTCAAGGAGTTTAGGAAGCTCGAAGGCTCTGACTTCTAATCCGTAGGTCGGGGGTTCGAATCTCTCCGGGCGCGCCACTTAGAAAAGTAATAAATTAAATAGGTTGGCATTTTTAATGTCAGCCTATTTTTACGTCTAAATTGACGATTGTGCCCGTATTTGTGCCCATCTGATTTTCCAGGTATTTTTCCTGCATTGCGCTTGCCATCTTCAGA
>CAZAHK010000356.1:0-2406 GCA_964484555.1 uncultured Desulfobacula sp.
GCAGGACAGGGGCGTCCCCACGTCTGTTTCATGTCCGAATATGATGCCCTGCCCGCCATGGGCCATGGCTGCGGCCACAACCTCATCGCCGGTGTGGCCCTGGGAGCCGGGGTCCTGTTGAAGCAGCTTATATCGGACCAGGGGTTAAAGGGCCGGGTAACGGTCATGGGAACCCCTGCCGAAGAAAAAAGAGGCTGCAAAATAGATCTCATCGCAGCCGGTGCCCTGGAAGACGTGGATATCGTGCTCATGGCCCACCCGTCCCACCGCCCTACCTCCCAGTCCGTGGAAGAATCCGGCATCATGCAGTTTATGATCCGGTTTTCCGGAAAATCCGCCCATGCCGCGGCAGCCCCGGAAGAGGGGCTCAATGCCCTGGATGCCGTCCGGCTGCTCTTTTGCGGCGTGGATGCCTGGCGCCAGCAACTGCCCGAGACCTGCCGGGTTCACGGGGTCATCACCGACGGGGGCGTGGCCCCCAATATCATCCCGGATATGGCCGCGGCCGATTTTTATCTCCGGGCCTTTGACATGGATTTTTTACTGTCCATGAAAAGCCGCTTTGAAAATATTGCCAAAGGGGCCGCCCTCATGACGGACACAAAAGTCCGGGTGGAGACGGTCAAACATACGTACAAGCCTGGAAAACCCAATATGGAACTCAATCAGGCCTTTATGAAACTGGCTGAAGAATACGGCATGGCCCCGGAATGGCTGGAGCGCTCCCGGGCCTCTTCCGATTTCGGGGATGTCACCTATGAGGTCCCGGCCATCCATTCTTTTTTCAATATCACGGGACAGGATACGGATATCACGATCCATTCCAGGGAATTTGCCGACTGCGCCGCCGCCCCCTTTGCCCTGGGCCAGATGGAAAAAACTGCAAAGATCCTGTCGGAGATTGGATACCGGTATTTAACCCGGGAGGATTTCAGAAAAAAAGTGACCGAGGCCTTCCCCTTCGGCAGCATATAATCCTTGACTTATGGTTCCGGGATTTATACTAGCAGGGCAGGCAAACATAATAAACACAATTTTACAATGGTGACGGAAGCCCATGGATAAACAACAGACGGCTTTATCGGTTGAAAACCTTCACAAACGCTTTGGTGAGGTTGAAGTGCTAAAAGGAATCTCCCTCAAAGCCTTTAAGGGGGATGTCATCTCCATCCTGGGCTCCAGCGGATCGGGAAAAAGCACGCTTCTGCGCTGTATCAATTTCCTGGAAATGCCGGACAAAGGGAAAATCACAGTGGGCGGGGAAGAAATCCTCCTGGAAACAAACCGGAAGGGCGTCAGCCGGCCCAGGGACATCCGGCAGGTTGAACGAATCCGGACCAAGCTGGCCATGGTGTTTCAACAGTTTAACCTCTGGAGCCACATGACCATTCTTGAAAACGTCATCGAAGCCCCCATCCATGTCTTGAAAATCCCCAAAGCCAAAGCCGTCGAAAGAGCGGAATATTATCTTGAAAAGGTGGGGATCAAGGAAAAACTTTCCGCCTACCCGGCCCAACTGTCCGGAGGCCAGCAGCAGAGAGCCGCCATTGCAAGGGCCCTGGCCGTGGAACCCGATGTCATGCTCTTTGATGAGCCCACCTCGGCCCTGGACCCGGAACTGGTGGGAGAGGTCCTCCAGGTCATCCGGAACCTGGCCAAGGAAGGCCGGACCATGATTGTCGTCACCCATGAAATGGGCTTTGCCAGGGATGTGTCCACCCGGGTGATCTTTTTGCACAATGGATTGATTGAAGAAGATGGTGCGCCTGCAATGGTTTTTGGAAATCCGAAATCGGACCGGTTCCGGGAATTTATTGCAGTTGCGGAATAAATAAATTGAGTCAATATTTTAACAAAGGAGCGAATATGAAAAAATTTTTATCTGCATTAATGGTCTTCTGTCTTGTTCTTGTTGCCGGGAACGGTTTTGCCAATGACTGGAAAAAAATCAGGGTCGGGGTTGAGGGCGCTTATCCTCCCTTCAGCTTTATCAGTCCCGACGGAAAACTGGGCGGTTTTGATATTGAAATGGCCGAAGCCATTGTGGCTGCCGCCGGAGCCGAAGTCGAGCTGGTGGTGTCGGATTGGGACGGGATCATCCCCGGACTTCTGGCCAAAAAATTTGATTGCATCGTGGCCTCCATGTCCATTACCGAGGAACGGAAAAAAGCCGTGGCCTTTACCGGTAAATACTATCAGACCCCTGCTAAATTTGTTGTGAAAAAAGGCGCCATCAAAGAGTTTTCCAAAGAAGCCATCAAAGGCAAATCCGTCGGCGTTCAGAGAGCCACTATCCATGACCAGTACCTGACCGACAATTACGGCAAGGATGTGGAAGTCAAACGCTATGCCACCCAGGACGAGGTCTATCTTGACATTGCCGCCGGCAGAATCGATCTCTTCCTT
>CAZAHK010000357.1:0-2403 GCA_964484555.1 uncultured Desulfobacula sp.
ACCGCCCGGGGTTATTCTTTACAATGGGAAGACAACAGTATAAATAGACTAAAGTGCATGGTGTGAATCCGGGAAATCGATTATGAAACGCCTGGCATATATCCTGTTCATTATTTTTTCGGCATGGGCCCTAGCCTTCGGCGGTGGAAGACCGCCGCTGTCTCCACCCGTTGCCCACAGGGGCGTCATGGATCTGAGGGACTGGGATTTTTCCACGGCCGGGCCGGTGGAGCTGGGCGGCCAATGGGAATTTTACCGGGATCGGTTTCTTGTTTTTGATGATTTTAAAGCCCGTCCGGAACCGGAGCCGTCCTATGTCCGGTCCGGCAAGGTATGGAATGATACCGTCATCGACGGCCGGAAAATGCCGGGGACAGGTTACGCCACCTACCGGCTCAAGGTCATGACCGCAGGAGAGCTGACCCGGATGGGGCTCAGGAGCCCTGACGCCTCATCGGCCTGCCGGGTCTATATCAATGATACCTTGATTTATGAGGCCGGTGTGCCCGGGGAATCCGAAGAAAATACAAGGGCTTTCTATTCTCCCGCCGTGGTGTCGATTACGGTTCCGTCCGATGAATTTGAAATCATTGTCCATGTATCCAATTTCCATCACTGGATGGGCGGCCTGTGGGAAAATATCCGTTTTGGGAAGGTATCCGACCTCCAGGCGGAAAGGGAAAAAACGCTTGCCGTATCATCCATGCTTTTCGGCGCCATCTGGATTATCGGTTTTTATCATATCAGCCTGTTTCTCTTGCGGAAAAAAGACAAGGCCCCGCTCTTGCTGGGGATTTTCTGCCTGTTGATCGGGTTCAGGGCCATTCTTCACGACGAGCAGGGTTTCCGTCTGCTTTTTCCCGGTATGAGCTTTGGCCTGCACATGGTCCTGATCTATCTGACCATCTACCTGGCCGTGCCGGTTCTGCTCCGGTATATGCGCCTGCTGTTTCCGGACGAGATATCCGGGAAGGTGGACAAGGGGGTGATGTGGGTCTGTTTGATGTTTTCGCTGATCGTCATCCTTTTTCCGTCCCGCTGGTTTTCTTTGACCCTGCCCGTGTTTCAGGGATTTATGGCCCTGACGGCCGTTTATTGCGGTTTTGCCGTTATACGTGCGGTTTTGCATCGGCGGGCCGGAGCCCTTGTTTTTTTCATCGGGTTCCTGATATTTACAGGAACGGTGGTCAATGACATCCTTTACACCCGGATGGTCATATTCACCGGGTATTATATTCCCGTGGGCATGGTGTTGTTTTTGTCGGCTCAGGCTTTTCTGATTTCCCGGCGGTTTTCAGCGGCATTTGAAACAGCGGAACGCCAGGGGGTTGAGCTGAGGGCGGAAAACGACCGGAGACGGATCATTGAAAACGATTTAAAGAAAAGTGAAGAAAAATACCGGCAGATGATGGATTTTTTACCTATTCCCGTGGGAGAATATGATTTTGATTATAATGTCCTGTATGCCAACCAGGCCGCCCTTGACTGGTTTGGATTCAGCCGGGAGGACATTGAAGCCGGGGTCAATATGTCCGGCCTGATTCCAAAAGAATCGGCGGAGATGATCGTCTCGCGCATGGCCATGATGGCCAAGGGCGGGGTGCCAAGTCCGGTTGAAGTGAAAATGCAAAAAAAAGACGGGTCTGAATTGTGGGGAGAGGCAACGCCGTCCATCATTTTCGAGGACGAGAAGCCTGTGGCGGTCCGAACCTGTTTTGTCGATATCAGTGAGCGAAAGAAAAATGAGGCAGCCCTCCTGCACTGGACCGAACAGGAAAAATACGCCTTGGTGGGGCAGGTGGCCGGCAAGATGGCCCATGATTTCAATAATGTCCTGGGCGCCATCATGGGCATTACGGAAATAACCCTGATGACCTGCCGGGATAAGGCCGCAAGGGAAGCCTTGAGCATTATCCTGGAACAGTCTGAACAAGGCGCCGTCCTGACCCGGAATCTGGTTGTCTTTGCCAAGGATCAGGAACTCAGGGAAGAGTTTTTTCAAATCAATGACAAGATTAACCTGGTGCTGAACCTGCTGAAAAAAGAACTTCAGGAGATCCGGGTCACCCTGGCCCTCGACGGCCGGGTTCCTCAGCTCCTGGCTGATCCGGGCATGGTGGAGCATGCCCTGGTCAATCTGCTGCAGAATGCCGCTCATGCCGTATGCAAGGCGTCCGGACCTGAAATCGGCATCAAGACCTATTCCGACGGCAATTCGGTTTTTGTTGAAATCGCGGATAACGGCTGCGGCATCCCGGAAGAGCACCATGATCATATATATCTCCCGGCCTTTACGCTTAAAGGGAACCGGGATGGAAGACACGCATATCCGGTGGAAATCAAAGGGTCCGGCTATGGAATGGCCAATGTCAAAAAATGCATGGACCGGCACAAGGGTTCCAT
>CAZAHK010000358.1:0-2400 GCA_964484555.1 uncultured Desulfobacula sp.
GGTTACTGGGAACGTCTGCAAAAGCCTCTGATCAAAATGGAGCAGCAGGCCGTCATTTTCGAGGAAAAACTTCAGGCTGAGGTCAGCACTGAAATCGCCCGGGAAGACGGAGAGACAGGGGAGCCTGAAACCGCACCTCGAATCCCCCCTTCCCCCTTGCCTCTTGAAGAATCAAACTCTCTTCGGACCCGGTTGAACGGGATGTTTCAGGATCTGCTGGGCAGTTTCACGGCAGTGGCGTTTAACGGAGCCCAGATCCTGGTCGTTCTGGTAACGGTTTTTTTCGGGGTGGTGTTTATGCTCATGAATCCCCGTCCGGTTTTTGGGGCAATGTTTTCCTTATTGCCCGAGGAACACCACCCTAAGGCTCTGGTCATTTTGCAGCGCATCGGAAAATTCATTCCGGCCTGGGCCGGGGCGACCGCATTGGGAATGCTGACCATCGGTTTTCTGGTATTTCTGCTCATGTGGCTCATTTTTGGTTTTATGGATGCCCTGGTCCTGGGACTTATTGCCGGCATTCTGGCAGCGGTTCCTTTTCTGGGTCCGATTCTCAGCGCCCTGCCCGCACTCCTGCTGGCTCTGGGACAGGGTGGGATGATTCCGCTGTGGGTCCTGCTCGCCTATGCTGCCGTACAGGCCCTGGAGAACAATGTGGTCACGCCGTTTATCATGGCCCGGGGCATGAAATTGCATCCGCTGGCCGTGATCTTTTCCATGCTCTTGTGCGTGGCCGCCTTCGGTGTGCTGGGGGTTCTCATGGCAGCCCCCCTGGTTGCAATTGTGCGGATTGTGCATGATGAGCTGTATCGAAAGCGATTTCTTCCCCATGTAACGGACGCAGACCTGGATCGCCTGGCAGAAATTGCCCTGCACGAAATCCGGCCTGATGAGCGGTGATATATAGCCGGTAACCTTTCCTTGACAGAAGGCGTTTGCACCGGTGACCCGGAAGCCGAGGGCAAAGGTGAAAATTGAGAAGGGAAAGTTCAGGAGAAGGTTGGGGGAAAATAGAGAGGTTATTCTCGTTCCCAGGTAAAGCGTGGTCATGAAAAATCTGGTCCGCTTTTTTTTTAAAAAATCCATTTTAATGGAGGATCGATATGCTTAACAATGAAAAAGGGAGGGCGCTGTGGAAAGCGGCAGGAGAGCTGCCAAGGCCATTGACCCGCGAGTGGCGGTGATAGACCAATACATTCCCGGATGGGTCAGGATCATTTCCAAAATTGATGATGGTTTCTATGCGGTTAAAGCGCCTCATATTATTGATTTGACAATGGCCATGCTCCTTTTTCCGGGCGTGTGGACCATGTTTTAAAGGTTTTTACGAATATGGGAGGAAAACCGATGCAAGAGCCACATGTCCTGACCGCTGAGACTGTTTTGCAAAATTATGCAACGATTGCCGGGCAGGGATTATCAACTGCCGAGGCCGCACAGCGGCTCAATACGCACGGTCCCAACGAACTTGCTGAAAAGGGCAAAAAAAGCGCCTGGCGCATTCTGCTGGACCAGGTAAAAGAGGTGATGATCCTTATTCTGCTGGCAGCCGTGTTCATTTCGGCAGCGCTTCAGGAATATATCGATGCCGGCGTTATTTTCATCATTGTCGTGCTGAACACCATTCTCGGATTCTGGCAGGAATTCAAAGCTGAAAATGCAATGGCGGCGCTTAAAAAAATGACCGTACCCAACGTGAGGGTGTTGCGTGACGGTAAGGAGCAGCAGATTTCTGCAAAAGGTCTGGTTCCGGGTGATATCCTGTTGATAGAATCCGGAAATGTTGTGCCCACCGACGCCCGTCTCATAGAAGCCGTAAACCTCAAGGTGCAGGAAGCCGCCCTGACCGGTGAATCGGAATCGGTGGATAAACATTCCCACAGGCTTGAAGGGGATGATTATGCCCTGGCTGACCGGAAAAACATGATCTATATGGGGACGGTGGTTACCTATGGGCGCGGACAAGCCGTGGTGACAAGCACCGGGATGGATACGGAATTGGGAAAAATCGCTACGCTTCTGCATGATGTGGAAGACGAGCAAACCCCTTTGCAGCGCCGGTTGGCCAAACTGGGCAGATCTCTGGCCATGGCTGCCGTGGTGTTGATTTTTGTGGTGGCCGGTTTGATGTATCTGCAGGGTGCCGGATGGAAGGTGATGCTTATGACCGCCATCAGCATGGCAGTGGCCGCCATTCCCGAAGGTCTGCCGGCTGTGGTCACCATCGCCCTGGCTCTTGGCGCACAGCAGATGCTTAAGAAAAAAGCGCTGATCCGGCAGCTTGCCGCTGTTGAAACCCTGGGCAGCGTGACGGTGATCTGTTCGGATAAAACAGGCACATTAACCCAGAATAAAATGACCGTGACCGAAGCGGTGCTTCCGGATCGCAGGTTTACACTT
>CAZAHK010000359.1:0-2382 GCA_964484555.1 uncultured Desulfobacula sp.
ATTCTGAAGACCAGATCAAACAGATCGCAAAGATGAAAGAATACCTGGACATGGGCTACACCCTCTCAGCCGCATCGAAAAAGGCCTTAGCAAAACAGGCAGAGGAGGTGAAATAATGTACCTGAAAAAAGATACCCCGAAAAAGTGTCCATTCTTCCAGGAAGATTGCTTGCAGAATAATTGCAAGCTTTACCACGAAGAATTTGACCGCTGCGAAATCAGTTTGATTACCTACAATCTGTATAAACTGATTCAGGAACTAAAAGGTCCCGACAAGAAATAAAATAAAAGTCCCCCTCTTTTTTATTAAACAAACCGGAGGGGGACTCTTAAACCAAAAATCAAGGAGATATTTTAAATATGAAAGATTCTAATAATACAGAGGTTACATTAAAAAATATTCCGGAAGAACTCATTGAATTTGATCAATGGGTTGCCTGGAAAGCAATACACACTGGAAATAAAATGAAAAAAATCCCCATCAATCCAAAGACAGGCCAGACCGCAAAGGTCAATGATCCGAGCACCTGGACAAGTTTTGAAGATGCCGTAAGCTGCCTTGAAAATGGAGGCGTTGACGGCATAGGATTTGTTTTTACAAAAAATGACCCATTCGTCGGAATTGATTTCGATAAGTGTTTCATCGATGAAACGATTTCTGAAACGATAGAAACATTAATCCTTCAGATTGGAAGTTATACTGAAATCAGCCCTTCCGGTAAGGGCTTGCATACCATTATAAAAGGACAACTGCCTGAAGGTGGTATCCGGGAAGGAAAACTCGAAATCTATGATACCGGAAGATTTTTTACCGTCACCGGCAATCATTTGCCGGACACCCCGAGTGAAATTATAGATTGCAGCGACAAGGTTGATGCCCTCTTGAAGAATCATTTTACCAGAACCGGACCTGTTGACAGTGATCAATCCGTTCTTGAAAAAGCCTTTAAAAAGAATGAAAAATTAAAATCCCTCTGGGAAGGCCATTATCAAGGATATCCATCGCAAAGCGAGGCAGATCTGGCCCTGTGCAAAATACTGGCATATCATTTTAACAATAACCCTTTGGCCATTGACAGGATGTTCAGAAAATCAGGCTTGTTTCGGGATAAATGGGATAAGCGCCACGCATCCAGCGGCAAGTCCTACGGTCATATGACCATTGAAAAAGCGCTGGAACCTTCCACACCTATCCAGAGCAATGAAAAAGGAAAGGTTTCTTTTAACTGTTCCGACCTTGGAAACGCTGAACGCATGGCTCGTCATTATGGCGACCGCATCAAATATTGTCACCAATGGAAAAAATGGCTGGTCTGGGACGGTGTTAAATGGGCAGATGATGAAACAGGCATGGTCAATACTTTTGCCAAGAATACGGTCAGAAAGATTTATGAAGAGGCAAAACATTCTGAAGATGATAACAAACGCCAATCTATCGCCCGGCATGCCCTGACATCTGAATCCAATGGACGGATCAAAGCCATGGTATCGCTTGCTCAAAGTGAATTACCGGTAAGGCCTGATGATTTTGATAAGAACAAATTTTTCCTGAACTGCCGGAACGGAACCATCGATTTGACTACCGGGATCTTACACCCTCATCGAAAAGATGATTTTATAACAAAGGTTGCCCCGGTCTTTTATGATGAAACAGCTACCTGTCCGCAATGGGAAAAATTCCTTGCCCGGATCATGGATAACAATCAGGACCTGATAAAATTTATTCAACGAGCTGTCGGGTATTCTTTAACAGGTGATGTGTCCGAGCAATGCCTGTTTTTATTCTGGGGTGCCGGAGCCAATGGCAAATCCACCTTCCTTCGAACCATAGGCACCCTCCTGGGGGATTATTCTCAACACACAGCCACTGAAACCCTTGTAATTAAAAAACAGGGGGCTATTCCCAATGACCTGGCCAGGATGAAAGGAGCAAGGTTTGTGACATCGTCTGAAGCAGAAGCTGAACATAAACTTGCAGAAAATCTCATAAAACAGATGACCGGTGATGATCTCATCAGCGCCCGATTCCTGCATCAGGAATGGTTTGAATTTGAACCCGAATATAAAATTTTCCTGGGTACCAATAACAAACCCATTATCAAGGGGAATGATTATGCCATCTGGCGGAGAATAAATCTTGTTCCTTTTAAAATCTCTATCCCTCCGGAAGAACGGGACCGTCATCTTTTACAGAAATTAAAACAGGAATTGAGCGGAATCTTGAACTGGGCCATTAAAGGATGTTTGGAATGGCAGCTTTACGGTCTGGGCACCCCGGCTGAAGTCGCTGACGCAACAAATGAATACCGAAATGAAATGGATCTTCTCAATAACGGCCATGCCCTGGCGGGCACAACAAAAAATGAAACACTTGAAAAATTA
>CAZAHK010000360.1:0-2369 GCA_964484555.1 uncultured Desulfobacula sp.
CCTGGAGATGTTATGGAATCAATAGCGTTCGAAGAATTCGGAATCGATAAATGCCGGAATGAAAATTGTAACCAGTTGTATAATGCGGATTCAATAAAGTTAGCCGTCTGGTTATACGGGGTCATTTTCCTTCATGAAGAAAAACAATTTGAGTGTGCTGATCCTGTTTTTGGGCCTTCAGAAAATGAAAAAAAGATAATGGATGAAAAAACCAACGGATATGCAGGGATAACATGTCCCAAATGCCTTAAAACAAACTTCTATAAAATGAAGGCCCGGGAAATAAAGAAATTTAAAAAATTTCTAAACTCATGGTCAATGCTTAAAAAAAATGATCCAGATGATAAAGGCCAATCATTAACTTGGATGCCGGAATTGATTTCAGTGAATTTGAGGTATTATTCCCCTTTCGGGGAGAGAAGCGCTGCACTGAAAGATTTTTGTATTCATGAGTATGCGTATGATAAACCGATAGACAATCTTGAATTTTCCGATGATTTCATAACGACCATTTTAGGAGAACCCAAGGATTTACAAGGGTCATTTTGTTCCTATGACATTTCAGATAACATTGAACCGGCAGGGACCTATACAGGCATTTATTGGTTTAATGAAAAAAGCATAGCCGAAATAACGAACGACGAAAATGAAAAAAAGAAAAGGTTATTTCCCCGCTATCATTATTTCCATGATCTGATGGAGAAAATCGACGCCCTCTTAACATACAATTATTATTATGGGCAGAAAATTGGTCAGGTATTAATTGACACAGAAGAATCCATGAAAAAGGATTTAAAGAACTATGAATTCCATTATCTCAAGAAAGAAGACATAGACAAACGAAAAAAACAGATTGAGATTGATTTTGAAAAATCAGGGAAGTTTTTTGGTATTTTGATTTCAGATCCTATCGAATTTAACCCTTTCCTGAGAGAACCATTGGAAAAATGTGATTATTTTTGGATTACAGGTGATCCGTTTTCTGGGAAAGGAATGCCGGAAGACTTTTCATTTGGGAGCTACTCTGATGAAGATCCTGAATTTTCAACTGGTGTAAGAAATAATCATAAAAAAATGGTGGAACTCATTCAAGAGAATTTTCACAAACAATATGTTCAGGAATTTTTAAAAGACAACCTCATTGATTTTTTGGAAAAATATGAAGGCCTACTCCAATCTAATACATTTTCATATGCCGCCGTTTGGGAGCTTAAAGAGAGCTATCTGGATCGATTACATGAAGTTACGAATCAAGGGTTAGGTTTAGAAAAGCCTTTTTCATTTCATTATGCAGGCCCAGGGTGGACTATTAGATTTAATAACAATTTTATTCCAGGGTTGAGAGATAGCGGACTGCAGTATGTCTATTTTCTTTTAAGCAATCCAAATGAATATTTCAGCTATTCTGATTTGGATATAGCTGGTGGGATTGATCCTTCTCAATGTTCTCGTAAAGGGCAACATAAACTCAGCAGTCAAGGGGGTGGAAATAATAATAATGATAAAAAGCCAAAAAAAACAATTGGCGTTCATGATATGATGGATGATGAAGGGTATAGATCATTTAAAAAAGAAAAAATGAAACTGGAGCAAGCTCTTTCAGAGGCAAAGCAAAATAATGATATACCAAGGATTCAAATAGCAGAACAGAAGCTTGACGAATTCATAACGTATCTTCAAGAATATTATATTTCATTTAGAAAAACGAAAAAAGAATTTCCCGTTATGGAAGCCAAAAAAAGATATGATAGGATTGAAAAAAGCATTTCAAGGGCAATTAAAAAAATTGAAAGCCATAACCCAGAGCTGTATTTACATTTGGCCCAATCAATTCATGGCTTATCAAATAAATTTTATAGAAATGCCGGGTTAAGAAAGTTGTCTGCAGAAGGTTCTGTAATGTACAAGTCTGACCCTAATATTGAATGGCATTTATACTGATAATTCTCCCGATCCATTCCATCCCGATTACCTACCCTCTTGTCATCCTGGCAAGGGGGTATTTTTTTTAAATAATCAATAAAAATCAGCCTCGACACAAAAAGTCCTAAAACGACACATAAATTCTCCCTTTTGAATCAGATAACTTTCTAACCCTGATTCAAGGAGAAAATAATTTTACAATGGCTGATGAAAAAAATATAATAACCATCGAGGAGACCGCTCAATATCTTCAGAAAAGTACATCCTGGGTGTACAAAAACTGGAAGATCCTGGGTGGACGGAAACTCGGAGGTTCTCTATTTTTTCCAGCAAAGGAGGACCTTTATGAGTATTTATTCGGTAAAAGGGAAAGGGTGGAGGTACGACTTCACCCTGAAAGGAACCAGGCACACGGAAGCATGGTTCACGACAAAGAAAGAAGCACA
>CAZAHK010000361.1:0-2369 GCA_964484555.1 uncultured Desulfobacula sp.
CATTATACAGATCATGATTTTCTTCCGCCTTTTCCAGGGCAAATTCCACATGTCCCAGGATCACCCCCAGCATGTTATTAAAATCATGGGCCACACCACCAGCCAAACGGCCCACAGATTCCATTTTCTGGGCCTGAAGGAGTTGGGTCTCCAGCTTGGCCTTCTCCTCTTTAGCTCTTTTAAATTCCGTCACATCCTTCGTAAGCGCAATTAAACAGTCTTCACCATCGATAACGATGGGCTTTGCTGAAAAAAATGAATCAAATATTGTACCGTTCTTTTTTCGAAAAGGAATTTCAAAATTCAACAATACCTGACTTTGTCGGAGAGTCTGTATCATCTTTTCCCTGTCTGAATGATTGACATATAAGTTGATATCAACAGGCGTTTTCCCTATCACCTCATCCCGTGAATACCCAGTTATGTAACAAAAGCCATCATTTACGTAATTGTATCGACCGTCTTTTTGGCGTGTTACAGTGATGGAATCCGGAATCGCATCGAATGTTATCCGGTACATTTGTTCACTATCTCTTAACGCCTCCTCTGCCTGCTTTCTCTCGGTGATGTCCTGGGCCGCGCCCCAGAGTTCAACCGTTTTGCCTGCCGAATCAACTTCGGCCTCACCCTGCACCCACATCCATCCATTGCTTCCGTCTTTTCTTACGATTTCCAGTTCGAGCGTGTAGGGAATTCCTGTTTCCCTGGTATGGGCCAGGGCCGTGGACAGCCTCTCCCAGCTTTCAGGGGTAAACAGTTTCATGTGCTCTGTATAGGGCGGAGGTGGAAGTGATGGATCAAATCCATACATGTTGTAGAGCTCTTCCGTCCAAACGACCTGATTGGTTGCCATGTCCAGACGCCAACTACCGACATGGGCAATCCTCTGTGATTCTTTCAGATCCCTCTCTTTTCTTCGTAATTCCTCATCAGCCCGCTTGCGTAAAGTTATGTCCTGAAATGTTCCACGGAGCCTGACTGTCTTGCCGTCCACAATCTCAGGCTGGCATATAGATCTTGTCCACAGGTTGTTTCCTTTGGCCGTAATGAACCTCAGGTCCATGTCATAGGGTTCGCCCAGGTCTAAAGCCCGCTGAATGGCCTGAGAAAGTGCACCACGGTCGTCAGGGTGAAAAAACTCGATGGCCTTATCCAGCGGCGGCTTGTAGTTCAATGGAACTTCATGGATATTGTATGTCTCTTTAGTCCAGGTGACGGCCATTGTTTCGACGTCCAGTTGCCAGCCTCCTACGCGAGCCACGAATCCAGTGGCTTCGAGCAATGCTTCGTTTTCCCGAAGCTCTTTTTCTGCCGCTTTTCTTTGAATTATTTCAGTGTTTGCTTTTAAGAATAAGAATATGACGATGAAACCAAAAAATATGCACAGTGAAATTACAATAACACCAACACTCTTTCTCAGAGGCCAGATTACGGTTTCCATTATTTCATCATCGCTGTGTAGATAAACCAGATGCCAATCCGGATAATTGGCCAGTCCTTGCTTATGCACACGGTATTCATTTCCCTGAGAGTCAATGGCATGATCTTGATTGATAAGCTTCACACCTATCCAATTCCAGGGGCCTTTACCAAATTGGCTTTGTTTTTTGATCTCTTCAACTATCTCAGGAGATGCCGGCCACAGAAGATGATAAAGCCAATCCGGGCGATTTGCAACAAACACCAATCCATGTGGATCAGTTAACATGACAATCCCTTGGAAAGGTTTCAGGAAGTCCCTTTCGATTATTTCAATCGATGCCTTGATGACTGCAACGCCCAGAGGTTTTTTCTCATCTTTGCCAAAAACAGGGTGGCTGTAATATACCCCTCGCTCCATGGATGTAATCCCAAGTGCCATATAAATGGATGGCTTGCCTTGAATGGCCTGCTTAAAATATGGCCGAAAACCATAATTTTTTCCAACGAAGCTATTAGGTTCACCATGGTTGCTGGATGCAATTGTGTTTCCGGAATAGTCCATCAGGTAACAGACACTGACATTTAAATCATGCCGCAACTGTTCTAAAAGAGCATTGGTATCGGCAAGAGTAACTTCATCAATATTCAATAAAGATTGCTTTATTTCCTTTAGCCCGGCTATTGATTTTACCGACAGAAGAGACCAGTTCAAAAAGGCATCAATATTATTCCCAAGATCTTTCAAATGCTCAGCACTCTCTTTGTATGCTCGAACCTTTGAAAATTTACTCAAAGAAGAATAATAAAGATACCCCCCAACGGTAAAAGACAGAATGGCCATAATGGACAATACAACTAACAGGGTTCGAAGGTCGATTTTATTCCTTTTCATAAAAAAACCTAAATACACAGAAAAAAATTGACGCAGTAAGGGGATACTTATCCAG
>CAZAHK010000362.1:0-2353 GCA_964484555.1 uncultured Desulfobacula sp.
AAGGCCGTGGCAATGACTTTGACGCCCCGGTCATGGCCGTCCTGCCCCATCTTGGACAGAAGAATCCGGGGCCTCCGGCCCGTCTTTTTCTCAAAGTCCGCGGTCCGTTTTCTTAGGGATTCAATGACCTCGGAATCCGCACTTTCCGCAGCATAGACGCCGGAAATACACTGGGTGGTGGCCACAAAACGCTTGAATACCTTTTCCATAGCATCACTGATCTCTCCCACGGTTGCCCTGGCCCGGACTGCGGGCAGGCAGACTTCCAGAAGGTTGGCGCCGGTCTCGCAGGCCTCGGTGATATCGTCCAGGGCCTTTTGAACCGCGGCATTGTCACGGGTTTGTTTGATCTGTTCCAGCCTTGCCATCTGCTCGTTTCTGACCTCATCCGATACTTCCCGCACCGGGATGGGGGTTTCGTCCTGGATCTTGTATTTGTTCACTCCCACAATGACGTCTTTGCCCTGGTCGATCCTGGCCTGTCGGCGGGCCGCCACTTCTTCGATGCGCATTTTGGGCATGCCCGACTCGATGGCCTTGGCCATGCCGCCCAGGCCTTCGATCTCCTTTAAAATGACCCGGACCTTGTCGATGATATTCTGGGTCAGGGTTTCAATATAATAGGACCCGCCCAGGGGGTCAACCACATCGCAGATATGGGTTTCTTCCTGGACCAGGATCTGGGTGTTCCGGGATATCCGAGCCGACAATTCCGTGGGCAGGCCCACGGCTTCGTCAAAGGAATTGGTGTGAAGGCTCTGGGTGCCGCCCAGCACGGCAGACAGGCATTCCAGGGTGGTCCGGACGATATTGTTATAGGGGTCCTGCTGGGTCAGGCTCCAGCCCGAGGTCTGGCAATGGGTCCTCAGCATTTTGGAGGTGGGGTTTTTCGGGTTGAATTGGGTCATGATCTCGGCCCACAGAAACCGTGCCGCCCTCAGCATGGCAATATCCATGAAAAAATTCATGCCGATGCCGAAAAAGAAGGACAGGCGAGGGGCGAATTTGTCGATATCCAGGCCCGTGGCCAGGGCCGCCCTTACATATTCAAGACCGTCGGCCAGGGTAAAGGCGGTCTGGAGAACCGAATCGGCCCCGGCCTCCATGATGTGATACCCGCTGATGCTGATGGTGTTGAATTTGGGCATATGGTCCGAGCAAAAGGCAATGATGTCGGAAATGATTCTCATGGACGGGCCCGGCGGATAAATATAAGTGTTCCGGGTCAGGTACTCCTTTAAAATATCGTTCTGGATGGTGCCGTTGAGCTGGTCGTGCCGCACGCCCTGCTCTTCGGCCGCCACGATATAACCGGCCAGGATGGGCAGGACGGCACCGTTCATGGTCATGGACACGGACATTTCATCCAGGGGAATCCGGTCAAAAAGGATTTTCATGTCTTCGACGGAATCAATGGCCACACCGGCCTTTCCCACATCCCCGGCCACCCTGGGGTGATCGGAGTCATAACCGCGGTGGGTGGGCAGATCAAAGGCCACGGACAGGCCCTTCTGCCCTGCAGCCAGGTTCTGCCGGTAAAAGGCATTGGAATCTTTGGCCGTTGAAAATCCGGCATACTGGCGGATGGTCCAGGGGCGGCCCGCGTACATGGTGGCCTTGATGCCCCGGACATAGGGGTCAAAGCCCGGAAGGGTATTTATAAATTCAGCATTTTCAAGATCTTCAGCCGTGTACAGGGGTTTAATATCAATGCCTTCCGGCGTTTTCCGGATGAGCGTATCAGGGGATTTCCCCCGCATTTCCTTGGCAGCCAGTTCTTTCCATCCATCAAGATCAGACATGTGAGACATGGTTATCCTCCGGTCTAATTTAAGTTCAAATCGAAAATTTATCGTTCACACAATTCCACCAGAACGCCTGAAGTGGCCTTGGGGTGCAGAAAGGCGATTTTCGCTCCGCCGGCCCCGATGCGGGGCGTCTGGTCGATGAGGGCGATTCCCTTGGCCTTCAGCTCGGCAAGGGCCTCTTCAATATTTTCCACCCGGAAGGCCACATGCTGGATGCCTTCCCCGCGCTTTTCAATGTATTTGGCCACGGGGCCGTCCTGTGATGTGGATTCCAGGAGTTCGACCTCGCTTTCCCCCACCGGCAGAAAGGCGGTGGTAACCTTCTGCTCGTGAATGGTTTCCGTTCCTTCAAGGGTCAATCCCAGGACATCGGTCCAGAAATTTTTTTTGGCATCAATGCTTGAAACGGCAATCCCCAGGTGATCGATTTTTAAGAGTTTCATATTCTTATCCCCAATTCTATGTGGTTCAAATTTCAATCATTATCTATAGATGGTTCAAATGCTGAAAGTCAATACAAAACCGGCCTGAATTCAGGATGTCTT
>CAZAHK010000363.1:0-2346 GCA_964484555.1 uncultured Desulfobacula sp.
CCGTCAAAAGGGCTATCCCTGCGGTTTCCGCCGTCAGAATCTCCAGTTTTTTATACTCGTCGGTTTTTCTGAGATGGACTAGTTTTGAGATCTCGGTATATACCGCCGTGCCCGTGATCTGCTCCAGGATGGGGGACCGCTCGTCCGGGGCAGCGGCCAGGAAGGCGGCAAAACCTCCCTGGGCCAGGAGCATGGACCGGGTAAACCGGGTAAAATCCATGCCCGTGGCCTCTTCAATCCGGGAAGCCACCTCCCGTTTGCCCGATTCCAGGACCCGGCCGGTGTCTGCGTCACAAATCTCGTGTTTTGCATCCTGGAGGTTGCCCCCGGGCTTCTGCCCGGCCCGCCTCTGGCTCCAATGGCACCGGAACCGCCCGGCCTGGGTCTCGAAAAAGACTTCGGCAAAGCATTCCCCGGTCCTTCGGGACATGAGTTCATTGCTGGTTTTGGTGATGAGGTTCAGCCGAGGGGTCCTGCCGTAAAGGGCCAGACAGACGGCATCCAGGAGGGTGGACTTGCCTGCGCCGGTGGGGCCGGTGATGGCGAAAATCCCGTCCTGGACATAGTCGGGCGCGGTAAAATCGATACCCCATTCCCCGTAAAGGGAGTTCAGGTTCTTAAATCTGAGTCCGAGAATCTTCATGGTCCGCCCCCTTATTCGGCATGGGTATCCTGTTCATGGAGCTGGGTGAGAATTTCCTGGTGAGCCAGGACCAGGGCCGGGCGCTTTTCCGGGGCCACCCCATGGGCGTCCAGCAGGCGCTCAAACACATCGGTCACGCTCAGATTGTCCAGTTCCTCTTCCGCCTCTTTTTTTTGGAGAATCCGGTCCATGACCTGCCGGTTCCGGATGCGGCGGATTTCCATGCTTGTGCCGGCCACGGCCTCTTCCATCCGAAGCCGTAAATCCGGGACCGGGTCCGAGCCCGTATATTCAATCTCCAGCCAGGCCCGGCTGCCGATGGTTTTGAGTTCAAAGAGCCGGCCCAGGACCTTTTCCATGTCCCCGGAAATCCTTTCCAGGGCCTGGAAACAGGGGATGGGATCATCGCTGATCTCCGGAATCCGGCCCTGGAATTCCACCAGGATCACCTTTTTTTCCCGGCCCGCCTCGCCGAATCCCATGGGAATGGGTGATCCCGAATACCGGATCCGGGGGTCGCCGCCCACGGTCTGGGCAAGGTGAAGATGGCCGAGAGCCACATAATCAAAAACCGGGGGGAAAACCTCCTTTCCCACCCGGGCCAGGGACCCCACATACAGCTCCCGGACCCCGTCGCCCTCCAGGGTTTTGCCTCCGGCGGCAAAAAGATGGCCCAGGGCCACCACCGGTATATCGCCGCAAGCTTTCCGCTTTTCTTCCGCCAGCCCGGCAATTTCGGCATAATGGGTTTTGATGCCCTGGATGAGCCTCATATTCTTGTCCTCCAGGCTCTCCCCGGCCTCGGCAACCCGGATATCCCGGTCCCTCAAATAGGGCACGGCGCAGACAACGGCTTCGGGGTCTCCGGAAGGCCCCTTCAGAACCAGGACCTCATCCTCCGGGTTCCCGGTAACGGCCCCCACCACATGGACCTGTAAAGCTTTCAGAATCTCTTTGGGCGCATTTAAAAAAGAAGGGGAATCATGGTTCCCGGCAATGATGACCACATGGCGGCAGCAGGAGGCCGACACCCGGCGGAGAAATCCGTAATACATCTCCTGGGACCGGTTGCTGGGCGTTCCCGTGTCAAAGACGTCCCCGGCCACGAGAAGGGCGTCCATTCCCCGGGCCTCGATGAATCCGGCCAGCCAGTCCAGGAAGGCTGAAAATTCATCATACCGCTTCCGGCCGTAAAGCGACCGGCCGATATGCCAGTCCGAGGTGTGAAGAAATTTCATAGGGGCATTCGTCCTTTAGGGCAGAGTTTCAAAATCCGTGTTCTCATAAGCCTTGATCGTTGTGATCTGCTCGTCATCGAAAAACGCCTGTGCGTCTTTCAGGGCATGATCCATGATCCTGTCGGCCCGTTCCGCCAGTTCCCGGCGGAGCGCCCGGCCCATGGTTTGATACAGATGGCCGCAATGGTACTCCCAGGGCATGACCGCAGCTTTCCCCGGCCGGACCTTCTTTTTGAAGGCCAGGCCCAGGAATTTAAAAAAGGAAAGACCTGCATCCCTGAAAATGAAATCACAGCAGTCTCCCCCATTGGTCCGGGTTGAATTGACCTGGAGGACAAGGTCCGGATTAAACCCGCGGACAAGGGCCTCATCAATCTCCCGGCAGAAATATTTGCCGAATTCCAGGACCCGGTTCTCTTTCCAGGTTTCATGCCAGGGGCAGCGATAAATCTGCATCCGGGCATG
>CAZAHK010000364.1:0-2317 GCA_964484555.1 uncultured Desulfobacula sp.
GCTGGAGATCACCCTTCCGGCCAGGTTTTCTTCGATGAGCAGATCCTTGTCCACATAGGTTTTGACGGGATATCCCGTACCATAGATGCCTGAAAAAAGGTCGGTCACACCCAAGGCATCCGTTGGGGTGAAAAATTCAACGGTCCATTCCTGGCCCGGTTCAATGGGGGAAGTCATTTTTTTGTAAACCTCCGATGAATACCAGCAAAACAGCGCCCAACAGGCTGAATGCGGCGCATAAATAAAACAGGGCGCCAAACCCCCAGGGGGGAATGACGGCAGCCCCGATAAAGGGCCCGAAGAAGAAACCGGCCTGGAACATCTGCATGCCCAGATTGGTGTTCATGCTCTGAAATTTGGGCCGGGAGATGTCAAACATAAACCCGTTGAACACCGGCAGGGTAATTCCCCAGCAAAGGCCGAAGACTGCCCCGGTGATCAGGAACCGCCCAAGGGAGGTGGTGCCGGCCAAAAAAGCATAGGCCAGGGCCAGACAGGCCAGGATGATCCCCAGCAGCCGGGCCTTGTTCATCCGGTCGAAAAACGAACCGCCGATGAGACGCACCAAAATTTCCCCGGCCGTGGCCAGGGTCAGGAAGAGACCGGCATGGATAATCCCCCGGGCCTGGCCAAAGCTGCTGAGAAAGAAAAAAATCACGGCATGGCCGCAATACATGAGGAGCATGGCCAGGAGCAGGAAAAGAACGCTTTTGTCCGTGAGGTTCTCCCGGATCTCCGGCCAGGTCAGGTGCTTATGGGTCCCGGCCTTGGCCGGATCAGTTTCCACCGGCTTCAAAAGGGGGAGCATGAAAAAGATCATACCGGTCAGGACGCCAAACCCCAGAAGCACGCCCTGGAACCCGCCCAGAAGACGGTTCAGAAAGGGCAGGATGGAGGGGACCAGGGTATTGGGGATCAGGATGATGATGGAAAGATAGCCGAAAAATTGCGCGCTGCCCCCCTTGGGCACATACTGGACCATCAGGGCCGTGAGGGCCGAGCCCATGACGACAAAGGCCAGGCCGTGAAAGACCCGGACGGCCAGGAGACCGGTCAGGCTCTGGGTGAGGCTGTAACTGCCCAGGGCAACCATGATCATGGCGGTTCCGGCCGCCAGAAAAGGCCGGGCATTCCCGGCATTGAACACCGGGCTGACAAGGGGCCGGACCAGGAGGGATACGGCGGCAAAGGTGCTGATGATGACGCCGATCCATTGGGGATCCATGGATATGGCGTCCAGATAATCATAAAACTGGAAAAAAACCGAAATATTGGCGTAGGTCAAAAAGGTGACCGCCATGAGAACCACAAATTGCCGGTTCCAGAGGGAGGGCCCGGCCGGGTTGGGGGTGCTGTCTTTGGCAAGTGTCATAAAGTTCCGGGTCCTTGGTTTAAGGGCTCTAAGGGCCCCTGGCAAAGGCGCAGGACAAGGTTGCCCGCCACCTGGCGGCGGTATTCGGCCCCGGCCCGCACATCGCTGATGGGAGACACCTCTTCCCGGATCCGGGCCGCTGCAAGGATAAAACCGGCCGGGTCATCCACGGAGGTCCCCATGAGCCGCTTTTCCGTTTCAGGACTGGTCACTATGGTTTTTCCCAGGCTCCCCCAGGCCAGGCGGACGGCCCGGATCTTCCTGTCATGGGTCAGGTCCACAAGGGCTGCCAGGCTCAATATGGCAATGGATAGGGATTTTCGATGCCCCACTTTTTCAAAATGATGAAGGCCGTAGGAAGGCGATTTGGGAATCCATATCCGGTACAAAATTTCTTCCGGGTTGAGGGCGGTTACCCCCGGACCCGTTATGAATTGGGAGACCGGCATCCGCCGGAACTCGCTTTTCCCCGCCAGCTCCACCCGGGCATCCAGGACATAGAGGGGCGGAAGGCTGTCTCCGGCCGGGGAAGCCGTCATGATATTGCCGCCCAGAGTTCCCATATTGCGGATCTGGGGGGAGCCCAGGGTCTCCAGGGCCTGGATCAGAATGGGAAAATGCTGCTGAACCAGGGGGTTTTGGATCAGTTGGGAATGGGTTGCGACCGCGCCGATGCAGATTTCGTCCCCCGTATCCGCCACCTCCCGGAGCCCCTTGTCCTTGAGCTGATCCAGGCAGACCAGGGTCCGGGGCTGGATTTTTTTGTTTCTCATCTGCACGAAAAGATCGGTGCCTCCGGCCAGGATGGCATAGCCTTGGGCCTTCAGGTCCAGGAGGTCGTCCAGAGTCCGGGGCAGGATTACGGCAGGCATGGGCTTTCCTTTTTCATCTGCGCGGCCAGCCGCGCAGCATCCATGATTTTCTGATATCCGGTACACCGGCAGA
>CAZAHK010000365.1:0-2316 GCA_964484555.1 uncultured Desulfobacula sp.
ACACATCCGAATAACGGCGACGGAGCCGTCTTTTACCCATTCCATAACCGGCATACATCAATCTCCCCGTATCTATATTTTAAAATAACCTCATTTTGTTCATAAAATATCCCGGTTCATAATTCAAGTTAAAACCGGAACCCACATGCAAAACAGGGCAGATATCAAAAGAAAATCGTATTGACAAGCCCTTTTTTTTCTGACAAGCTCCGCAGTGATATAAAAAGCCCGGGTTTGGGCTGTAATCCATACGGACAGGGAAACGCCATGATTATTGGAATAGATGTCGGCGGTACAAACACGGATGCTGTTCTTTTAAGCGGCAGCGGCATTGAAAAAAAGATCAAGGAACCCACTGACGCGGCAGACCTTTTCCATACCATCCTTGCATGTTTTGAAAAGCTTCTGGACGGTATCGACCCCAAACGAGTAAAGCGCATTGTCATATCCACCACGCTGACAACCAACGCCATTGTTCAGCAGGATATGAATCCGGTGGGCATGGTGGTTTCGGCAGGCCCCGGCATTGATCCTGAATTCTTCAGGACCGGAGAGCAGTATTATTGCGTTTCAGGGTCCATCAATCACCGGGGAAGAGAAAAAGCCCCGGTGAATACCATGGAAATCAACGATATTGTCCAGAAAATGAAAAAGGCCGGGATTGAATATGTGGGGGTGGTCAGCAAATTCAGCGTCCGGAACCCCAGCCATGAGATCCTCATCAAACGGATTCTGAACCGGCATTTTAAAAAGGTCTTCCTCGGACATCATGTCTCCGGGAACCTTAATTTTCCACGGCGCATCGCCACCACCCATTTGAACGCCGCCGTCTTCTCCCTTCATAAATGCTTTTTTGAAGCTATTAAAGATTCCCTGAAACAAATGGGGCTTTCCATTCCCATCCATATCCTTAAGGCGGACGGGGGCACCAT
This sequence comes from uncultured Desulfobacula sp., assembly GCA_964484555.1. Taxonomy (GTDB): domain Bacteria; phylum Desulfobacterota; class Desulfobacteria; order Desulfobacterales; family Desulfobacteraceae; genus Desulfobacula. The sequence continues at coordinate 933 of CAZAHK010000365.1, forward strand.
GTCCCTTGAGTCCTCCATGTCCTTTCCCGGACAGACCGTGCTGTCGGGACCTGCGGCAAGTATCATGGGCGCCATTCCCTATGCGCCGAAAAAACAGGATGCCATTGTGCTGGACATCGGCGGCACCACGACGGATATTGCCTTTCTGGTCGATAAGGCCCCTCTGCTGGAACCCATGGGAATCCAGAGAGGTCAATACAAAAGCCTGATCCGTTCCCTTCAGACCGATTCAAAAGGCATCGGCGGGGACAGCGTGGTCCGGGTAAAAGACCGGGAGCTGGTCATCGGACCTGACCGGAAGGGTCCTGCCATGGCTTTTGGCGGTCCCGAGCCCACACCCACGGATGCCCTTATTGTTCTGGGACTCATGCCGGAAGGCAATGCGGAAAATGCCCGGAAGGGGGTTCACCAAATCGCTCTGGAACTGGGCCTTGATGATGTTGAAACCGCTGATAAAATATTTAAAAAATGCTGTTCCATCATTCTCAAAAAGACCTTTGAAATGATTGACAAAATCAATACCCAGCCGGTGTATACGGTTCATGAATTCCTGGAAGGCTATAAGATCAGCCCGAGGAAAATCCTTCTCCTGGGTGGCCCGGCCCCCTATTTTGCCAAAAAAATAGAAGAGCTTTACCATATCAAGACCATTGTCGTTCCTGAATCTTCCGTGGCCAATGCCATCGGGGCGGCCCTGGCCAGGACCACCTGTGAAATCTCCCTGAATGCAGACACGGAGCAGGGAATCGTGACGGCCCATGAAGAAGATTTTGCTGAGCCCATCTCCAAAACCTATTCTGAAGACGATCTCATTGAAACCGCCCATGCCCTGTTAAAAGAAAAGGCCCTCAATTCCGGAGCAGATCCGGACAATATAGACGATGTGGAAGTGGTTGAATTTCAAAAATTCAATATTGTCCGGAATTTCTCACCCAAGGGGAAGATTTTCAGAACCAAAATGCAGATCAAACCCGGTCTGATAAAAGGGTTTGAACATATTTTGTCCCAGTTATAAGAGGTAAGCATGTTAAAAGCATCCAATAAAACAGGTCTTGTATTCTTCCCTGCCTTTGACTGGGCCATTGACCCCACCCATCCGGAAAGAGAAGAAAGGCTGCTGTATACCCAGGATCAGGTCACCGAGGAGGGGGTCTTTGATATCAGCGGTATCATTGAATACAAACCCGAGATCGTCACGTTCCAGGATATCCGGAGGGCCCATTTCTGTATCCCCGATGAAAAATCAATTACCACCGAATCCCATCTCATCAGTGCCGGAGGCGCCAAAGCCATTGCCAATGCGGTTCTGAATAAGGAAGTGAAAAACGGATTCGCCCTGGTCCGGCCTCCGGGCCATCATTCCATGAGGGTTTCCCATGGCGGC
>CAZAHK010000366.1:0-2314 GCA_964484555.1 uncultured Desulfobacula sp.
CAACTGTTTAAAAATTGCTAAAACCTTTTTGGTTCTGGCTTGTCCAGGTTAGGGTGTTGGTTATATCCAGCCCGTTCATGGATTCAGCGCAGTTGACTCCATCTCCCGCCACAGGACCGCAACCCTTTTGTGCACCCCTGTCCCGGACCTGCGGGAACTGCTGTTCTCCTGCATATTCAAACCCATGGCGGGATTTCATTTCCACTGGAAAATCATTATGAAAATCCTCATGAAAAAACTTTCAGAAATTAAATAATTCTGCTATGGTTTTCCGCTGGTTTTTTTTAATTAACAACAAAGGAATATGATAACGGCGTATGGACGGTTTAAGTCTTCAGGGGATCAACAAGACATTCGGCAAGGTTCACGCCGTGCGGGACGTTTCCAAGGATATTCATTCCGGGGAGTTTTTCACACTTCTGGGCCCTTCCGGCTGTGGAAAAACAACCCTGCTTCGCATGATCGCCGGGCTGGAACTCCAGGATTCGGGCCGGATTATACTGGACGGAAAAGACATCACCGGTCTTCCGGCCATCAAACGCCATATCAATACGGTTTTTCAGAGCTATGCCCTGTTTCCCCACCTGAATATCTTTGACAATGTGGCCTTTGGACTCCGCTCGAGAAAAGTCCCCGGAGCCGAGGTCAACCAACGGGTTAAGGATACCCTGGATATGCTGGAACTGGGCGAGATGACCAAGCGCTTCCCCCACCAGCTTTCCGGAGGCCAGAGCCAGCGGGTGGCCCTGGCCAGGGCCCTGGTCAATGAACCCAAGGTCCTGCTCCTGGACGAACCCATGTCGGCTCTCGACGCAAAACTCAGGGCCCAGGTCCAGATCGAACTGCGCAGGCTCCAGCAGAAACTGGGCCAGACCTTTATCCTGGTCACCCATGATCAGGATGAGGCCCTGATTGTATCGGACCGGATTGCCGTGATGAAGGCCGGGCAGATTGTCCAGTATGGAACCCCTGCCGAAGTCTATGATTTTCCCAAAAATAAATTCGTGGCCGAATTCCTCGGGTCTGCCAACCTTATTGAGGGAAATTATAAGGACGGCCTGTTTCATACTCCCATCGGCATATTTGAACTGGAAAAGCCCCCGCCCTGGGAAAAGGGGCTCATTGCCATCCGGCCCGAATGGATCCGCATTTCCGACACAGAACCCGTCAAAAACGGGTTAAGGGCCACCGTCACGGAAATCATCTACCGGGGAACCAATCTTGATATTTCCCTGACCCCCGGCCCCATCCGCCTGAGAACCAGCACATACAGCCGAATCAAAATCGGAGACGAACTCTGGCTGGATCTGGCACCCAAAGAAATAGCGGTGCTCAATGAATAAGCTCATTATCTGGTACGGGGAACTCATTACCAACCAGAAACTGTTAAAGCGGGGCCTTTTTTTTCTGGTGCCCGGCATGCTCTGGCTCATCCTTTTCCTGGTCCTGCCCGGACTCATCCTGGTTCTGGTCAGCTTTGCCGGCCGGGGGGATTACGGCAACCTGGTATGGGAATTCAGCGTTGAAAATTATACCCGCCTCATGGGGTACGGCCTCTTCGGCTGGACCCTGGATTATGTGTATATCCTTTTGCGGTCCGTCTGGGTGGCCCTTGTCACCACGGGCCTGTCCGTGGTTCTGTCCTATCCGCTCTGCTTTTATATTGCCAGAAAACCCTTACGCACCCGATATCTCTGGCTCACCGTGGTTATCATCCCCTTCTGGACCAATATGGTGATCCGGGCCTATGCCTGGTTTCTGATCCTGGCGCCGGAACTGCCCTTTGCAAAACTGGCGGCTTTCCTGAAATTGATACCGCCGGGAGCGCCGTTGTATCCCAGCGCCCTGGCCGTTTACCTGGGCATGATTTCCATGTTTCTTCCCTTTGTGGCCCTGCCCCTGTTTTCCAGTGTGGAACGCCTGGACTGGACCCTGGTGGAAGCGGCCCAGGACCTCTATGCCTCCAATTTCAGAATCTTCATGCATGCCATCCTGCCCCAGACCCTTCCGGGACTGTCCGTTGGAATTATTCTGACCATTGTTCCGGCCATGGGCATGTTTGTGGTTCCCGATCTTCTGGGCGGGGCCAAATACATGCTGGTGGGCAATCTCATCCAGCAGCAGTTCGGGGCCAGCAGGGATTATGCCTTCGGAGCCGCCATCAGCATGGCCCTCATGATATTGACCCTGTTCAGCCTTTATATGTACAAACGGAAAAGCAAGGGGATTGATCTCATATGAAAAAAATCAATCTGCTGCTCAGTATTTCAGCCTTTTCCACCATGGCCTTTTTATATCTTCCCCTCATGGCCGT
>CAZAHK010000367.1:0-2276 GCA_964484555.1 uncultured Desulfobacula sp.
TATAGATGGAATATTTTCTATTGCATATGGGCAATATATAGAAACTTTTCCATCTATTGAAACTGTTATGCAAAGACCAAAAACTTGACTATTGGCTGAAAGAATACTCTCTGGGGGCTCTTTTTAAATCAGGAGAATTGGAGCAAATGATATGAGGTTTATTCTTTTTGTCGAAGGCTATACTGAAAATAAATCGTTACCGCAATTTTTAAAAAAATGGATTGATGCAAAAATAAACAAAAAGATCATATAAAAAGGTTGTGAACGGGAAAGAACTTTTCGACAGACTCGATCCAAATATCGCATATGATAAATGCCCTGGACTAAAAATGCTTTTGGATAAAATGTTAGAACTGGCCCAACCAGGCGCCGCACATTGACCGCAAGGGGCGTGGGCTTTTGAGAGGAGCACCTGGGAAGGCATATTGAATTCCAGGGAATACATCCCAAAGCCTAGTGGCGGTCAACCGCCACTCCTAACCTATTGTTATTGAAGACGATATTTCGTTTTACAAAAAGTTTTGGGATGAAAATGTGATCCGTAAACTGCCTGAAATTGAGATCAATGATATCTTCACCAGTGGCCCTATTTATCTCGCATAAAAACAACACGGACCTTGACCATTACCATATAAGGTTATAATATAACTTCGTGAAATATAAAGTCAGGATAGGGTAAATCAAAATTGAGGTGTATTATGTTGGCTCTCGTGAAAAAGCCCCGTATTGAAATCTCTCTTCAAGGGGAGAATGTGGGTGAGCTCATTGAATGGATCAGTAAAAAATATGAGGTGGATATTCTTGCTTCTGATCAAGATGAGAGTATCACCATTGAAAGTACGGATTTCTGGCAGGAAATGCAATCCAACAGGTTAGGAAACCTTCTTTCAGCGGCACGACTTAAGGCGAACTTGTCACAATCACAACTCGCCGAAAAACTTGGAATCCGTCAAAATATGATAAGCGATTATGAAAGAGGGAAACGCCGTCTCTCACCTGACATGGCAAAGCGGATTGCGGAAACCCTTAACATCAAGGTTGAAAGAATATCTTAGCGAACCATGGCATGAACTCTGACTGGGGTTTCGCCGGCGCTCAACCCCGGCAGGGTATGCCTACGTTGCCTATATCCACCCACCTAAAGGAGGAGTGCTTTATGATGTTGAAACGTTTTAGTTTATTTTTTTTGGTTGTTGTGGCTCTTGCAGGCTGCGCGTCAAGCCCGGTTGCTCAAAACGATGTTCAAATCTTCCGCACAGAGAGCTGCAAAGCAATTTCTGAGGCAGAAATTGAGGCACTGTTTGAGCGCTGGAACAACTCCCTGCTGACGGGTGACCCGCGCAAGGTTGTGGCCAACTACGCGGAGCAGTCAATTCTTTTGCCCACAGTTTCAAACAAGCCCCGTCTTACACCCGCAGAGAAGGAAGATTATTTTCATCATTTTCTGGAGAACCGCCCTTCCGGCAGGATTGACTTCCGGTTTATCGAAATCGGTTGTAATTCTGCTGTTGACGCAGGTCTTTACACATTCACGTTTGCAAATACAGGTGCGTCTGTCAGTGGACGATTCAGTTTTACCTATCGCTGGAATGGTTCAGAGTGGTTAATTACAAGCCACCATTCCTCGGTAATGCCTGAGAAGAAATAGTACAGGCAGGGGTCGGGACGAATTTCGGAAAAATTATGCCTTGTGGCAAGCCTGGGGATAGGGCGGAATCGGGCCGGCACAGGAGTTATACACTGATTGTGACTTTGCCGCATAGCGGCTTCGTTCAACCCGTCATTGCAGCGGACCGCTGGGGCAAGCCCCAGTTCCCTCCCCAGGGTCGGCGGCTCCTGAACTCCAATGTTGTGTGTCTATAATATTCGCTTGACATGATATCATAGCATAGTATCATATATGCAATGAACAAGAAACAGAGACAAACCCTGGCCGCATCCCGGGCGAATTACAGAAAAGGGTGCGGTAAAATCAGTCAGAAGATTTTTACAGGAAGCAGGAGTGATATCATGATGGAATATAAAGGATATTTTGGTAAAGTCGAATTCGATGATGAGGCAGATATTTTTTACGGTGAGGTTATAAACTTACGAGATATTGTAACCTTTCAAGGGGAAACCGTTACAGAATTACGCAACGCTTTTCGTGACTCTATTGACGATTATCTTGATTTTTGTGCATCCCGTGGCGAAGAACCTGAAAAGCCATATTCCGGTAAATTTGTTGTCCGTGTCGATCCTGAACTTCATAAAACCATCTTTATAGAAGCAAAAAA
>CAZAHK010000368.1:0-2272 GCA_964484555.1 uncultured Desulfobacula sp.
GGCCTGTTTTAAAATACCTGCGTTTTTTCCGATGTACTTTTCCAAACCACCGCCTATCCATGAATCCCAGAGCATGATATAGGCATTGTCTCTTTTGACAATACCGATTTCAAATGCTGCGGCAGGAACATGGACGGCGTGGTCACATTTACCCAGATCTTCTTCAGACATACCGTTTGGCAAGGGTTGATTACCAACCCATTTGCCGTACCAAAGGTAATGCTTCTGATTTTCCATGAATTGAAAACCAAGCTGTTTGCAAGCTTGCTTTAATGATTCTAAATCTTTAATATTAAGTTCAATTTTTGCAATATGGCTCAAGATTACACTCCTTTAAGATACTTTGGGTATCTGTCTGATCTTTCGTTGATCTTTGGGTTCTTCTTCCGGCAGGTTTGCCGGGCGGGCTCTGTTTTTGGCCCATTCTCTCAAGGTATTGATTTCGTCACGCATGACTCTGGATAGCGGTACAAGTGCATCAAATGCAGCATCAATACCGTCATAAAGAGAGTCTTTTGCGAGTTGTTCAATTTCTGCACCGGTATAACCGTTCAGTTTTTGCGCCAGGGTGATGGGGATATCAGAACCATATTTTTTGTTCATGATCCGGATGATATCAATCCGCTCCTGGGTGGTGGGCAGGTCGACGAAAAAGATTCCATCGAATCTGCCGGCTCTGATGAATTCAGGGGGCAGTTTGCTGATATCATTGGCCGTGGCCATGATAATGGCAGACGTATCGCTTTCCTGAATCCAGGTTAAAAAGTGTGAAAACATGTTTGCGGTTGTTCCCGCATCAAGTTCTCCACTGCTTTTGGTTCCTGCGAATGCTTTTTCTACCTCGTCAATCCAGACGACAACTTCGCCGAATGCATCAATTACTGCTGTTGCTTCTCTGATGCGACGTTCACTGTCTCCTACCAGGGATGACTTTAATGATCCGATATCAAGTCGGATCAATGGCCATCCCAGGAGGGAAGCAGTTGCCTTAGAAGCCAGTGACTTTCCAGTCCCGGGGATGCCTACAAGGATAATACCCTTGAGGCGCGGCAAATGCTCGTTTCCAGATTCATAGGATCTGGCACGATTGCTGATAAATGTTTTCAGATTGTTTAATCCTCCAACATCCTTAATATCAGCCGGTTCCCAGAACTCCATTAATCCGGATTTTTTAATCATTTGAGATTTCGCTTCGGATACTATTTGGGTTGAACAATAGCCTTTTTTGATTAATGATAGAGCAAAAGCAGTTTCTGCTTCAAACTCTGTAAGGCCTTTTGCTGCACGAGCAGCTCTTTTGTTGATGTTGACGTTTACGCTTTTGCAAAGTTCCTTTTGCAGGTTGATCAATGAATTATCATCGGGTAATGGCAGGTCAATTATAGTAAAATATTTTTCGATTTCTGGTGTCAATGTTATAGTGGGTGATACCATAATCAACGCGCAGCCGATTCCTTTCCAACGGATCACACCGTTCTGGATCGCCTGTATCACTTCTGGGATTTCCAGAAACAAATGCAGGTTGTTTGCAATTAGGACGGTATCATTGTGCAGGCTCAACCAGCTAATAGCTTCCGCCGGGTCCTTGATGTCATCAAGTACCTGGATCTTGCCGGCCGGTCGTATGCCCTGGATACAGTCCCATACATAAAAATTCCAATCATCGCACATCAAATGCTGTTCGGCCCTGTGGGCCTCTTGGGTTAATACACAGATAGCCGGATAACCGGCTTTTAAATAGTCTTTCAAATCGTCTTTAATCACTTAAAACCTCCCATTTTTTGAGAATTTGTTTGCTTCGGTCGCATATACCGCACAACCACAGGGATCTTTCTCCACCGTCTATTGTGGCTTCCACGTCATATTCTGCCGGGCGCTCACAAAAAGAGCACCTTAACTGAACATCCGTATCAAGATCCGGATAATGTACTGCTAAACATGAGGTCATTTACCTTCTCCTTAGCTAAAATTAATGGATAAAACGAACTGTAATTCCAATGTATTAAGTAATTATTTATATATAAGCTTGGTGAATCGGCAAAAATTAGAGTATTTTTTGAAGAAAACTCATTTTTTTCATAAATTTTGCGAAAAGATGCTGAAAAGATCTGAATTTTTGCAGAATTTGCCGCTCAAAACCAAAATTTTAATGCAAAAATTTAAATTTCAGTCTTAGAAAAAACAAAACCCGGGGTGAATCTGGACTGATGGCCGTAATAATCACGCTGAATCTTGATAAAAAATCGACTGAATACAGGGGCCTGTGTTTTTA
>CAZAHK010000369.1:0-2269 GCA_964484555.1 uncultured Desulfobacula sp.
AGATAATCTTATTCACTATCCAGAATTTGAAGAAAAGCAGCTAATGGATCGCAGTGCATCCATCCTTGACAAGTTCTTCGACTTTCTACAGATAGAAGATTTAATAGCATAACCAGCCAGTGCACAGGTTGCCATTCCGCTGCGCTGCATGGCAACCTGTGACCGGCAGCGTTAAGAATCAATTCTTAGTTTAAAAAGATCAGAATTTGCATTAAATATATATGCAAATTTTATTAAATTTAAACAAAAGGTTTGAAATTTATTTCTGATGCATATATAAATCATGCATCAGAAAGGATTTGTAAACCATGTCGTCTGAAAACACAAAAAGTCTTGAGCAATGCCTGCCTGATGGGCAACTGGTGAACCGAGCCTGGTTAAAGGAGCGGGGATTTAATCGGCCAAGGGTGGACTATGCCTTACGAGCCGGTAAGCTTGTAGCATTGAGTCAGGGTATATACAGACGTCCGGGGCCTGCGCTCAAGTGGGAACATGTGGTCTTTTCGCTAAACGAAATGGGATATCCGGTCCATGTGGGCGGACGCAGTGCGCTTGAATTACAGGGGTTGGCCCATTATCTGCCGCTGGGGGATACGCAACGGATAGATCTGTACAGTTCTATGAAAATACCGGCCTGGACGCTCGGTTTCTCAGATTCCTTCACGTTTGAAATCCATAATAAACAACTGTTTAACGAACTCCCAAAAGCCGGATTATCTTCCCTTCCTTTTGGTTCCTGGGATTGGCCGGTTCCCCACAGCACCCCGGAACTTGCTCTGCTTGAATTGCTGGCCGATGTCCGTGAGGAAGCTGACTTTTCAACAGCGGAGAAATTTTTTGAAGGCGCCGTCAATTTAAGACCAGGGTTGCTTTACGAGTTGCTGACACACTGCAAGCAGGTGAAGACCAAACGGCTGTTTTTTTGGTTCAGTGACCGCCACGGTCATGCCTGGCGCAAAGCACTTGAAACCGAGGGGGTCGATTTAGGCCGGGGAAAACGCATGCTGTTCAAAGGCGGGGCTTTTGATGCCGTTTATCAGATAACGGTTCCCCGACAGATGGTCAAAGAGAATGAAAATACCCTATTCTGATCAGGTGCGCCTGCTCGTGAACCTTTCGCCTATTGTTGAAAAGCAGACCTGTTTTGCCCTGAAAGGCGGCACCGCCATAAATCTGTTTGTAAGAGATATGCCGCGCTTGTCTGTGGATATAGATCTGGCCTATCTGCCGATAGAAGGCCGGGATGAAAGCCTTGAAGGAATTGATACCGCACTTGGAAATATCATTGAATCTTTTGAGTTTTGAGGATCTGTTTGCCGGGAAAATCTGCGCAACCCTGGACCGGCAGCATCCCCGTGATTTATATGACACCTACTGGCTGCTTGAGCATGAGGGGATTACCGAACGTTTAAAGAATGCCTTCATGGTTTACCTCATGGGGCATAACCGGCCCATGGCGGAACTTCTGGCGCCCAAATGCCAGGATATTACACCGCTGTACAGAACAGAGTTTGAGGGCATGGCATTTGAGATTGTCGGTCTTGAGCAATTGCAGGATACGCTGCCAAAGCTGGTCACCCAAATCCATAAGGCCCTGAATGATGATGACAGGCATTTTCTGCTGGATCTCAAACAGGGAAATGCAGACTGGAAAAAATTCCCGCTGCCCGAAGTGCAGAACCTGCCTGCCGTCCAGTGGAAGCTTGCAAATCTGGAACGAATGGCCATGGACAAGCGCCGCACAGCAGCCCGCAAACTGGAAAGGTGTTATTTTCATAACTTTTACGGGTGTTGATGATTTTATGTTTTTAAAGCATGTGTTATGAATGTATCCATGACAGGATTTAAACCAAAATTTGTTATAACCCACCGAATGACAGCGACCATCACCCAGATTGAGGGATCCCGATCATGATGTCTGAAATGGTAAAATGGCTGAATTCGGATCTTAAGATCCATCCGGTTTTGATCAGCGGAATCGCCCAGTTCCAACTCCGTTCCTTGACGGTAATGGTCGGACTTCAAGGTTATTGTCAACTCTTTGTCTTTACAAAGCCGGATATGATTTCAAACGGCTGTTCACCATCAGTGAATATTATGATCGTGACAGGCCCGCCTTCTATGGAGGTGCTATGCCCGGAGGTCAACCGGCGCAGTCTGCAACGAGATTTAAAAGCATTTTTGGAAAAAGGTTTGATCAAGGAAACTGGAGCCGGACCCACAGATCCAACATGCCATTATGTTTTGTCATAGCTGTGACAAACTATGA
>CAZAHK010000370.1:0-2240 GCA_964484555.1 uncultured Desulfobacula sp.
AATCAGCTCTCCCCTGCTAAAAAAATTCATTACACACGCTTGCCGAAGGGACACGCCAAACCAGCATGTTGAAAACGGCTGCATCTCAAACGGTGGTTTGAATTTATGCTCAACGGTGCATGTCTCTCCTGAGACTATTGCCTTAAGTGCAGCATCAGCTATTACCTCTCCCTGCTTGATTTCGGTCACAAGGTTCAGCAATTTCCCGTTCAGGTGCGCCCTTTTGAACGTGTTATCCAACTGGTCCGGTTGAACCCCGACAACATTTTTCTGACCGGTCAGCCATTGCAAAATATCCATCAGGACTGATTTTCCGTTGCCGCCCGGCCCGATCAGCAAGATAAACCGTTCGTGCCTGCAATGTGCCATGAGGGTATATCCGAACATCTCAAGGACAGCCTTGATTTTTTCCCACGCATCAGAATCACCCTTAAAAACATCCGATAAAAAGCGCTCGAACCTCGGCGCCCTCGCTTCGGGATTGTATTCAACCGGGATCTGACTGGTCCTGAAGTTTTCCCGGTTGTGAGGCTTCAGTATCCATATTCCATCCTCAAGATGTAACTCACCATTTAAACAATTTACTACTTCCGGATTACCAACGTTGAACTCATGGTCTCGTTTAAAGACTTCCCTCTGTAGGACGGCGGCCACGCTATCAACGGCGCTCTTTGTGATACTGACATCTCCGGAAATTGTTTGTTGGACGATCTGGCAAATTGTTAAATCCTCGAGTTGTCTCCAAGCCCCGGCATCCCATATATAAATGAAAGGTCCGGCACCCAGGATGTTGTCATTGCCTATATTGTCGATGACCTTCCTGGCCAAGTCCAGGTGATCGTTGGACTCCGCCTCCTCGCCTTGGGAAAGGATTTCACGCATTGGTCCCAGGTTCATCCCTGTTGCTTTTTTAATGGCCCGTAGGATAGTATCCCGTTTGGTCGGAGATAGAGCCGCTGTTTGCAGGACCAATGCTTCTATGGCATCAAGGTCATCCGGTTTTAGTGCGGTCGCCTCTTTGAGTAATTCATCAAAGGGTTTTTCCGGTCCACTGGCCGGAGGCTGCTGGTCATCAATACTGTTGTCTCGAATATGGCCCCTTACCCGGCCCATGTCCCACCCTTCGGCCAGGCCATCGGCAAGGTCCCACCCAGAACAAACGCCGTCCGGCGGCTTCACGATTTTAACAGACCGGGCACCCACCTTCCGGCAAAGCTCCTTGACGACTTCGGCGGCTTTCAATCCGGGCTCATCGGCATCCGGCCAGATGACAACATTACGATGTTTCAACGGGGTCCAATCGGCCTTGCTTGCCGCTTTTGAACCGCCCGGCCATGTCATGCAGATGTATTCTTGATTTACAATGCGCTGTGCTGCATCCCTGGCTTTTTCGCCTTCACAGACCAGTACCGGGACATCCGATGGTTGAAGATAATGCAGGCCTCGCAAATCATATAAGGGCCTTGGTGCTGGTGCGGCTCCCGGTGCAAACCTTGGCGTTGGGTCAAGGCATCCATAAGGTTTTTCAGCTTCTTTGAAATAGGGTATCACATCCTTGTTTTCGCCTGACTGATATCTGACAACATACCCGATGATTTCTCCGGTGGTGTTGTAATATGTCCAATGGACTACATAGGGCTTTTTGCTTTCGCCTTTTTTGCCGAACGCCAGGAATATCCCCGGCGGCAAATTAGCTGGTCGAGCATCGTTTTTAAAGGCGGTACTTGACGGCCAGAGGTTCCGGGCTTTCAGTGCGGCAATGACTGACTCCTGGGAACATCCGGCAAAGCAATGGACCATAACTTTCCCGTCGTTGGATTCAGATATGTGACAGGAAGGGTTTTTGTCGTCATGGGCCGGACAGCAAGCCATATAAGATCCGTCGGATTGCCTCTTGCCCTGAAGTGCTGCTGATATAAAATGGGAGTCGAGTTTAATGTTCACCGCCCACCCCCGCCTGAAAAAACTTGACCTATATACCTCTTTTTGGTATATTTAAAATTATCTATTCCATGCCCCGGTGCCGCCGCCAAGCCGCTGGGGTTTTCTTTTGAAGTCATGGTTGGACCCCCGCTCTTTTGGTTTCCCAGTCATGTAAAGATTTTTCAGACCATCTGGTACAACCCTTTGACAACTGAATGGGTTTCGGAAAACCGCTACTTTTTATCCATCTCCAAATTGTGGTTCGGTGGACACCAAATTTTTTCGCAATCTGTTTGTCTGAAAGGTAAAGCGTGTCC
>CAZAHK010000371.1:0-2237 GCA_964484555.1 uncultured Desulfobacula sp.
AAAATTAGATAGTTATGACCATTCCTCCATTTTTTCAAGTGTTTCATGCTTTGTTCAGCAATTCTAAATTTGGGAACAGGAGGTGTTCGATTGCGTACAGCTTCACATTTTTCCAGCGCATAAACTTGTCCCAAATCAAGCGTGATTTAAGTAAAAAAAATGAGAAAAAAAGCTCGAAACGCCCGTCATTATAGTGTATAGTGAGTTTGATAGAACTTATCATACAACAATAAAGGAACGTTTCGAGTGAAAAAGAATATGGTTAAAAAATTGGCAAAACGCAAGCAAAAAATCCTATAACCGCAAATGACGGTTGGATCAAAATAATCCCCTATAAGCGTTGATCAAATAAACAAACACTTACCATTTTACAACAGTGCTGTCCGGTTAGGTTCTTGCATATAAAGGCCCATTAAATTTATTAAAAATATTTCATTTTTCTATTGACAAATGTGCGCAAAAATTTTTGCGCGCCTTGAAAATTTCATTTCAAGGAGGCCAATATGGCGCACATTTCAGTCTTAAAAAAGCAATTACAGTCTCTTAATTTTGACAAATTCATGTTCCCTCTGGTAGAGTTGCATCCCATGGCACCAGAATTAAAAGCACGAGGGGATCGACCATTGAAAATGACCTTTGAGGATCAGCTAAATGCGTTGGTGTATTTTCATCTCCAGGAACACAAATCTGCCCGACATCTGGTTCAGGATCTCAAAGAAAATGTTTTTGCCAAAGAACATATCGCTCCGGATGGAGGCATTAGCCGTAGCAGTTTTTCTGAAGCGATAAATCACCGGGGCCTTGAACAACTCCAGTTTTATTTTGAAAACCTCTATAAAACATCCCTTGGAGTTCTTCCCAAAGAACATGCGCAATTAGGAGAACTGGTTTCCATTGATGGCAGTTTAATTGATGCGGTTCTATCAATGTACTGGGCTGATTATAGAAAAGGTGCGAAAAAAGCCAAAGCTCATTGTGGATTTGATATCAACCATGGCATTCCAAGCAAAATATTTCTTACGGATGGCAACGGTGGAGAACGTCCCTTTGTTGCGCGTATCCTGTCCAAAGGGCAAACCGGTGTAATGGACCGTGGGTATCAATCGCATAAGGATTTTGATCTGCTCCAAGCAGAAGGAAAACATTTCATTTGCCGCATCAAATCAAGGACGACAAGAACCATTATCAAACAGCACGATATTACTCCGGACAGTCATGTGTTTTATGATGCCCTGGTTCTCCTTGGTACTCCGGGTCAGAATCAATCCGAATCTCCTGTTCGAGTTGTCGGGTATGAAATCGCAGGGGTCAAATACTATGTAGCCACGGATAGACAGGATTTAACAGCAGAACAGGTAGCCAGCGTTTATAAACTCAGATGGACCATTGAGAACTTTTTTAAATGGTGGAAAGAGCACCTGAAAGTATATCATCTGATTGCCCGCAGCAAATATGGGCTTATGGTTCAAATCCTTGCAGGCCTCATCACTTATCTGTTGCTTGCAATCTATTGCCGGGAACAATTTGACGAGACAGTCTCGATTAAAAGAGTTCGGCAGTTGCGGACTGCAATTTTGAATGATCTTTTCACCAAATGTGATGGCCCCCCGGGTTCAGACCGGGACAATATTGTCAAAGATCGAAAAATATTGACACAAGCAAAAACCTAACCGGACACTACTGATTCTTTTTATCGTTTCTTGTACACCTCTGTTACAGGTCTGTTGATTTGCATGGCCTGTTTTATTTCCACAGGATTTGCCGAAGGTCGATTTCTGATCAAGCCCATTATTGAAACCGGATTTCAACGCGACGACAATTTTTTTAAAGCTGAAAACCAGACCCGGTCCGTGGACACCTGGAATATCAAACCCGGCATTTCGCTAGGCTATACCACAGGAAAAACTCTCTTATCCATGGATTATTTTCTCAATTACCTGGACTATGACGACCAGGATACCCCGCCCGCCGGCCAACGGTCCGCCGATTCCTTTGACTATACCGAGCACAAGATCGATTTTAACGCCTCCACCCGTCCATCGGAACGGCTGGAACTGGGGTTGGGCAACGTGTTCTGGAAGACCCGTGATCCGGCCAGTGCCGATGCCTCTTCCGATGCCGTGGACCGCTACAAATACAATATGAACCGGTTCAGCCCCTGGGTCCAATACCGGCTGGCCGACAAATTCGGCCTGGGCCTCCGCTATACCAACCTCATGCTGGATTACACCGATGAT
>CAZAHK010000372.1:0-2230 GCA_964484555.1 uncultured Desulfobacula sp.
AACCCTTGTCAAGTAAAAAATGACATCAAATGCATTTTTTTTACTGAATAGTTACTATTTGATTTGATAAAAGATAAAAAAATTTAAGGTGTTAAAGATGATCAAACTGAATTGCCAAAAAAATGAGTCTTTGTTGAATCGCCTGATTGATGGTGAGCTTTCATCGGATGATGCACGCGATGTGTCTGAACATATCAAGAATTGTGCGGTATGCAGGCAACAGGCTGTGCAGATGCAACAGCTTTCCGGCCAACTGAGTTTACTAACATTCCCAGAGCCAACTGGAGATCTTTTTCAGTCAACGCTTTCAGTGTATAGAGCCCGGATAATCAAAACCACTTTATTGGAATGGTGGCGCGGACTTGGGATTGGCCTTCGTGTTGCCACATGCTGCATGGTGATCCTCGGATTTGCGCTGGGTATTTATCTTGGCAATATACACGATCAGTATCAGCAAACTCACATTTACAACCCGAAAGATGTTTACATTGCCGCTTTTGAACCCGGGGAAGGAGCATTACCGTGAACCTGACACTTAAACGGGCACTGATCTTTTTTTCATTAAGCTTGAACATTGGTTTTATCGTTTATTCCGCTTATGGCTATTTTGAGGGTACCAAGTCCAGATTCAAAACACATGATATGATCAGTTATGAAATTTTGGAACATACTCACATAGAAGCTGCCGTAAAGGAAAGAGCCTTGGCTGCAATTGATGATTTCAATAATTCTCTTTTGGTATTAAACAAAGAGATCATAGCGTCCAAGCTAGGACTACTGGCCCTTTACACTGAACCGGAAAAACTTTTTAATGAGGGGATCGAGGGGAAAAGGGAAAAATACATGAGCCTTTTGAGTCGTCAGAATACATTGATTCATGAGCATTTCCTGCAAATGAGAAAGATACTTGGATCTGACGCCTCCCGGGAGTTCTTTAACGAACTTCGCGAACACATGGATAGGCATTTAAACCGACACAAAAATTGAAATAATGGACGCGTGGCAATAGATGTTTTTCAAACTGAAACTTGAAACACTTACCGATCATGATTTGATCTCACGGATATCCAAAGGAAATGAGGATGCATTTGCTGTGCTTCTGAAAAGGTATCAGAAGGGAGTGTATCGTTTCGCCTATCAATTTCTTGGAGACGCGGCCGAGGCGTTCGATATCGCTCAGGAAACTTTTCTAAGAATATATGAACATTCCTCAGGTTTTCACCCGAGGGGATCGGTCTGATTTTTGATAATGCGCATTGCCAAAAATTTATGCATCGATTTTGCACGGCGTAAAAAGCCGGTTTTCACTGATAGCCCTCCTGATATTACCAATGGGGAAACGTCCTGCTCAGCCTTACTCCAAAAAGAAGTATCAAACATACTTGCTGCAGCCATTCAGGAATTACCTGAAAACCAGAGAACCGCCGTGTTACTCAGGCACGTGGAGGGAATGCGTTACGCTGAAATAGCCGAAGTCATGGACACGAGCGTTGGCGCGGTTGAATCCTTGCTGGTAAGAGCTCGGAAAACTTTGAAAAAACGAATGGACGCTCTGGAGTATATTTATGATGAAAAATAGCCGAAATTCCCTTATACCCTTGTGTTGGTTGATGATTATTCTGACTTTGATATGCTGCCTCTTTGGGTGTTCGATGTTTAATCCTCCAAAGCGGGAAGGCCCCCCTATTTCTTTACCGGAAAAGTTTTCTCTTTACTCTGAGAATGATTCCATGCCGGTTCAGTGGTGGAAATATTTCGGCAACGCCGAGTTGGAGGGGCTCATGAACATAGCCGTTTCAGATAATTTCAATATTCGAACAGCTGCGGCACGTCTCTCTCAAGCCAGAGCCCAGGTTAAAAAAATCGACGCCGATCTATACCCTGCCATTGATGCCCATGCAGATGCGGCTCATAAGCGGTCACGCACGAAAGAACAAAATAAGGGGTCCGAAATCGTTGCAACCGAGGAGTACACCTTAGGTCTTGCCGCCGGATATGAAATTGATCTCTGGGGTCGACTTGCAGCACTTAAAAATACAGAAGCATACGAAGCAATTGCAGCCCGAGAGGATCTCGAGGCAGCCGCAGTTACCATTTCCGCCGAAGTAGCCGGCACATGGATCGATATTATTGCCGTGCGTAATGAAATAGCTATTCTTGACAAGCAGATTGAAACGTGTCCCTTCGGCAAGCGTGTGTAATGAATTTTTTTAGCAGGGGAGAGCTGATT
>CAZAHK010000373.1:0-2190 GCA_964484555.1 uncultured Desulfobacula sp.
ATGTTCATTATATACCGGTCCATTATCATCCTTTTTATCAAAAAACATTTAACACCTATAAGGGGCTTTGCCCCATAGCAGAAGATGCATATGAACGAATCCTCACCCTTCCCCTATTTCCTGCAATGACGGAAGATGATGTAAAAAGGGTTTGCCGTATTATCAAAAATGCTGTCTTATCTTGATGATTTATCGATAAGTCTTTGGACATGGTATACATTTTGCTCTTCCATGGTAGAAAGAATATAGCCGGAAAATTATTCACATCGTCTTCAAGGCGTTTGAAACCGATTAAGGAAAATTATGGAATTCAAAGATATACAAAAAGCACCCTCATATACAGCCGGGGATGATATGGTCGGATTTTATGATGAAATCCTGTCCTATCCGTCGGAAAAAGAAACAAACAGATGGTCGGTGTCCTGGTCGGATCTGATGATGACCATGTTTATTTTTTTTGCCGTCATGTATGCCTTTCAGGCTGGCAACAAAGAGCTTTTTTTCGGAGACGGCCCGGGTAAAAACCAAATCTTGGAGAGTGGATCCAACACTGTATTAAATATCGGACTGGAGTCCAATCCGTCAACGGTTTATGACCAGGCCCGGCAAGCCATGGCCGATGTCATGATGGGCGGGCTTGATTCCCTTGAATTGATGAAAGACGGGGCCATGAGAATTGTCCTGGCAGGGGATTTACTCTTTGGTCCGGGAAGCGTGGATCTTAAAATCGGCGCCCGGTACCAGCTCGACCAGATCGCAAGGGCTCTCAATGAAAATGATTTCATCATCAATGTGGTGGGCCATACCGACGATGCCCCGACGCAGTCTGATCTCTATCCGACCAATTGGGAGCTTTCCTCAAAAAGAGCGGTCATGGTGGCAAGATATCTTACGGAAGTGACAAAGGTGGATGAAAAAAGGATATTTGTCAGCGCCTATTCATCCCTTCAACCCGTTGAAAGCAATGATACGGGAACGAATCGGGCACTGAACCGAAGGGTTGAGCTCATTTTGATGAAAACAAAACCCAACGAACAATCCCTTCCATGAGTGGGAGGGTTCTGAATAAAGAGGAGGCAATATGCTGAAACCGGAACTCATTTTATTTTTAAGACAGGCACACAAAAACATTTTTGGACTGATGATCTGTGTGGTTTTATTTTTCATCGGATTTAAACTGGGTGGAAATACAGGATTGTACATAAACCTTTCAGGATTTCTGATCGTCATTGGCGGAACCCTGGGAGCGACGCTGTTAAGTTATCATATGGATCGGATTGAGATTCTTTTTAAGGTTATCAGAACCGCCTATGGAAAGGAAACAAAAGATCCAGGAGAGATTGTGAGATCTCTCGTGAGCCTTGCCGTTAAGAGAAGGGTAAAGGGCGTCCTGGCACTTCAGGATGATGAAGATGAAACCCCCATTGCATTTTTAAAACAGGCCATAGGGCTGCTGGTGGATGGGTGTTCAAAAGAGCAGATCCGGGAAGTGTTAAGCGCTGAAATGTATTTTTTCAGGATGAGACGGGATGAAACCCGACGGGTCCTGCAAACCATGGCCGAGGTGGCACCTTCCTTCGGCCTTGTCGGAAGTGTGGTGGGCCTCATCGGAATGCTGGCCGGTGTCGGTGACCCGGTCATTATCATGAAAACAGTTCCCGTAGCCCTGACATCAACCTTGTACGGGATTGTTTTTGCCAATTTTCTGTTCATTCCCTTTGCATCCAATATCCGGGAGAGGACGGTCAAAGAACTGTTTCTTCAAAAGATTATCACCGAAGGGATGCTTGCCGTTTCCGACGAGCTTCATCCGAGGCTTTTGGAGCGAAAACTCCATTCTTTTCTAACCCCGTCGGCCCGGAATGGGCAGTTTCTTCCCATTGAAGATATGAATGAAACGGTAGAGGCGGAAATCATCCGGGCAACGGTTTAAGCCATGGGAAAAAAACAGACCGGCTTAAAAAAGAGTTGACAATTATTTTCAGATCATATAGATATCACCTGTTTTTTGGTTGGCCATGGGCCGTTAACTCAGGTGGTAGAGTATCTGCCTTTTAAGCAGAGAGTCGCTGGTTCGAACCCAGCACGGCCCACCAATTAAAAGGACACTGCGTCCCCATCGTCTAGCCCGGTCCAGGACATCGCCCTTTCACGGCGACGACAGGGGTTCGAATCCCCTTGGGGACGCCA
>CAZAHK010000374.1:0-2189 GCA_964484555.1 uncultured Desulfobacula sp.
CCTTCCGGCATATCCCGGCCAGGCCGTCAATGCCTTTTCTGAAATCCACAGGTTCCGCAGCCAAAAGTATGATAAAGATCTGCAGCGGCTTGCCAAAGTCCGTCCGGTATGCGGTCTCGTACGGCTTTGGTCTTTCGCCAATCCATGAAAACCATCTGTGCTTTTTGCACTGCAGATATCTGATCGGTTGTCAGTGGCTGTTTGTTCATCGGTTCCTCATTCCTAACCTATTGTTATTAATGGTGATAATTCATTGCACAAAAAGTTTTTGGGTATAATCCGACACAAAAAAAACGGGACATACAAAAAGCAATGCATTTTAATATCATTTTAACATTCCGGGAGCATGGGTTGAAAAATAAAAATCTATGTTATCCAATAGGTTCCATAGTGGACGTTCCCCCAACAAGATCCCTCAATACTCGACGCACCGCGTCGAGTATTGATATGGATTCAATCAAAGATAGAGGTGCAGTTTTTCAACCAACCAGAAAAAAAAGAAAAACACGCCGCAAACGGCAAACAATTTTATGCCAAGGACAACCTGTTCCCTCATGGTGTATGTGCCGACTTTATAACTGTCGGTTGACGGTGAAGGGGCATTCTTTTCATCGGTGGGCGCATTGATATTACCGTGATCCATAAATCCTCCTTTCATTGAATGGGCAGATCCCAAATCAGGCTGCCCTGGTTCATCAATTTTCGAGATTCAAGGTCACACGGCAGGAGGCGCCCTGCCGGCAAGAATTTTTGGGTCTGCCGGTTGGGCGGACCACGGGTTGAATCGGCAGAGAAAGGAAGGGGACAGTCTGATGGAATCCGCTGAGGGTAGGTTAAAGATCAGCGCATCTTTACAAAATCCGTCCGAAGATTTGAACCGGTTCTGCCGGTTGGTAATGGTGAAGCCCATGGCCTCACCCAAAACGGCAGGGATCAGCAGTTCTGTTAAGGGATTTTTCTGCAGATATTGACCTGCCGGGGATTCAAATACATCGGTGACGTGCAGGGAACTGAACGCCAGCAGTAAAGCGACGATCAATCGTAAGGCCGGAGGTGCCTTGCCGAAAACAAGGGCGGGAGCGTGGGCGTGGATTGAAACTGCGACCATCAGCCGTTCAGGCCTGCAAGCCGCTTATTGATGCAGGTGATATAATCAACGTTCTTGCAGGGCTTTGACAGATGATCAATGTTGGGGTCTTTGTCCTTCAGGGCATGGATGGATTCTAGAAATTCGATATTGCCGGAGATAAAAAGGATGGGGATGGTTTTGTCGGTTTTCCGGATATGATGGTAGATGTCCATGCCGTTGATTTCTCCCGGAAGCATATAGTCCAGGCTTACGAAATCATATGTATTCCTGTTGAGCAGGTCCATGGCGGCCTGTCCGTTGCCTGCGGTATCCACTTTATGCCGGCAGGGGGCCTGGGTCAGTATCCGGTACTGGACATCTGAGATGGCTTGTTCGTCCTCCACCAGCAGGATATATTTTTCAGAGCTGAATTTTTCTTCTGTTACTTTTTTGATGTCTTCATCGGTCAGCTTTTTTTCAATTACCGGCAGGGATATGACAACCTTTGTGCCCTTTTTTATTTCAGACGTGATCGAAATATCGCCTTTGTGCAGGTCGATATATTTTTTTACATTGGACATGCCGTAGCCGGTTCCCTTAATGCCCGGTTTATACATGCCTGTTTTATCTCTGCTGCCTTTCAGGGTAAAGGACGGGTCAAAAATTTCCTTGATACATTCAGAGGGGATGCCGCAGCCGTTGTCTTCTATTTCTATAAAAATGAGTTCAGTTTGATGATAGGTGCGGACAATGATCTCCGGTTCTTTAACAAGGCTCAGGGCATGGATTGAATTCTGGACAAGATTGACGACGGCATGTTCGATCATGCCCGGATCAGCAAGAAGTTCCGGGATTCTGCGGCCATATTGCCGGGTCACATGGATGCCTTCCAGGTCCTTTTTCAAAAGGTTCAGGACAAGCTCCATTTTTTCCTCAATTGAAAAAAATTCCTGTTTGGGTTCCTGGTCCCTGGAAAAGGCCACAAGGTTTTTGGTCAGATTTTTCCCGCGGAGGGTCTGCTCAAAAATCAATTCCAGTTTCTTTTTCGGCCCGCTTGCTCTCGGTGATATCTCCGTACATTCGGCACATCTTGTCATTTACATCCAGAATATGGCCTTCC
>CAZAHK010000375.1:0-2182 GCA_964484555.1 uncultured Desulfobacula sp.
ACGCTTTTTCTGGACCAAATCTCGGAACTTCCCCTGCCGGTTCAAAAATCCCTGCTCCGGGTGATGGTGAACCGGTCCTTTACCCCGACCGGCACAAAAATGAAGGAACCCTGCAATTTCAGGGTGATCGCATCGACCACCAAAGATCTTGAGGCATTGAGCGAAAAAAGGAAATTTCAAAAAGACCTTTTGTCCGGATTAAAAGGGATCTGCATTCATCTGCCGCCCTTACACCGGATCCAAAGGGATATTATTAAAATGGCCCTGTATTATCTGGATCAGCACTGCAGGACATATAAAATTGATACCAAGGGAATTTCTCCCGAATGTCTCGATATCCTGACATTCTACAAATGGCCGGGAAATATCGCGGAATTGGCCGGAGCCATGGATAAGGCCGTTGCTTCGGCAAAAAACGAGCCCACCCTCTATTCCATCCATCTGCCCTCTTATATCCGGGCAAAGACGATCAAAAAAATATTGATGCCGGATTCGAAAAGCAAAAACTACCCGTTGGATGATTATAAACGGGGGAATTTCCCAATGTTGATCGACGTCTTGGAAACCACGGAAAAAGAATATCTCAATGCCGTCTTATCCCATACAGGACAGAACCTGAAAGACGCCTGCCGTATTTCAGGGATATCCAAATCCCGCATGTATTCCAAGCTGAAAAAATATATGCTCAACTAAGCCCTTGTCCGGCCTCATGCAGTCCGCCGGATTTTCAAGAGAGGCCGGATTCATTCTTCTTGAACCAGGGGAACCGTCAACCCGCCGTCCATAAGAAACAGGACCGTCGCATCCGGCCCTTTTTTTCCAAGGGCAGCGTCCAGGGCCTCTTGAAGGCTTCCGAAGGGCCGGATAAACAGTTTTGAAATGATTTCCGGAGCCACGTCGGTGACCCCCCACATTTCCGCCCAGAGGCCGATTTCCGCCATTTTGGCGGCCTTGTGATATCCGAGGACATAGCCCTTTTCAATGGTTTCAAGGGCTGCCCCGGGCGTATCGCTGGACCCCAGAAGATCGGCAAAGGCCTTTCCGCCGATGCCGTGCCGGCATTTTGCCGTGAGAATCAGGATTCCGCCTTTTTTCAGGGCCAGCTTGGCATTGTCAATGCCTTTCTGGGCCTGGTAGAGATCAATGTCCTGGGGGAATTTCACCACAGACACGACAATATCGGCCTTTTCTTCCAAGGGTGCGGCAAAGACCTCGTTGGCCCGCTCAATGGCCGCATGAAAGGAATCGTGGATATGTCCGCAGCAGGCGGCATAGACCCGGTGATGCTTGTCCAGCACCGTCATGATGGAAAAGATGTCCTGTTTGACGGTTTTGATGGCGTCCATCATGTCCTCATGGACCGGGTTGCCCTCCAGGGCCAGGGCTTTGGCTGCCGGCGAAAGGGCCAGCTTGTGGTTCTGTTCAATGGTTTTATATCCGGCAATGCCCGGCAGAAAAGATTTCCTGCCGCCGGTATACCCGGCAAAATAATGGGGTTCCACCGATGAGATGATGATGATCCGGTCCGCTTCCACCCCGGCCCTGTGGACATGCATGGGGGTTCCGTTGGTGGAGGTGCCCAGAAAAACCATGTCCTGATCGGCCCTGGCGTCATGGACAATGATCCTGTCCCTGACGTTTTCATAAAAAGACCCGAAAATCTGGAAAAATTCCTCTTCGGTAGGTCCCCGGTGGGCGCCGGTGGCAATGATAAAATGAAAAGGGGTCTTGGCTAAATCCTCAAGGATGAATTCGAGTATTTTTTTTGTGGGCGTGGGCCGGGTGGCATCGTTGACGATGACCAGGACGTTTTTTGCGCCCTTGAGAAAATTCTGAAAATTTTTGCTGTTGATGGGATGAAGCAGGGCATCCCGGATGTTTTGGTTTTCATCACCGATTTCCACATCATTGGCCTCAAGAAACCGGACCTTGACACTATCCGGAAGAACTGCCGACAAGGCGCCGTCTTTTCCGTAGGGGACATCAATCTTCATGAACGCTCTCCTTTACCGGATGGGACCCAGGGTATTGAGCCGGTCCACAAAGGTATCAATTTCCGCCTGGAATTTGGTCTTGTCTCCGGCCGCAATCTGGACAAGCTGAAGCCTTTCCGGGTCTATCCGGATTCTTTCCATGGTATGGCGCAGATCTTCAACCAGTTCCTTGGCCCTCAGGTTTCCGT
>CAZAHK010000376.1:0-2168 GCA_964484555.1 uncultured Desulfobacula sp.
AATTTTGTTCCGCCGGGGTTCATGGCTTTAGGCTGTTAAGCTTTTTAATATTGTTAAGCTTTTATATATAAGGTTAGGAGATTAGCAAAAATGACCCAAAATGCAATACCAAAGGAAAACCTTGCCGGTTCCGTCATGGTCCTTGGCGGCGGAATCGCAGGAATGCAATCTGCCATTGATTTAGCCAATTCAGGCTATTATGTATACCTGGTGGAAAAATCCTATGCCATCGGCGGTATGATGGCCCGGCTGGACAAGACCTTCCCGACCAATGACTGTACCATGTGAGTCATCTCACCCAAACTGGTCGAGGTCGGCCGGCATCTGAACATCGAACTGTTGACGAACACGGAGCTTCTTGAGCTTGACGGGGAAGAAGGCAATTTTACGGCCAAAGTCAGGGAAAACCCCAGATTTGTGGATCTGTTGAAATGCACCTCCTGCGGTGAATGCACCAAGGTCTGTCCCGTGGAAACCCCCAGTGAGCACAATCAGGCCCTATCCAACCGGAAAGCGATCTTCAAGCAATACGAACAGGCCATTCCGGGCGGATACGGGATTTCCAAACGCGGCACGGCGCCCTGCAAGGCCACCTGCCCGGCCCATGTCAGCATCCAGGGCTTCATTGCCCTGATGCAGAAGGGCAAATATGCGGAAGCCTTAAAGCTCTTCAAACAGGAACACCCCTTTCCCGGCTCCTGCGGACGGGTCTGCCACCATCCCTGCGAATCGGTCTGTACCCGGGGGGATGCTGATGAGCCTTTGGCCATCCAGTACCTTCACCGGTATCTCTCGGAACTGGATTTTGAAGGCACCCCCTATATTCCTGAAATCCCGGAAAAAAGAACCGAGAAAATCGCCATTGTGGGCTCGGGCCCGGCCGGCCTCACCTGCGCCTATTACCTGGCCCAGAAGGGCTACGGGGTCACCATCTTTGAAAAACTGCCCGTCAAGGGCGGCATGATGGCCGTGGGCATCCCCGAATACCGGCTTCCCAAGGCCGAACTGGCCAAGGAAATCCAGGTCATTGAACAACTGGGTGTGGAAATCCAAACCAACGTGGAATTCGGCAAAGATATCACCCTGGAAAGCCTACAAAATAGCGGTTACAAGGCGCTCTTCATGGCCACGGGCCTCCACGGGTCCAGGGGCCTCGGCGTCAAGGGCGAAGACCTTGAGGGCGTCATCAAGGGCGTGGACTTTTTGAGGGACTCGGCCCTGGGAACGGCAGCAAAACTCTCCGGCAAGGT
This sequence comes from uncultured Desulfobacula sp., assembly GCA_964484555.1. Taxonomy (GTDB): domain Bacteria; phylum Desulfobacterota; class Desulfobacteria; order Desulfobacterales; family Desulfobacteraceae; genus Desulfobacula. The sequence continues at coordinate 1,251 of CAZAHK010000376.1, forward strand.
CATGGTCATCGGCGGCGGCAACGTGGCCGTGGATGTGGCCCTGACAGCCAGAAGGCTGGGTTCCAAAGACGTGACCATGGTCTGCCTTGAAAAACGTGATGAAATGCCGGCCTGGGATTATGAAATCGAAGAAGCCCTGGAAGAAGGGGTCAAAATCGTCAACAGTCTGGGACCCTTGAGATTCATCGGAGATAAGGGCAAGGTCTCGGAAGTCGAGTTCAAGGAATGCACCACCGTATTTGATGAAAACGGCCGATTCAGCCCCCAGTATGACGACTGCAAACTCACCATGTTTGAAACCGATACCATCATCGTGGCCATCGGCCAGACGGGCCAGACCGGGTTTGCCGAAAAAGAAGGCATCACTCTGACGCGGCCCGGCGGCCTTCAAGCCGACCCCGTCACCCTCCAGACCCCCATTGACTGGGTCTTTGCCGGGGGCGACGCCTATTACGGCCCCAAATCCGTGGTGGATGCCGTGGCTTCGGGCAAGACCGCAGCCGAGAGCATGCATCGCTTCATCAACGGCCTGGACTTAAAAGAAGACAGGGAAAAGACCTGGGACTATGAAAAACCCGAGATCAACAATGTCCCCCGGCTTGAACGGGTCAGACCCGCCAAGATCAGCGCCGCAGAACGGGAAGGCAATTTTAAGGAAGTCAGCTTAAGCCTTGCCAAGGACCTCATCGATCAGGAAGCATCCCGGTGCCTGTCCTGCGGGATCTGCTCGGAATGCTACCAGTGCGTGGAGGTCTGCCTGGCCGGGGCCGTGAATCATGATGAACAAGTCAGGATCAGGGATCTCAGCGTGGGGTCCGTCATCATGACCACCGGCGCCACCACCTTTGATCCCTCCGGCCTGGATGATACCTATATGTACAAGCGGTCGAAAAACGTCATGACCTCCCTTGAATTTGA
>CAZAHK010000377.1:0-2167 GCA_964484555.1 uncultured Desulfobacula sp.
AACCACGGCCAGGCCATGGCCATGTCCGTGATCCTGATGCTGGTTACGGCCCTGGGCTTTGTGGGCATTGAAAATTTCAGGAAACAAAATCCGGAGGGATTCTGATGGAAAAGGAGCTGGTTCTGGACCAGGTCGGGAAGACCTTTGATGACGGCAGCCTGGTCCTGCGGAATATCGATTTGAGGCTGGCCCAGGGGACAAAGCTCTCCGTGCTGGGGCCTTCGGGCTCCGGGAAAACCACCTTGCTGAGGCTCATTGCCGGTCTGGAAACCCCGGATTCGGGAAATATTTTTTTTGACGGGCAACGGATCAATGACCTGCCTCCCCATCAACGGCGCTTCGGCATGATGTTCCAGGAATTTGCCCTCTTCCCCCATATGAATGTCTTTGACAATATCGGCTATGGACTGAGGATGAAGGGGTTTTCCAGGGACCGGATCGTGGTAAGGGTAAAGGAGATGCTGGTCATGACCGGGCTTTCCGGTTTTGAAAAGCGGCAGGTGGATGCCCTCTCCGGCGGGGAGCGCCAGCGGGTGGCCCTGGCCAGGGCTTTGGCCCCGGAGCCCCGGCTCCTGATGCTGGACGAACCCTTGAGTTCCCTGGACCGGGTCTTGAGAAAGCGGCTTCTGGCGGAACTGACCGCCATCCTGTCCAGGCTGAACATCACCACCCTCTTTGTCACCCATGACCATGAGGAAGCCTTTGCCGCGGGAAGCCGGGTCATCATCATGAATCAGGGAAGCATCGAACAGGCCGGGACCCCCGAAGAACTGGTCCAATCCCCGAAAAACCAGTGGGTCAGGGAATTTTTGGGGCTTTGACCCAAGCCCCTCTGATCTTGCCCGGCAAGGCTGAACCCGTTATTCCGGTTCAGCCAGATTGATCTGGGCGGCCTGGTCGAATCTTAAATTCACCCGTTCCCCCACCCGGCTTTTCTGCATCAGATATTTGAAAATATCCGGGTCGCGACGGGTTTGGGCGATGAACCGGTGGTTGTCCTTGGTTTTTCCATATATCAGGCCATAGGAAGGCGTCTGGTCCGGGGAAAAGATCACCGTATAGGTTTCAATGAGGCCCGGGCCGCTCGCATCTTCTTTGATTCGTTCCGGGGCGTTCCCGGCCAGGGGGGATTTTTGATCCTGAATAGGGTCCTGGCCGATGTCCCGGGTTTTGGGTTCAGAGCCGTAAATCCCGGCCGCATGCTTGTGCATGAACCAGCCCAGGGCCGTGACAAGGCCCTTTGAATATGCTCCCTGGGTTATTTTTTCCGCCAGGGTGGCCACGGCATGGAGGCTGTAATTGTTGCCCGGCCCTCCGAAAAAACCGAGGCCGCCCGTGAGGGTGAGGGGTCTTGGGTCATCCTCCTGGATGCCGATCATCTTTTTGGCCATGGACACGGCGCAGGGAAAGCAGGAATAGAGATCAAAGCAGTCCAGTTCTTCCAGGCGGACGACGGCCCGGCTCAGGGCCTTTTCAACGGCGGCCCCCAGGGGAGGGCTTGAGGTGAAATCGGATTTTTCGATCATGAAGCGCTGGGAATCCTCGGCATAGCCGCCGCCGAGAAAATAGACCCGTTGCCGGTTCTTTTCCGAGCAGGCTTTGGCCACCGCTTCCGACATGAGGAGAACGGCTGCGCCCTGGTCCACGGTGACAAAGGAATTCATGAATTTGGTATAGGGAAAGGCCACGGGCCGGTTGGCCGGTCCGGGCGTGATGATCTCTTCCGGTGTTTTGGGGCTTCGGGTCCAGGCAAAGGGGTGGGTTGAAGCGGTTTGGCTGAAGGCGGACCACATCCGGCCGATTTTCATGAGATAGGTGTTGAGATCCATGCCGGAACTGGCCCAGAGGGCGGTTTCAAACAGCGGGAATCCCTGCATGGGGTGTTCCATGCCGTGCCGGTTTTCCAAAAGGGTGGAACCGATGCGGTCATCTCCGGCGTAATCGGCGGGGATGCCCCGGAAAAGGGCGCTTTCGACCGGTTCAGGGTCCGGTCCCCGCTGGATATAGGTTTCGGCCCCGGCAATGAGGACCGAATTCAGTTCATTCCTGGCGATCATGCCTGCCGCCAGATTGATGAGGGTCTGGGGGGAGTTGCCGCCGATCCCGGACACATGGGTGAATCTCGGCACGGCTCCCAGGGCCTGGGCAAGCTGTTTGGCAGGGTCCG
>CAZAHK010000378.1:0-2163 GCA_964484555.1 uncultured Desulfobacula sp.
ATTTGTAATATTTTCAAATACATAATGGTCGAGGACTTTTTACGGTTTCATCAATCTTAAGGTGCAATAATAATGATTCTTCCAGGATTCAGTATTTCTGACGACGCACAGGCTATTGTATATAAAGGTGTGAATACCCTCGTTTGTCGTGCTGTAAAAACAGATGACAACCAGGCAGTTATTCTAAAAACAACATCAAACACCCATCCTTCTCCCAGTCAAGTTGCCCGCTATCAGCATGAATATAATGTGTTGAAAACATTAAAATCGAAGGATTTAAACCATGTGGTGCAGGTGTTTGATTTTGTCATGCATGATCATAGACCATACATGGTCTTGGAGGATTTCGGAGGGATTGATTTAGAAACATTTCAGAAATCAAATAGCCTTGAGGTGGAACAGGTTTTAGATATCGCTGTTAAGACTGCATCAGCCCTTAATGAGATTTATCAATCCCAAATTATCCATAAAGACATCAAACCTTCCAATATTATCTATAACCCGGAAACAGGGATTCTAAAGCTGGTTGATTTCAGTTCTGCATCTGTAATATCCAGAGAGAACTCTACCATTGAAGGGTCCATGCTCATGACAGCAACCCTGCCCTATATGTCCCCGGAACAGACTGGACGTATGAATCGCATGGTTGACTGGCGCACAGATTATTATTCTTTTGGTGTAACGCTCTATGAACTTTTAACAGGAAGGCTTCCTTTTCTTTCCACAGAACCAATTGAGCTTGTCCACGCTCATATGGCAATGTTACCTGAGCCCCCACACAAGATAAATGATAGAATCCCTTCCATCATATCTGACATCGTTTTTAAGCTCATGGCAAAAGATGCAGAAGGTCGCTATCAAGGGGCTTTTGGTATCCAGCATGATTTGCAGCAATGCCTGGATTCTTTGCTTGAATCAGGGAAGATAGGTTCATTTCAGATCGGGGAAAAAGATATTTCAGACAGACTTCAGATTCCCCAAAAACTGTATGGCAGAGAAACTGAAATTAAAACTTTGCTGGCAGGCTTTGACCAGGTAATCAATGGTGCTTGCAAAATGGTTCTGGTTACTGGCCCCGCCGGAATCGGCAAATCCGCTCTGGTGTATGAAGTTCAACGGCCCTTAAAAAACAAGAAAAGATATTTTATATCAGGCAAATTTGACCAATTAAAAAAAAGTATTCCTTATGCCCCCCTGATTCATGCTTTTCAGGGATTGATAAGGCAGATTTTAACCGAAAGCGATGCACAGGTATCTGTATGGAAAGAAAAACTCCTAAAGGCATTAGGCCCCAACGGCCAGGTTATTATCGAAGTGATACCCGAAGTGGAATTGATTATCGGCAAACAGCGGGAGTTCCCGACACTTGGTCCTGCTGAAAATGTAAATAGATTCAATTATGTTTTTGAAAATTTTATCAATACTTTCGCATCCAAAGGTCATCCCCTGGTGATTTTCTTAGATGACCTCCAATGGGTTGATTCAGCATCCCTGAAATTAATTGAGATGTTCATAACTACTAAAACTCAATATCTGTATCTTATTGGCGCTTATCGAGACAATGAAGTTGACTCTGCTCACCCTTTGATGCTTACAGTGGATGAAATTAAGAAAAGCGGTGCTGATATTGAAATTTTAAAACTGTCTTCGATCAAAAAAATCCACGCAAACCAGCTCATATCAGAAACATTTTCCTGCGATTTGAAACAATCAAACCCCCTGGCTGAACTATGCTTTACAAAAACTCGGGGCAATCCGTTCTTCTTGAACCAGTTTATCCAATCCCTTTGCCAGGAAAAGCTCATAGAATTCAGCAATAATAAAAGGATATGGCAGTGGGATGACAACAAAATCAAGCAAGCCGAGATTACCGACAATGTCATTGATTTTATGATCAGCAAGATTAAAAAACTTTCAGATAATACCGGACAAATTTTAAGCCTTGGGGCTTGTATTGGAAACCGGTTTGATTTAAACACACTCTCCATTGTTTATGGCAAACCCGCCCAGGAGACAGCTGATGAATTGTTTGAAGCATTGCAGGAGGAACTGGTCCTTCCTATGGATGAGTCATACAAATATATACCTGCGCCTATTCAATCTCCTGCTTTTGATAATAATAACGGACCTGCTACTGAGCATGATTTTAGACATGGCACACAA
>CAZAHK010000379.1:0-2162 GCA_964484555.1 uncultured Desulfobacula sp.
CCTATTGAATATTCTATAATATCCCTACCCCCGAGCTTTCATGCAATTTTAAATTCAGACGTGCACAAGGAGGAGCTTGCTACGACGCAGTGCGGAAGTCTGAATTTTAAATTGCATAAAAAGAAAATAAAAAAAAACTCTTATCAAATACCGAATAATATTGCTTGTTTTAGACGCTACCTGCTATCAGTGTATTTTGTTTTCGGATTAAAGACCTTTGGAGTACGACATATTTATGTTTCTTTTCATTATCTTACCGTTTATTAAGAACCTATCCTTCCATGTTTGTCACAAAGTGCATATGTCCAAAGCTACACTGCGTTTCGCTTTGGGCACATGCCTTTGCACAAAGCCGGATGGCTCTTAATAAACGGGAGTATTCTTTTCTTGGTGTGAATATATATTATATATAAAGGAAAAATATTGTTAATAATTCAATTGCTTTTTTGGAAAGAGGCTAAGATATGACTCTCCATAAAGAGATTCCAATTATTTTAGATAAAGATTCAATTTTAAAACAAAAGCGGGTCTATAAAGAAGATTTCTCTCCATTTTCAATGATTAGCCTTATACATACAATCGACAATAAAACTGAATTAGATATTTTTGATTTATTGGTTCAGTTGTCTAAAGGGGCTTTTAAGCTTTTCATTGAGTTGAAGTCTCGAATGGATTTTGAAGATAATGTATTGTGGTATCCGAAAAATGGGTGGACGAGAAGTCAACATTACAGGCTTCAATGTTGGCGAGGACCGGCTTGTGTTTGTGGATGTTCCAGCCGGCACGCTGACCACGGGAAATTTCAAAATCTTTCCAGGAGTCAGCCTTGGTGAAAATTCCATTGATTTTGTGGTTGTTACTTAAACCTCAGTTGCCTGAAAAATTATCAGGGCAACTGAAATTTAAGTTTGCTATCAGAATTTATAATTAATTCCGGATAGATGATCGGAAATCGATTTTAAGAGTTTAATTTAATGAATTCATCAAAGGGAGAAACAAAACAATTAAGGAGGTACTAAATGGCTACAATGACAGGGCAAAATCTATTAAATTCAATCCTTGAAAGTACGGGAGTGGAGATAAACACCCTTATTTTCAACACCTTGTCTGCGAAATTGCAGCAAATGATTGATAACGGAACGTATAGTAAATTGGCGGCTAGCATCGCTATAAGCGGTTTCAGTACCGCCATCAACGATGCTACAGATATTAATGAATTAAGTGATGCTGTTGAAACAAACGCAGCTTTGATTGCAGCAGCACCCGAAGGCGGAGTGAATGACATTGTTTTTCCATCGATTGGTGGAGACCCGCCGATCTCTGTTAACATTGATACCGGAACATATGAATCACCAGTAACATTTAATGCAGGAGGCGGGATATATCAATTCATGGATGATGCGGCTGTTGCCACCCATGTGGTGATCAACGAATTTGGTTCTGGGGACTTCATCTCATTTGTAAACGCCGATGTGAGCGTTTATTCGTTTTCCAACGAAGGAGAAGATGTCACAATTTCATACAACTACCTTAATGAAGGCACAATGAATGTCATCAGGTTGGCAGGGGTTGTCAGCAGTGATGCCCTGGTATATGACTCGGCAAGTTTCACGGATGCCATCGGGTTCGCTGCATTTGCATTTGGATGATTTACATCTGTGAAGTGAAAACTATTGATTTCTCAGGCAATTTTTATCATAGAACCGCTGTTTTTGTGATTTTTGAAAGGATACGATAATTAAGGGGGTATTATGAACAAGCAATTGAAGCTGACTTTCTTTTTTTTCCTGGTTGTTTTAGTCATTCCTGCCCTGTGCCAGGCATCTGCAATCATCTTAACCAATACAAATCCGAATCATACCGTGACATCAGGCAGTGATGAAAAGGTGTATGGCACATCAGCATCCAATCAAATTACCCTTGAGAGCGGCGCCAAAGCTGAACTGATTAATTTTCCGGGACAAAATAGCATAGAGATTCAATCCGACTCCAATTTGTTTACAGTATCCCGTTCAGGCACAATGGTTACTTTTCAGGGTTCGGATGGGACCGAACTGAAAATGCCGGCCACAAGCTCTGCCCAGACCATTGCCTTTGCTGACCAGACGTTGGCTCTAAACCTCTATAACAACCAGGTGATGTTGGATGACCAGGTGATAGGG
>CAZAHK010000380.1:0-2147 GCA_964484555.1 uncultured Desulfobacula sp.
GACGGAAAAGACCTGATTCACGAAGGGATTGAGACTAATCATGCAAAGCCTATTTGAAGGACCGTTCGAGGGTTTTATCAAAATCATCACAACCGGGAGATGACCCGGGAGGCGGTTGCAGTCCTGTCTGGTGATGATTGCTTTTTTTGTCATGTGGTTTTTTCGGTATAGGATTGAAAAAACAAAGGGTCAAAAAAACTAGTGGCGGTCAACCGCCACTCCAAACATATTGTTATGATTGAATAAACTTGCTATCGTCAAAAGTTTGACTCTAAAAACAGCGACCTTTTCTTTAAGGAATAGCCAATGTTAAAAAATACCCCGGACTCAAAAAGTTTATACATTGTTGACACGACGCCATTCATGCTATAGTGTGTTTATACAATGTTAAAACCTTCGAGGGGAAAAGCGAAATGACAGAACTGGTTATTAAAAAATGGGGTAATAGCCTGGCAGCTAGGATACCAAAAGTAATAGCGGATATGATCCGGCTTGAAAAAGATCAGACCGTTACCATTGAGGCCAAAGACGGCAGGATTATTATTACCCCGGTCCAGGAGAAAAAAGAATATACTCTTGACGAGCTTTTGAGCCAATGTGACCCCATGGCTGTTTCTTTGGATGCCGAGGACAGGGCATGGTTGAATGACAAGCCTGTAGGAAAGGAATGGTAATGGCGGAAAGAACCGGAGAAAAACAGTATATCCCTGAGCGTGGGGATCTTGTCTGGACAGATTTTGACCCGGCAGCCGGTCACGAACAAATGGGGCATCGGCCCGCCCTGGTCCTTTCTCCTGCGGTTTTTAACAAAAAAATTCTGCTGGCCCTGATCGTCCCGGTCACAAGCCGGGTCCGGGGGCATGGGTTTGAAGTCGCTTTAACCGGAGAAAAGATTTCCGGTGTTGCCCTCTGCCACCAGGTCAAGACAATTGATTTTGTGGAAAGAGGTTTGAAGTTTGTTGAAAAGGTTCCAGCTTCAGTGGTAAGTGAAGTCCTCTCTAAAACAAGGGCTATTGTAACGGAATAAAGAATTCAGCCAAGGTGAATTAAGATGAGGACTACCTGCAAGCCAAGGTTTGTTTTGCAGGCGGATGAGCACCCCAGGCTATCCCTGTCAACTCACACTTTATTTAAAATCATTCAAAACATAACATAGATTTTTACAGGGTGAAAAAGGGTAAAATCGGCGACCAACGCCAGGATTCGCTGGTGGAAAAGGCCCATGCCGTGGCCCAGGCATCCGAGGCCACTGAAAAGATCAATACCCTGGGACAGGTGGCAAAGATGATCGGTACGGTTGTGGAGACCATCACCGATATTTCCGAACAGGTCAACCTTTTGGCCCTCAACGCCACCATCGAGGCGGCCAGGTCAATACCGGCGTCGAAGCAATGGCCGTCCGTCTGAATCAACTGGTGGGCCGGTTCAAGATATGAGGCAGCGCCGGAAGATCAGGACCGGGCCTCCTCTTTCGGGGTTCCGGCCAGGGCATCCAGGATGGACAGATAGCGGTTCAAAAGGTCCCGGGCCCTTGATCCGTCAAAACATCGGGCATCATAGTTCATGAAGACGTCAAACCCATCGTCCAGAGCCGATTGGGAACAGAGCAGGTTTAAGGGATAATGGAACCGGTTAAAGGTTTTGACCTGGGTGAGCCTGAGTCCGTTCAGCCCGGAATAAAGAACCTTCTGGATCTCCCCCGTATTGTGGAAATGGATGAAATTAAAAGTGGCCTGGAACAGGAGATCTTCCCTGTCGATTCCCAGGTCCTTGCAGATCAGGGGAAGGGGGTATTTGCCGTGGGCCTCATGGCGCTGGAGTTCCCGGTGAACCTGCCGGAGATCGCCCGGCGGAATTTTTGCCGGGTCCATGGTAAAGGGCATGAGATTCCAGAGATAGCCCACGGTTTCAAAGGGGTCGGACATTTCTGCGGACCTCCGGTTGGTCACGATGCCGATGGTCAGGCGGTTTGTTTTTTGCTCCAGGGAGGAGAGCAGGGTCAGGTAGGCTGATAGAAACAGGGTCTTGACCGGGACTTGGAGTTTGCCTGCCAGGGCCTTCAGGGCGAGCCCCCTTGATGCCGGAATCTTTTCGGCTGCCATGGGAGGGGAGGCCGGGTCGGGTGGGGTTTGTTTCGGGAACCGGGG
>CAZAHK010000381.1:0-2103 GCA_964484555.1 uncultured Desulfobacula sp.
CTGGCCCTGGCCGCCTGTGAACTCATTTTCAAAACCCGCAAGGGAACGGACCCGCGCTATGGTTTTACCGAAACCCTGGTAAGGGAAGGGCTTTCAAAGGCCCGGTGGCCGGGACGGCTGGAGCATGTCATGAAAAAACCCCTGGTGATCCTGGACGGGGCCCACAACCTTCATGCCGCCAAGGTCCTGGGAGAATATCTGTCCTCCTTTCTGAAAGGGCGGCAACTGACCCTGGTCCTGGGCATTCTCAGTGACAAGCCCTATGGGAAAATGCTCGAATATCTTGTGCCTCTGGCAGGCCGGGTGATTATCACCAGGCCCAAAATCGATCGGAGCCTGGACCCGGCAACTCTGAAAAAGGCGGCTGAAAGGCTGACCCAAAATCCCGTGACCATCATCGAAGATGTCAAAGACGCCGTGACCCACGCTGTGCAGACTTCGGACAGCCATGATGTCGTCTGTATCGCCGGGTCCCTCTATGTGGTGGGGGAAGCCAAAGAAAAATTTGATAATACCCTTGATCAATCGGTAAAGTTCCATTAGTATGATGACCCATGCGCCCGTAGTCCAGTGGATAGGATGTCAGCCTCCGAAGCTGAAGATCGCTGGTTCGATCCCAGCCGGGCGCACCATTTACTCTTTCATATGAATTCCCCGCTGAATATAGGCCTCATCAGCTACCGGAGCAACCCCCACTGCGGGGGCCAAGGCGTTTATATCCGGAACCTGAGCCATGCCCTCAGCGACCTCGGGCACCGGGTCGAGGTGATTTCCGGGCCGCCGGAACTGCCCCTGAATCCCGGCGTGACCCTCACCCGGCTCCGGACCTTGGACCTGTATAATCCTGAAGATCTCTTCAGGACCCCCCGCCTTGAAGAACTCAAGGATTTTATCAACCTCATCGAATGGCTGGATGTCTCGGCCATGGGCTACCCTGAACCCCTGACCTTCGGCATGCGGGTGAAACGCCACCTGGCCCAAACAAAAAAGCGATTTGACATCATCCATGACAATCAATGCCTGTCCTACGGCATCTTATCTTTAGCCCGGCGCATGCCCGTGACGGCCACCATCCATCATCCCATGACCGTTGACCGGCGCCTGGCGGTTCAGAGCACCCGATCCTTTTATAAAAAACTCAAGGCCCTGCGCTGGTATTCCTTTATCCACATGCAGAAAAAAGTGGCCAGGAAGCTTTCCCATGTCATCACGGTCTCGGAAAGCTCGAAAAAAGATGTTGCCAGGGAATACGGCATCCCTGAATCCAAATTTTTGACCATTCCCATCGGCATTGATACCGACCTGTTTTATCCTGTGGACACCATACAAAAGGAACCGGGCCGCATCATTGTCACCAACAGTGCGGATACGCCCTTAAAAGGCCTGTATCATCTGCTGTTTGCCGTCAGCGATATCTTGAAAACCCGGCCTGTGAAACTGGTGGTTATCGGAACACCCAAAGAAAACGGGGGCATTGAGAAGCTCGTCAAAAAACTGGATCTGGGAAGGCATGTCCGGTTTACGGGCCGCATTGATAACGGGCAATTCGTCAAAGAATATGCCAGGGCCGAACTGGCCGTGGTGCCCTCCCTCTATGAAGGATTCGGGCTCCCCGTGGGAGAAGCCATGGCCTGCCGGGTTCCGGTGATCTGCACCACCGGCGGGGCCCTGCCCGAAGTGGCCGGGGATGCGGCAAAACTGGTGCCGCCCGGCAATGCCCGGGCACTGAGAGATGCCATCCTGGAACTCCTGGATGATCCTTCCCGCCGGGAAGCCATGGCTGAAAAAGGGTATCAGCGGGTGTTAAAGGAATTCACCTGGGAAAAAACCGCCCTCCGGACCGTTGAGGCCTACCGGGAGATTATCCGTGCTTACCATTGATTTTGGCCGGGTCCATATTCAGCCGGGAGACCGGATTCTGGATATCGGGTGCGGCGAGGGCCGGCATACCATTGAAGCCTGCCGGCAAAAGGATACCTGCTGCGTGGGCGCGGATTTCAGGGTTGACAACCTGACGGAAACCCGGAAAAAGCTGGACTTTCACCGGACCATAGACGATCTCTCCTGCAAGAGCATAGATCTTTCCTGCATGGATGCCAGGCA
>CAZAHK010000382.1:0-2099 GCA_964484555.1 uncultured Desulfobacula sp.
GGCCGCAAGGGACATGATCACTTCCTTGCCAAAGGAGGTTTTAAACTCAACCCTGCCGGACTCTTTCAGGTTTGTAAAATCCATATCATCCCTCTACCCCATCCTGGTTTAAATCTTCGGCAATTTTCCAGGGCGGTTTCAAAATTTTCGACAATTTCCGTACAATATCCGCCGGGCTCATTGATTCTCCCTGTTCTCAGTTTTTTCCTGACCGCTATGCAGCCAGTCCATCACCTGTGCCAGTTCCGCCCAGTAAGTTTTAAAATCAGGCAGGCCCGACATCTGATGGCCAAGCATATTTTCCCATTCCGCTTCCAGCTCTTCTCGTTCAGGACGATTGCTCAAACTGTCCATGGTGGGAACGGGGATCATTTTAAACGCACATTTTTTTTCAAGCGTATTCAGGATGATTTCCCGGCGGCCTCTTAATTCTTCATGCCGGTACAGACAAACCACATCATACAGATCCCGCGGGCGTTCCCGCTCAGCCAGCGCCCTGATTTTTTCGGCAAAGACTTCCTCAAAGCAGTAGCTTGTGCTTTGAATACCATTGTCCGGACAGTCAGAATAGGGGTGATGGACATTTTTTACAACAGGATTCAACACCAGGATTTCATCCATGGTTAAATCAAGTTTCAGGCGGGGAAGATCCCCCCTTTGCTGCAAAGGTCCGCGATATCCGATGCGCCCTTCGGCAGACAAACCGCCACGGTTATTCTGATAAACATCAAACCGGATGAATTCTTTCGGGATTTCAATGCCTGAGGCTTCATAAACCCAGTCGGAAATATCCCTGAACCTGTTGACAAGACCTTTCTGATTCAGGTGGGCCGGTGTTGTGAGTGTAAAATCAAGGTCTTCAGAAAACCGATGGGTTTCATACCAGCATTTCTTTAAACAGGTCCCGCCCTTGAAAATACAGTCCGAGCTTGCCCCGGCAGGATTGAATATCCCGGCCAGCACCCAGCCCAGCACATAGTCTTTTTCAATCACATTGGGTCTGAGGTTGAATTTTCTTGAGAACTCCATTATTTCAGACTTGTCAATCACGGGGCGCTGCCTCCTTCCAGTTTTCAGGAACCCACAGCCGCCACCGGGTGACCAGTCTGCTGTTGTTTAATTTTGGATCAAGCCTGGCATTTCCGGCTGTCAGCCTTTTGCGGCAGTCATCCAATGCTTTGGTTTCATCCGGGGAAATTTTTTCCAGCAAAAAGCCAAGGCGCTTAAAAACAGATCCGTTTCCAAGCTTCTCAGCATACTCGATCAACTGTTCCGGATTCTTTTTTTCCGATTTCAGATAATTTTCCAGCATATCTTTGACAGACCGGATGCCGCCGCCAAAAAAAGGATCAACCAGCATATCAAGGATGGTCCGGGCCGGATCGGAGACAGATATTTTAACCTGACCCCGCCATACGGATTTCAGGCCGAACATGGCTTTAGAGGGGATGGTTCGCAGCATATATCCCGTGCCTTTAATCTCGGGGCTGCGGTCCCTTGGTTTCTGAATTGTCATGACCACAACCGTATTGAAAATCTGCTCTGTCAATTCAAAATATTCAGCCGCACTCCAGCCGCCGATATAGCAGGGGGAAAAGAGACGGTCGGCAATCAGCCAGGGGTCTTCAAGGGACACGTCCGCCGTCCGGGATTCCAGCGGCACCGCCACATAAAGGCCCTGGCGGACACGGGACATCCACCCTTTTTTGGCCCACCTGGAAAGCATCTTGGCCGCATTGGAGGGACTAACGTTTAGAATTCTTGCCGCATCCCCCACAGATACCGTGCCCTTTGTGCCCCTGATAATGGCGGCCATTCTCTCCCGGTCTGCTGTTCCTATGCCTGTCAGTCTTTCCATGATATATCAAAACGGTAATGATTCATTTATTGCATGAATAAATACGCATAACATATACTATTTTTATCTGTCAAGGTATATCATATACGTCATATTTCAATCATTAGTTGAATTCTTGCCCTAACGGATTCATTGAAAGAATCAATACCGCCAGCCCATGATGCCCAGCCCGAAGATGTTGGCAATGACGGCGATGGTATAAAGGCTGATGACGGTGATCACCTTGGCCTTGACGGTCTTC
>CAZAHK010000383.1:0-2076 GCA_964484555.1 uncultured Desulfobacula sp.
TGGGGGTCAGGGAGGTATAGGCATAATGATCGGTCCGCTTGGTATAGGCCTTGGACCTTTCTTCCAGGGCCTCGTCCTGCTCTTTCAAAAGAAGACCGGAATCAATATGAAGGGCCCTTGAAATCTGGAGCAGGTTTCCCACGGAGGGGCGTTTTTCCCCGGCCTCGATATTCGTGAGCGTTTCCTTTGACAGCCCGGTTTCATTGGCCATGGTCTCCAGGCTCATCTTCTTATCCAGCCGGGCCTTTTTAATCCTTTTGCCGATGGGCGTGATGCCTTTTTTTACAGCCATACTCTCTCCAAATGGTGGGTTTAAGCGCTCCGCAAATGATTGAGCGCTCGTTCATAAACAGGGCAATACAAACCGGCCTGCCCCTTTCATTTAAACAAAGATCAGCCGATGACCTGGATCCAGTTTTCCGTATCTTCTGCCTTGCCGTATTGAATGGCCGTCAATGCATCATAAAATTTCATGGCGGTTTTGCCTGGGGTGCCGTCTCCGATGGAAATTTTCTTTTCCCCGTACCGGATTTCGCCCACCGGAGAAATAACGGCCGCGGTTCCGGAACCGAAGACTTCCAGGAGCCGTCCCGACGCATGGGCGTCGAACACTTCGTCAATGCTGATCTTTCTTTCATTCATGGCCATACCCCATTTCTTGGCCAGGGTGATGACCGAATACCGGGTGATGCCCGGCAAAATGCTCCCGCTCAGGTTGGGGGTGACCAGTTCATCCTTCATGAGAAAGAAAATATTCATGGCCCCGACTTCTTCGATATATTTTCGCTCAATGGCATCCAGCCAGAGAACCTGGGCATAGCCTTCCTTTTTCGCTTTTTCCGAGGCAATGAGGCTGGCCGCATAATTGCCTGCGGTTTTGAATTCCCCTACCCCGCCCCGGACGGCCCGGACATAATGCTTTTCAACCCATATCTTTACCGGGTTCAGGCCTTCAGCATAATAGGCCCCCACGGAAGAGAGGATGATGAAAAATTTATAGGTATTGGACGCCCTGACCCCCAGGAAGGGGTCCGTGGCAATGATGGTGGGCCGGATATAAAGGGAGGTGCCCAGGGTCTCGGGTATCCATTTTTCTTCCAGCAGGATCAATTGTTTCAAGGCCTTCATGACAAAGTCGACATCGATCTCGGGGATGCACAGCCCCTTGGCGGACCGGTTCATTCTTTCAAAATTATCCCTGGGCCGGAACAGGCAGATCTTCTTATCCGGGGTCTTATAGGCCTTAAGTCCCTCAAAAATGGCCTGGCCATAATGCAGGACCATGGCTGAAGGTGCGATACTGAAATCGGCATAGGGGACAATCCGTGCATCATGCCAGCCGCTATCCTTTGAATAGTCCATGACAAACATATGATCCGTAAACACCTGGCCGAATCCCAAGGCTGAATCTTCCGGCCTTGTTCTGTTCGTTGCGGCCCGGGTGAGTTTTATTTCCATCATTATCCTCCATATCTGTTGATGTATTTCATTTTTGCAAAATTTAATATGGTCGCTTCATCTCTTTTCTGTCAAGATAATTTTATCCTTTTTATTGACGAAGCGTTTTTTTTCCGGTTAGTATCCTAAAATGTTTAACCCCTGAAACCAAAGGAAAAAAAGAATGGACATCAAATACCATGTTGAAACTGCCTGGAAACTCTGCATCGCCAATGCCTTATCCCTGATTCTCATCACCCTTGTAACGGCTGCCGTCAGCATTGTTTCCATCGGTATCCTTGCGCCCGTAGCCTTTGCCGGCTACACCCATTCCCTTCTCCAGTTGATGAGATTCAACCGGGAGCCCAAGGTTCAGGATGTTTTTTCCCAGCTCGGCCTGTTCCTGCCCCTCTTCGGATTCACCCTGATCATCTTTGTCATCAGCATTATCGGGTTTACCATCCTGGTGGTCCCCGGCATTATTTTCACCCTGATCGTCGGCTACACCTGCCTTTATATGATACCCCTCATGGTGGATAAGAAATACGGGGTTATCGATGCGGTCAAGCAAAGCACGGCCATGGTCACCGGCTCCCATATCACGGACCATATCATCGTATTTATCCTCTTTTACGCCCT
>CAZAHK010000384.1:0-2049 GCA_964484555.1 uncultured Desulfobacula sp.
GCAAACAGATTGGTGACGGTGAAGAAAACCGTCCTGATCAGATTGCCGAAATCACTAAAATTTACGGCAATTTCCAACATGATGAAACCCGCCCCGTTGAAACCGACGGTATCATAAAGCTGGTGGTTGTCTCTAAAATTTTTGATAACGCGGACTTCGGTTACAATAAAATCACGGTTGAGCGCCCCTTACGCCTGAACTTTCAGGCCTGCACCGAACGGTTATCACTTCTGGACGACATGGGCGGATTTAAGAAGATGGCCCAAAGCCATAAGAAGAACGAGACCCTCCGCCAAGAGGAGATTGAAGCCGGAACAAATCGCCAACAGGCCATCAAGGCCCTGCTTGCCGACCTGGGCAAAGCCACGGCGGAAAAGGTATTCAAAGACCGCACGAAATTCTTGAAAGAGCTGAAAGCCGTTGATCATCATTCCGGGGTGCGCCTCTCGGGGCCTGAACTGAAGATAATTCTGGAAGCCCTGGGCGAAAAGGATGACACAGCCGAAATCTGCCGGGACGCCAAGGGCAACCCCGCAGCAGATTCTGATCTGCGGGATACGGAAAATGTGCCGCTCAAAGAAAAAATTGATGAATACTTCCGGCGCGAAGTTCTTCCCCATGTGCCGGATGCATGGATTGATCACAGCAAAACCAAGGTGGGGTATGAGATTCCGCTGAACCGCCATTTCTATCGCTATGAGCCACCCCGTGCCCTGGAAGAGATTGCCGCCGATGTCAAAGAACTGGAATCGGAGATCGTGGCCATGCTGGCCGAGATTACCGGTAGCGCAGAGGGTTTGAAATGACAAAAGAAACCGCCTTAGCCGTATTCGAAGACCACAAGATACGCCGGATATACGACGAGAAAACAAAAACCTGGTTTTTTTCGGTGGTGGACATCATTGCGGTGCTTACCTCCCAGGCCGATTACCAAACGGCCCGTAAATACTGGAACAAGCTTAAAGAGCGGCTCAAGAAAGAAGGCAGTCAAACGGTGACAAATTGTCACCAGTTGAAAATGACCGCTGAAGATGGAAAAATGCGTTTAACCGATGTGGCCGGCCCGGAAACACTCCTGCGGCTGATTCAATCCGTGCCCAGCCCCAAGGCTGAGCCGATAAAACTATGGCTGGCCAAAGTGGGTTATGAACGCATTCAGGACATGAGTGATCCGGCCCGCTCCCTTGACCGTGCACGGGAGTTCTGGCAGCAGCACGGCAGAAGCGAAAAATGGATTCAACAGCGGATGATGGGGCAGGAAACCCGCAATAAACTGACCGATTACTGGAAAGACCACGAAATTAAAGGTGAAGATGAGTACGCAATCCTGACCAATATCATTCATCGGGAATGGAGCGGCGTTTCTGTTAAAAAACATAAAGAAATCAAGCGCATTAAAACTCAGAACCTGCGCGACCACATGAGTGAGGCGGAACTGATTTTTACCGCACTTGCGGAACTTTCCACCCGCCAGATCGCTGAAAGTGTCGATGCCATTGGTATGAAGGAAAATTCCCAGGCAGGGAAAAAAGGCGGCAAAATCGCCAAAGGGGCACGGCTGGAACTGGAAGCAAAAACGGGGAAAAGCGTGGTGACCGGGGAGAATTTTCTGCCTCCCCAAAAACCGGTGAAACGGATCAAATCCGGCAAAGATACAGAGGCCGGTGATGAATAAGGAAATTAAGAACGCAGTGCGTACCAAAATGACTGAGACAGATTTTGACAGGGTATTGGAAATAATCAAACAGGGAAAAATCCGCGCATTTCAGGCAATAAATGTTGCGCTCATTGATACGTACTGGCAGGTGGGCCATTATCTGTCAAGCAAAGCCGCTGAAGCTGGTTGGGGAAAAGGGGTTGTCAAGGAACTGGCGGCATGGCTTTCCCATAATTCACCTGATTTGAAAGGATTTTCCGCTTCAAATTTGTGGCGGATGAAGCAGTTCTTTGAAACCTATTCAGGCAATGAAAAACTCGCACCACTGGTGCGAGAATTAAGTTGGACAAACAATCTGTTGATTTTAGCTCAGTGCAAAACTATCGAAGAAC
>CAZAHK010000385.1:0-2040 GCA_964484555.1 uncultured Desulfobacula sp.
CTTCCATTACCAAGGCAGCATCCTCATGGTCATTATTTTCAGAAATCTCCGGCAGCTCAGGAGACAACGGGGCCTCTGAAAATGCGCTTCTTACTTCTCCCATGATTTTTCTGATATCATCTTCCTTTGCCACATGATTCAGGTTTATAATTTCTATAAACCGCTCACCGGAATGCCGTTTTTCAACGAGGATGCCCTTCTCCCGAAGGAATGCAGAGACTCTGCCGATTTTACGGGTCAACTGGTTCGGGATCTTGGGCCAACCGGGATATCGGTTGCGGGCCTGATCAATACAGTTATCGAGGGCATCCAGAAGCTCAGATGCATTTCCAATCCATTGGCCCTTATCCGCCATCAGGTTTAGTATGGTCATGGCCACTGGTTCTGCCTCAATCGTATCCTCAACCGTCATGATCCTTGAATTCTCCAAGGTTTCAAGGAACAAACCCTTCTCCCAGGGTAACTGTTCTTCAGCCGCGGTAACCCATTTTGCAAAATCAGCCATCCTGGGGAGGTTCTCTTCATTCACCTTGTCATAATTCCGAAGGGCTGCAGAAACCGCATGACATAACGCCCCAAAAATTAAGGGCCGGTCCTGGTGCCAGGATTCCCACAACTCTTTCACAGTTTTTCTTTCTTCGGGTTTGATATGGTTGACGAAAACGATAACAGATCTATCCAGCAAGTCCTGCCGTGTCGGGATAAAGCTGATGGTATTGATCACTGTGGGACGTTTACAGGTCAACTGGGTCTCCTCGGTGGATGTATAAAGCTTTCTTGTTGTAAAACCGGCTCCGGTGGCAAGTTTGCAAAGGCTATCAGATTGCTTGTCGGTGATTTCAGAAATGTTGTCATAGCAAAGGATATAATCATTGCTGGCCGCTATCATCAGGTCTCTCATGGATTTGGAAAGATTCCTCAAGGGAACCGCTGAGTTGTCCAGAAGGTCTTTAATGAAGGCGGTCGTAGTGCTCTTGGCGGAACCCTGCTCCCCGATCAGGAAAAGCGGCGGGTATCCACCGTTGGTGTTCATGCAGGATAAAAGCCAGGAAACAAACAGGACAAAGTCTTGTTCCGACTTGAAAGGAACATACTTTTTTAACAGGTTCAAATCCTTGGCCACAGCGTTCAAATCCGGTGCTCCAATCTTTCTTTCAATTGTAGACCGAATGAATTTTGCAGGCGGATTGGTAACAATCTTTATTGAATCACCAGAAATTTCGATGACATCAAATTGTTCATTACCGGAATCGATATAAACAGTATCCCCAAGTCTTGCAACCCGATAAAAAATAGGTTTGATAGCACAGAAAATCTTGGTGAAGTTGTCTAAATCATCAACGATCTGTTTAATGTCTCCTTTGGGGGGGAAAAATTCTGTCAGCTCAAAATGGAGCTGATTCAAAAGTTTTGTAAACTTTGAACCCTTCAATGAATACGTGACGCCCATATAAGTAATGAAGGCCTCATCGCTTTCTGTTTTAAAAAGATCAAACTTTTTAAAATCTAAAGGTTCCTGAAAAAAATCCATCGGCATTGTTGTCATACTTTCTATTTCCTTTCTTTTTTTATGAATCCCTGGAAGCCACCACCAGAAGATTCATTTTTATGATTTTTTATTGTGGCTCTTACCCGAAAAGAGGTTGACAATGAGTGCCGAAAACTCGATATTTTGTGTCGAACAAAAATAGAACAGGATTTTAGGGAATTGTTTGAGTGATTATTTTGAAAAAAGTTTTGAAAAAATCATCGTCCACATCGTCCACATCGTCCAAACGTAATGATTTCAATTGGTTTGAAAAGAATAGCCATCGTCCAATACCTTTGATGATCGTCCATGATGGGCCAATCAAATATACAAAGGGCTGATCAGGCCCAAAATTGGCAGGATTTTATTCAGGAGGTGTTGGCTTTTAGGAAGGTATCATGATGAAATTGGGGAACCTTTAACGGATGACTGAAAAAAGTTTTGAAAAAATCATCGTCCACATCGTCCAACCGTCCAAATAATATTTGAAAAACAGCTTGATATAAAGGTGT
>CAZAHK010000386.1:0-1805 GCA_964484555.1 uncultured Desulfobacula sp.
ATATTTTTAGACCCTGTATATCAAAAGGAAACCATGGATGAGGCCATCTATTTTTTCTAAAAATCACCCGGGTTGTGCAGCCTGCCTGACCAGACGGCATATCTTTTTTATATCCTCCTCCGTCATAGCCGGAAATAAAGGAAGTGTCAGAATCCGTTCATATGCATCTTCTGCTATGGGGCAAAGCCCCTTATACGTGTTAAATGTTTTTTGATAAAAAGGATGATAATGGACCGGTATATAATGAACATTTACGCCAATGCCTTCATTTCTCAAAAATGAAAAAATTTCCAGTCTGTTCCTTTTCAGGCGATTAAGATCCAATTTTACCACATAAAGATGATAAGCGTGGGCAATAAGTTCCTGCTTTTTTAAAGGGGCAATGCCGTCCATTCTTTCAAAAAACCGGTCATATTGATTTGCAAGCATATTTCTCTTATGTATTCGGGATTCAAGTTTCTTCAATTGGCTAATGCCCAGTGCACATTGGAAATCCGTCAACCGGTAATTAAATCCGGGCATTTCAATTTCATAATACCAGGTCTCTGCTTTTTGTCTTTCATGAAGGTCCGTATTAATCCCATGGTTCCTGAACGATTTAACTTTTTCGATAAGCTTTTTGTCGTTGGTAACCACCGCACCGCCCTCACCCGTGGTGATGTGCTTGACCGGATGGAAGCTGAAAACCGTCAAATCGGCGCAGCTTCCTGACGGAGCCCCCTTATATGTCCCCCCAATAGAATGGCAGGCATCGGCAACCAGATAAAGCCCGTGTTTTTTTGTAATATTTCTTAGCCCATCATAATCGCACATCTGTCCGGCGTAGTCGACGCTAATCACGGCCCGGGTTTTCGAGGTTATTTTTTCTTCAACCTTTTCAGGGTCCATCAGCAGTGTGTCCGGGTCGACATCGGCAAAAACCGGGACACCCCCCTGGTAGACCACGGCATTGGCAGTGGCGGCAAAGGTAATGGGCGGCACGATCACTTCGTCTCCGGGCTTTATATCAAGGACCGCCATGGCCGCATGCAGGGCAGCCGTACCGCTGTTAACGGCTCCTCCAAATTTTGTACCGGAAATTTTTGCCAGTTCCTGTTCAAATTCCTCGACCTTCGGGCCTGTGGTAAGCCAGTCGGAAAGCAGGACATTCCGGACCGCCTCTAAATCTTCTTCGTCAATATCGTGCCGGCCATAGGGAAGAAAACCTTCTTTATGCTCAAAATTAGATTTCATAATGAAAAAACTTAACTTTTTTTGTTGGTTATACTATTTAAGTAAATATGAATTTCATATACCATTGGTAATTGATATCGGCAAATGAAATGATAACTGAATAAATACGCCATTCGAAGGCTTAGGGATTTTATATGAAAAAAAAGATCCTCTGGTTAATTCAATCCAACCAGATCACACCCATTATTACAGAGTTTCTGCATACCCTTCAAAAAAGGATGGAAAATTATATTGATCTCGTATTCGTGGTGCCGAAAACATCCGTTGATATTCTTGCCAATATACAAAGCCTGAATCCGGTTTCTTTTAAAATCACCACCCGGACAGCCGTCTCTCCATATGCAGTCTACCTGTCAAAACGGGAAGCCCTGGGCAACAAGACCTTTACCGAAGGCTTGTCCTTTGCCGATACCCTGCTGCTGGATGATCTGGGCGGCGGGAACGCCCAGGAAACCATCCTTGGCCTAAGTCCGCCCCCCGGCACCTGTGGTCTGATTCTTCAGATCCCCACTCCCCTCGGCTCCTCGGAAATGGAAGAAAAAATATTTCATGCCGCCATTCTCTGGGCAAGG
>CAZAHK010000386.1:1815-2037 GCA_964484555.1 uncultured Desulfobacula sp.
CGGGTATGAACTTTTACCCCTTGATACCCGGTGGACCCTTGCTCCTTCTCTTCCTGACGGTGTTATTGCCCGGCATCATGAAAGTTACGCCCATTTAAAAAATCAATTGAATCACCAGAATATCTGGCTTCTTCCCATCTATGAGGCTGCCATTTTTTCTTCAGTCTCCACCAGCTTCACCTTGAGCGGGGTGAAGGCGTGTTATCACTATAAAAACACATT
>CAZAHK010000387.1:0-2018 GCA_964484555.1 uncultured Desulfobacula sp.
GACTTCGCCCAACATATAGACCACCGAACCGGCCTGCTCATGCAGGTATAAATCGGCCTGCATCCCGGGAAGATAGGCTTGATATTTTTCCTGGATAAGGGCGTTTACCTGTTTCAGGGTTTTATGGGCCACAAAAAAATCCCCGATCAACGGGAATGTAGCATACCCGTCCGGCCTGACATTGACCAGTTTACTCAACCCCCTGGGGGCCGTATGCAGATCTTTACGGATCTGTTCAATTCTCGCGTCCATATTGGGCACTTTAACCATCACTTGGGGATCCAGCAGAATTTTCGAATATTTCTTTTCCAGTAATGCATGGGTTTCATCAAGGGTGAGCCCGAGAACATAGACCTCTCCGACATACGGCAGGATAATATTCCCCGTGGGCATGATCTTCTGGATATTGGACAGGTCCGGCAAATCCGGAAAAATCACCTCAACTTCATGATAGAGATCAATCCGGAATTCTTCTGCTTTCTGGGCCTTGATCTGAAACATAACATCCAGCACATCCCCGGGAGTGATGGTGTATACAAGGAAAAGATCCTGGTCGGACGGATAAGTTCCTTGATCAAAAGAATAGGTTGTCCGCTGATAGGGTTTTTCAAAATCCGGGGGCAATTTGCCCTCACCTCCACAGCCATGCAGAAAAATGACCAGACATAAAACAAAAACCAGGGCAATGATTTGTTTTTTGGAACCTTGAATTTTCATCATATCATTTTTTTGAAATAACCTTATAAACAATTGATGGTATATAATATTTCCGTCTATTGTAGACAACGCCGATGGAAGAAGGGCCTCCCCCTTTCTTAATTTTTTCTTCAGCCAATTGCAGGACCTCCCATCGTGTTTTTTCACATTCAATAACGATCAGAACCGCTCCGAAAATTGGAATATTTCTCAAGGCAACGGAAGAAGACAAAACAGAACTGCCGTCGCAGATCACATAATCAAAATGGGGAGACAGGGAATCCATGGCTTTTTGAATATCTTGATCCCCTTTCATATCCCCTTGTGCGCCGCCGATGGTCATAATACTCAACCCTTTGTGGGCCGTCGGCAGAATCACCTGTTCCGGAACCGACCTTCCTTCACACAATTCGAAAAAACCGGGGCTGTCACTGATGCCGAACATATTGTGGATCTGGGGGGCCTGCTGGTTAAAATCAACCAACAGCACCTCCTTTCCCGAATACAGGGACAGCCCGTAGGCCATACTGACGGCAGTAATGGTCTTGCCGTCCCGGTCCATGCAACTGGTAACATAATAGGTATTTTTCCCCTTACCCAGACCCGCCATATTGGCTTCAACCATCATCAATTCTTTATAGTTTGATTCAAGCTGTTTTACTGATTTTTGAGATAAATACGGCCGCTCATGTTCTGAAAACCGCCGGACATTGTTGGCCCATAAAAATTCCAAATTCCGCTGGGGGATAATTTTTCTAACCTCTTTCCGGGGTGTTTCAGCCTGGGTAGGCCGGCTTTTCGGCGGGACAACAGGTTCTGCAGGGCCCAGATAATGCTGTCTATAATTTTCGGCTCGATCTTTCTGATGCATATCCGAATTTTCTTTGCCTGCCAGAAATTGCCTTGAATAAGATGACTGAGATGATGGAGGATTCATATATTATCCATTTATTTGATAAAGGTTCTGTTTCTCTTTCATATTTTTCAATTTTGAACTTCTATCGGCAACGGAATCTGTAACACATAATTCTCAGGCTCCATGCCGTATCGGGTTACGGTTTTAAAAACAACCCCATCATTTTCAGGGGGCGATTCTGAAATTAATTTGGTCACACCCCCGTTATTGTTCTGATCCATGCCGGTTGCGGAGCCTGATACATCACTCAATCTCACATCCCGGAACAAAAACAGGGTCATAAGCACAATAATCAGTATCAAACAGGCGATCAGCAGCGTTTTCATATCCAGGAAAGAGGTCTTTTTCAAATCCATGGGTTTTCGCCCTTTCCGGGGTTGATCCGGTTCATTGACCTCTGGTGCTG
>CAZAHK010000388.1:0-1979 GCA_964484555.1 uncultured Desulfobacula sp.
CCGGGAAAATCCCAGGTTCAGGGGGCCGAAGGCCACATCTTCCATGACCGTGGGGCAGAACAACTGGTCGTCGGAATCCTGGAACAAGAGGCCGATTCTGGAACGGACCGGCAGAAAATCCTTTTCCTGTTTCAAGGTGTTGCCGAAGATGGTGATGGTTCCCCCATCGGGCCTGCAAAGGCCCATGATGGTATGCAGCAGCGTGGTTTTCCCGGTTCCGTTGGGCGCCATCATGCCGATGCGGTCTCCCTGAAAAATCTCAAGGTTCAGGTGTTCCAGCACCTTTGCCCCTGTGCCGGGATAGGCGTAGGAGATGTCTTCCAGCCTTATGATACAGGTATTGTCAGCCACGTTTAAAACCAGATCTGCTCACCGATAAAAAGCCCAATGCTCATGCATACCATAGCGGTTAAAAAAACGGAGTTTAATCTATTTGGAGGGTAAACGTCAAGGGTATGAAATTTACCGTTAAACCCGCGGCAGAGCATGGCCTTATGGACCCTCTGGGCCCGGAGGGAGGCCCGGACAAAGAGCATGCCCGCCAGATAGGCAAAGGTTTTATAGGAGTGAAGATTGGTTCTGGGGGTAAAGCCCCTGAATTTTGCAGCCCTCAGGAGACGGTTGTATTCATCTTCAATGACTGCAATATACCGGTAACACATCAATAGGAGAAAAACCAGTTTGTCCGGGAGATGCAGCCGGTGAAGGCCGTTTCCCAGGGAAGCCACGGTCATGGTGGCCATGAGGGCCGTAAAAATCAATACAATGGTGACGGATTTGAAGGTGATCATGGCCGACAAAAGGATGCCCGGCTCGGTTATCCTGACCCAGCCGTAACGGTATAACTCCCTTCCCTCAAAGGTCAGGGGAAGGATGACCCAGATCATGATCAGAAACCAGAAAAGCGGTTTTAATCGTTTGATCACAGCCCGGAGATCCAGCCGGGCCGCAAAGACGAGGAGGAGGGAAATCAAAAGATATACCCAGATGAGGGAAAAATGTTTGCAGAGCGCAGCCGCCAGGGACAGGGCAAAGGCGGACGGGATTTTGATCCTGGGTTCCATCCGGTGGATAAAGGACCGGCCCGAGGCAAAGGGTTCTTCAATCATGGGTCGCCTTTTTTTTCCGGGAGAGCAGTTTCCCCGCCCCGGCCAGGAGGAAGATGAGGGCGATACCGGATATGATTTTCCAGACGGAAGGGTCGGATTCCAGTTTTTCTTTTTCCAGGAGGGTCTTTTCAATATCGGCTTTGGCCGGGGCCTGGACCAGCTCGTCTTTCTTGAGCCGCCATTCCGCCTGGTGCCCGATCCCGGCCTCAAGGGTCAGGATAAGATCCGTTTCCACGCCGTCAGGGATTTTAAAGGAATACAGGCCCTGATCGTCGGTTTTTCCCTCATGGACCACCCGGCCGGTTTCGTCCCGGACAAGGAGGGGGCAGTCCCGGGCCTTCCGCTTGCCGGCAAAGCTGCTTTCCGTATGAATCATGCCGTCTTCAACCCAGGCAAACAAGATGACCTTGTGGGCAAAGGCCTGGTTCACGGGCGTCAGGGCCATAATAAGGATAAAAAAGCCAAGGATATGGATCAGGAATTTTTTCATTTTCACCTGTTCTTTCCGGGTATGATTTCAGGATAGACTTTTAACAGAAATGAGACGCAGAACCCGGTCACAATTCCTTCGATCACCATGACGGGGAGGTTGGCCAGGATAATGGCCAGGCTGGTCTTGAAAAAATTTTCATCGGTAAACCACAGGGCCAGCCCCAGCAAAAGCGAGGAAAACAGGATGGCCGTTATGCCGGATAAAAACCCCATGGCAAAGGTGATGCGGGGGGACCGGCCAATGAAGGGCAGAAACAGGTAATGGACCGCCACGGCAGGGGCGGCCATCAGTACGGTGTTCATCCCCAGGGCCGTCAGTCCGCCGTATTGGAAAAAAATCGATTGGAGCAGGAGGGCCGTCAGGATGGCCGGGAATGC
>CAZAHK010000389.1:0-1954 GCA_964484555.1 uncultured Desulfobacula sp.
GCCTGGGCGATTTCCGCCACCAGGGCGCCCACCTTGCCCGAGCTTTCCGCTACTTTGATAAAAGCCTCGTTGGTGGAGGCCACAAGGGCTGATCCGTCACTGACCTTTTTCACGGTCCCTTCGATGAGCCGGGCCGTATCTTTGGCAGCGGCGGCGGCCCGCATGGCCAGATTTCTGACCTCATCGGCCACCACGGCAAAGCCTGCCCCGGCTTCCCCGGCCCGGGCCGCTTCAACGGCGGCGTTCAGGGCCAGCAGATTGGTCTGGAAGGCAATTTCATCGATGGTTTTGATAATCTTAGACGTTTCTTCGCTTGCCTTTGAGATTTCCTGCATGGATTGGGTCAACTGCCCCATGGAGGCATTGGCGGTCTGTACCACCTGGTTGGCATCCTTCATGAGTCCGTCTGCGTTCAAGGCATTTTCTGCATTCCGCTTGGTCATGGAGGACATTTCTTCCATGGAAGACGAGGTCTCTTCAATGGAAGCGGCCTGCTGGGAAGCACCCTCGGCCATGGACTGGCCGGCCGAAGACACTTGACTTGAGGCCGAAGCCACCTGATCCGCCCCCTCGCTCATGCCCGAGGAAATCCGGGTCAGGGTTCGGCTGATGCCCCGGGCGATAAAAAATCCCAGGGCCAGGGCCAGCACCACCCCGGAAACGGCGGCAACAGATGATAAAATCTCAAGAAAGACGGCCTGGGAATGGGCGGCCTTGACTTCCTCAGACGCTGCCGCCTGGTTGATCTCAACAATCTTGTCCAATAATGCATTGGCCTTTCTCTGGGTCTGGGTCACAGGCCCCAGGAGCTGGTCCCGGGCCTGTTCCGAAAGAACAATCGCCTCATCAACAATCCGGGTCATGGTTTCAAAGGACCGGAACACCTCCTGCATGGCCGGCACCATCTCCCGGGTATATATATTGATCTCTTCTCCGGTGCCCTTGTCATAGGCTTCTTTAATCATTTTGACCGAGTCATGGAATCTCTGGTGGGGGTTCTGCATGGCCTTGATGGCATCGGCCAGGTCCGAATTATCGGTTTTAAAACTGCCCATCCATTTACCGGCATTGCAGACGGTATGGTCTTCACCCCCCTCAAACATCTTATTCATGCTCATCAGGCTCAAGACCCTTTCAAGAAGCCGGTAATGATCCTTGGTAAAAGACTCCAGATTTCGGCCCAGAGCCATGGGATCACTCATGCCGAGGTCTTCCCCTTGCTGCATGAGTTCCATGAATTTATTGTTTTCCGCTCTCCAGGCAGCCCAGGCCGGGACAAACTCTTTCCACACCACTGCCTCTTCCGGGGTCTGGGGAAGGGGCTCATAGACTTTCCAGGCCCCTTCATAAATCTGTCTGGACTCGACCAGGTTTCGGCGTTGCCGTTCTCTCACATCCTTGGGCAGGCCGGGGATGATCATGGTTCTCATGGTTCCCCGGATGGCTTCAGCCTCCCCCTTGATCACGAGGAGGCTGTCAATGCTGGGCAGACGGACCGCCCCGATCTCCTGCACGGATTTTTCTCCCTTGACTGCCCCGTAATATCCTATGACTCCCAGCACCAGGGTGATCAAGGCCACCGACAGAAATCCCAGAAATAATTTGGTTCCCAGTTTCATATTACGGAACATGGTCTTCTCCTTTAAAAGTCCTTGAAATTTTCATCCTCATCAAAGGGGATGACCTGGTCCGGGCGGACCTCATTGGTTTTGTGGGCCAGGAGCGGTTTTTTCGCCTTTGAAACCGACTTGGGTTTTGAGGATACCGACTTCATGGGGTGATGGATACTGTGAACCGCCCTGGAATGGCCGGCTTCATTTTTCTTGCCCGTCACCAGGACCACCAGTTCATCCACATATTCTTTCAACTGCTCGGCCTGGGCGCTCATTTCTTCGGCGGCCGAGGCGGATTCTTCGGCATTGGCCGCATTCTGCTGAACCACCTTGTCCATTTC
>CAZAHK010000390.1:0-1942 GCA_964484555.1 uncultured Desulfobacula sp.
GTATGCTCAATGGACAAATTGGTGATGACACAGGTCTCGGGACGGATGACGTTGGTGGCATCGAATCGTCCGCCCATGCCGGTTTCAACCACGGCCCAGTCCACGGCCTCTTTTGCAAAATGATAAAATCCCATGGCTGTTGCAATCTCGAAATAGGTGGCCCTTCTTTTCCCCGTGTCGGCAGCGCGAACCGCTTCATAGGCGTCCACCACCTGGTCGTCCGAGATCTGAGTCCCGTTGACGGCAATGCGTTCATTGAATTTCACCAGATGGGGGGAGGTATACAATCCGGTTTTAAATCCGGCTTGTTGAAGGATGGCGGCGATATAGATGGCAGTGGAGCCCTTGCCGTTGGTTCCGGCAATATGAACCGTTTTAAACCCCTGGCAGGGATTGCCCAGTCTTTGTAAAATATCCCGGATGGTATCCAGCTCCAGCTTGATACCGAACCGGCCCAGCTTGTAAATGGTCTTAAGACATTCCTGGTAAGATAGTTTTGTCATTTTGCGCATAAAAAAACCCGGCAGAAATTTTACAAAAAATCAATGCCGGGTGAATGTATAATTTAACCGTTTCTTCTGCGGGATCGTGAGGCAGCAATTCTTTGTCTTCTCACTGCTTCTCTCATCTTACGCCGTCTGTATTGACATGGTTTTTCAAAATGTTTTTTAACTTTAAGACGTTTGAAGAGGCCGTCATTCTGGATTTTTTTCTTTAATATCCGTAACGCACGCTCGACATCATTATCAATAACCTTGACTACAATTTCTTTCAAGAAACATCGCCCCTTTCATAGTGTATTTAAATATTCTGAAATATTTATAGCCTGACCTTGTAACAGACAAACCAAGGAAAAGCAAGGAAAAAATAAAGCCTTTCCAGCCCGGCAAAGGGTGGAAAGGCTTTACAAATAAGTCTGATTTCCGGTTCTAAAGTTTGGAAACCAGCTCGTTGGTTACGGATTTAAGGTCTTTTTCACCGGCCAGGGTGATGTATTTTATCCCGGCTTTTGCGGCCAGGTCTCTGAAGTAATAAGTGGCGGCCAGGGTCCCGGTTTTTGTGTCATAGTAGATGGAATGGCGTTTATCAATGGCGACCTCATCCTGGTCATCATTGCGTTTGGTCAATGCACCACCGCAGACCCGGCATTTGTCCCCATTGGGTTTGATGGCATCGATAAAAATATTGTTGGGATGATTGTTGTCGTTTTCACAGAGCCGGCGTCCCATGATTCTGTTTTTGGCAATCTGACGGTCCAGAATCAGTTCAATAACATAATTGAGCTTGATGCCGGCTTCTTTAAGAGAAGCATCGAGCTTTTCCGCCTGGACCTTGTTTCTCGGGAATCCATCCAGGAGCCAGCCTTTTTTGCAGTCATCCTGTTTGATCCGGTCCAGGATCATGGGAATGGTGATTTCATCGGGAACCAGGTCCCCCTTGTCAATATAAGCCTTGGCTTTTTTGCCCAGGTCTGTGCCGCCCTTGATATTGTCCCGGAAAATGGCGCCGGATTCAATATGGGCGATATTGTATTTGTCTTTCAGGATGGCTCCCTGGGTTCCCTTGCCGCTGCCGTTGGGTCCGAAAAATAAAATGTTCATACATCACTCCTTATATTTAGGTATTGAACTGTTTTTAACCCTCATCATGACCTTCCTAAATATAAGAGTCGTTTTTATTTGTCAAGGTTAAGCGGCTTTTGCCGTTTGTCTTTTTTCTATACTTTCCAGGCAGTCTGTTGTAATATCAGGATCAGTCCAGTTCAATTTTCAACAGCTTCTATTTTCAACGGCATCAACATCCTGGTCCGGTTTCAGATCATCCGGATCAACACTCAATCATACAAAAAGGAGGAATATCCATGTTTTGCCATCAATGCCAGGAAACCATGAAAAACACAGGTTGCTC
Organism: uncultured Desulfobacula sp.; assembly: GCA_964484555.1. GTDB lineage: Bacteria > Desulfobacterota > Desulfobacteria > Desulfobacterales > Desulfobacteraceae > Desulfobacula. The sequence continues at coordinate 1,909 of CAZAHK010000390.1, forward strand.
CATGAAGCAGGGGATGTGCGGGAAATCCGCTGAA
>CAZAHK010000391.1:0-1926 GCA_964484555.1 uncultured Desulfobacula sp.
CAGAATGGCTGTTGAGTATCAACATCTGTACAACCAACTGATTGTAAGTTTCTGAAATGAATTGAAATCTAAATAATGAAATCCAATCTCAAAACATCCAAAAATAAATCCTCACTTATTAATCTCCTGGTTTCCGAAGAGCGGTACAAAATCCTTAAGGATTTGTCGGCCACCATGTCGGATATTATTTTGAACGACCGTCATCTTTGTGATTTTGAACTTCTTGCCACAGGTGCTTTTTCCCCGTTAAAAGGGTTTATGAAACAGATCGACTATGAATCGGTGCTGGACCGCATGCGCCTTGAAACCGGAGAACTCTGGCCAATTCCCATCTGTCTCGATATCCCGGAAAATCTGGCCTCAACCTTTGAAATCGGACAGTCCGCCGCCTTGAGAGACCCGGAAGGATTTCTTCTGGGCATCATAACCATTGAAGACATTTGGCCCATTGACATACAAAAGGAAGCCAAGGCAGTCTATAATACCCTGGACACATCACATCCGGGAGTGGATTACCTTTTCAACAAATCCGGTCGGTTCTATATCGGTGGTGAAATTCAGGCCCTGAACCTTCCCATTCATTCTGATTTCAAACAGATCCGCAACGCCCCGGCTGAAGTCCGGGGAACCTTTAAAAAACTTGGCTGGAAACGCATTGTCGGGTTCCAGACCCGTCAGCCCATCCACCGGCCCCAGTTTGAAATGACCCTGCGCGCCATGCAGCAGGCCCATGCCAATCTTCTTTTGCTCCCCATTGCCGGTGTGAGCAAACCCGCAGATTTTGATCATTTCACCCGCATGCGCTGTTACCAGAAAGTCGCTGCCCATTACCCCCCGGATTCCCATGTGCTCAACCTTCTTCCCCTGGCCATGAGAATGGCGGGCCCGAGAGAAGCCGTCCTCCACATGATCATCGGGAAAAATTACGGGTGCACCCATTTTGTCATCGGCCATGATCATGGTTCTCCCGGAAATGATATCAGCAACCAGCCTTTTTACCCCTATGATGAAGCCACCCGTCTTGCCCAAAATGCTACAGAAGAGCTGGGCATTGGCATCGTCACCTTTGAAGAAATGGTGTACCTTCCGTTTGAAGACGAATACAAACCCTCCGGTGAAGTGCCCGATACCACCAATACCATTTCCTTTACCGGCAGCGATGTCCAGAAAAGAATCAGGGCTGGTAAAAAAGTACCGGACTGGGCCACTTTTCCGGAAGTGGTTGAGGAATTGCAGAAATCCTTCCCTCCGCCTTTAAAGCAGGGGTTTACAATCTTCTGCACAGGACTTTCCGGTGCCGGCAAATCCACCATCGCCAAAATCCTGTACGCAAAGTTTCTGGAGATCGGAACCCGCCCTGTTTCCCTTCTGGATGGCGACATCGTCAGGCGGAACCTGTCATCCGAACTCAATTTTTCCAAAGAACACCGGGACATCAATGTTAAGCGGATCGGGTTCGTGGCCTCGGAAATCACAAAAAACCGAGGCATTGCCATCTGCGCTCCCATCGCCCCCTATGAAAAAACAAGAAGCGCCATCCGTCAGTCCATCGAAGCCCATGGCGGCTTTTTTGAAGTTCATGTGTCCACCCCCATTATCGAATGTGAAAAAAGGGACAGAAAAGGCATGTACGCAAAAGCAAGAGCCGGTCTTTTAAAAGGGTTTACCGGTGTTGATGACCCCTATGAAATTCCCATAAACCCTGAACTGAGAATCGACACCACAGCCCTGACCCCGGATGAAGCTGCTCAGGAAGTCCTGCTCTTTATCAGCCGGAAAGGATATATATAGAAGTTCAGGATCGGATTTAATTTGAAACCACTTTTTAAGAAGCAGGCATCAGCCCTTTCAAGGTAGTACTATTTTAGATTGGACTGTCTGAATGATTTATGAAGTTAACAAAAATTGTAGACAACGGCGTTTCGA
>CAZAHK010000392.1:0-1603 GCA_964484555.1 uncultured Desulfobacula sp.
ATTCAGCGGCCGACGGTCTCTTTTTACCATAAAATCCGGGTTTATACCCTGTTTTCTGATTCATTTGTCATCTCCTTTTCTTAATCTTGATGGCCATATTTCTTCACTCTCATCAATGATCATAGCAATTGATGTGCCAGGCCCTTAAAAATACTCAAAACCCTTTTCTACAGGATGCCCCGGTATTTTCAGCACCTTTAAAAAATACGGAATATCCATGGAATCTCCCCCCATTTTTTTCAAACCGTAAAGAAATCCGACACCGGATATCCCGGCCTGATCAATGGGAAAGATTTGAAAACCCGAGGGCAAGGGCTGCCTGTTCAGGATCATCCCCCTTTCCGATCAGGGTCAGGAAGCGATCTGTGGAAGCGCCTGGAAAGACGGAAATATCAAAACGTCCGGCCACGTATTGAAAAAGCATTGGCCGGGGAGAATCGGAAAATTCAAGAATGCCTTTTGCCCTGAAAATGGATGGTGGAAATTGTGAAACCCTGTGAAGAAAGGTCTCTCGATGAATGGGTCCATGGAATCCGATGCTTTTCGCCCACACATCGCTCCGGGCATGGGAGCAATGATGCACGGCAGGATTCTTGTGCTCAAACGGCTGGAGGGACGGGGCATCTATGGCCAATACCAGGCCCGGGGGTAAATCCCCGTTCACGGCGGAAAACCGGGGGGCGACAGGATTAAGGGACTGTAATCGCTTTTCAACGGCCTTGAGATATTCCGGGGCCACTGCATCTGCTTTGTTCATCATCAGGATATCGGCCCCGCGTATCTGGTCCGCGGCAAGGGGATATGCCTTAAGGGTTGATTCGATGTTCAGCAGATCCACTACGGTCAGGGTGCAGTCGAACCTTACCAGTTCCTCCAGTTCCCCCATTTCTTCCAGAAGGTTGAAGGGATTTGCCAGGCCCGTGGTTTCAACAATTATGCAATCCGGGGTGAAATCCGACAATATTCCCTTAACAGCGTGTTTCAGACTGCCCACCAAACTGCAGCACACACAGCCTTCATCAATCTCAGTGACCGCATAGTCCAAAAGCTTTCCATCCAGCCCCACAGGACCGATTTCATTCTGAATAACGGCCACAAACCGGCTGTGCTGGGTTTGATATTCGATGAAATGTTTGAGAAAACTGGTCTTTCCGGAACCTAAAAACCCGGTTAAAAGAATCAGGGGCGGTCTCTCATCCACACCCAGCGTTTTCCGGTCAATGGTTTTACCCCCGGTCAGTTGGTGGGCCCGCCACCAGATGCGATCCTGAAACCCTTCAGGAAGGGGGTCCCCCGATACCCATCCATTCACCCGGATTGCGCCTTCATCCCTGCCAGCGGTGTCTTCAAAGCTGCCTTCACCATATTCCAGCACCAGCCGGTGATTCCGGATATCATCGGCCGGGACTTCCCGGATGCGTCCATCCCCCTCCTGAATGCTCTGGAAGCCGGGCAGGTCATATTCTCTAAGACGGACCGGCGGTTGGCCGAGATTGAACTGGCGATGGACGCACGCGCGCCGGTGGCGTTGCGCGAGGTGCCGGGCGCACTGCCGACGATCGATCCGGTAGTCGACCCCGCGTTTGAATCGTATCAATCCGAG
>CAZAHK010000392.1:1613-1924 GCA_964484555.1 uncultured Desulfobacula sp.
GGTTGGCCGAGATTGAAGGTGACGGAGGCGGCCAGGACGTTGAAAAATCCAGAGGCGGTTTCAAAGGCCGGAAAATTCCGGTCCCGGCCTCCGGGCTCGATCAGAGTCACCATCCGCCCGTCATGGGGCAGACATACCCCTGTTTCAGAAAGGCTGCGCAATATGGATGGGGCTTCCAATGAAAGCCCCAGGGTGGTTGTGCCTCTGTCTACCGACAAGGACAGGGTTGCGATTTTAAAAAGGGCTGTGAAATCGGGATATGCCGAGAATTCCCGGATGTGCGGGAAATATTCCCGGTCCTGGGTCAAATG
>CAZAHK010000393.1:0-1920 GCA_964484555.1 uncultured Desulfobacula sp.
AGGCAGGCGCCGCAGTTTTCGCAGGCATGGGTTGCCATGCAGGACCATTTGGCCGCATGGCCCCCAAGGGAATTTTCTTTTTCCACCAGATGGACAAGGACATCCCGGCCGTCAAGGGTCCGGGCCGCCGCCATTCCGGCAACACCGCCCCCCAGGATCAGGATGTTCGGGGTTGTTTTTTTCATATTTTCCTCCCATATTCAGCAATACCGGTATGGTAAATATTAATAAATCACATTGTCAGGTCAGATAAGATCTTTATCATATTCAGGACCTAAAAAAAAATGAATTCAGGGATTCATCGAAAAATCCCGGATAAAACCGAGGATACCAGGATCAGGAGGGTGATGAAAAGCGCCAGGGGTTCTTTTAAAGGGGATTGGATCATTCGGTTCAGGGGAAAAAAGACAAACCCCAGGATACATCCGCTTAAAAATCCAAAGACATGGGCAAAGACATCGGTTCGTTCTCCCTGGCTGAGAAGCCCCACAAGGGTGGCCCCGGCAATGAGGGGGATGACGGTGTCCAGGGAAAGGGATTTTGGTTTCCGGGTCATCTGAAAGGCCGTGAGAAGTCCTGCGGCCCCCATGACCGAGGTGGAGGCCCCGATGGAGAGGTGGGCTGTCCGGTAAAGTCCGGCCGTCATGAGATTTCCCAGGGTTCCGGTCAAAAGCAGCATAAAGGGCCCGGTCCCGAATCCGGCCAGGCGGATGAAGGGGGCCCCGAAAATGAGAATGCCGGCCAGGTTTCCCAGCAGATGCCCTGCATCGGCATGCAGAAAAAGGGCGGTGATGGCCCTGTAATTTTCTCCCTGGCCAATGAAAAGAGAGGAGGACCCATACCGGAGAACCATGTCCTCATGGATATGGTAGTGCAGGCAAAAAAGATGGCCGGCCGCCAGGAGGCCCATGATCATAAAGGCTGGGACTGATTTGAACGGGCTGATGCTGAAATCCTGAAGTGCCTGTTCGAGGCTGGGGAATCTGTTTTCCCGGTAATAGGCCTGAACCATGGCAAGGGCCTTTTTCCGATCACCGGGGTCCACCAGGATATGAAAGAGCCGGCCTTCTTTTTCGACCCGGGTTTCAATGTGCTGGGAGGCCAGAACCAGGAGGATCAGATCTGCCTTTTTGCCAGTCAGTCCATGGAACAGGATTTCAAGATTTTGGGTCACAGGGCCTTGATCTTTCAGGATAATGGTTTTAATACAAATCAGTCTGTTGCAGTGCACTATATCGGATTGCCAGGGGAAAGGAAATATGCAAATTCTTCGATTTGAAAGCGATGACCACCGGATTTATTGGGGATGTGATTTTGACGGCAGGAGCGCAGCCGTGCTGGAGGGAGATATTTTTTCAGCATTGACAAATACCGGGAAAAGAAAACCGGTTCACCGGTTTTTAACCCCGGTTGTGCCGGGGGCCATCCTGTGTATCGGCTTGAATTACAGGCTCCATGCCGAGGAGGCCGGGCTGGCCCTGCCGGAATACCCGGTCCTGTTCATGAAAAATCCCGGAGCAGCCGCGGCCCACCTGGAGAAAATCCGGATTCCCGCCTGCTGCACACGGGGCCCGGAAGTGGATTATGAGGCCGAACTGGCCGTGGTGATAAAAAAAGCAGCCCGGAATGTCCCGGTGGAAAAGGCCCTGGATCATGTCCTCGGATATACCTGCGCCAATGACGTATCGGCCCGGCGGTGGCAGATGCATGCCGGCGGAAATCAATGGATCAGGGGCAAGAGCTTTGATACCTTCTGCCCCTTCGGCCCCTGGATCATGACCTCCGATGAACTGCCGGACCCGGACAACCTGGATATTGAATGTGTGCTGAATGGGGAGACCATGCAGAGAAGCAATACCAGCGATATGATTTTTTCCGTGGCCCGGATTATCGCCTATCTGTCCGAATCCACCACTCTTC
>CAZAHK010000394.1:0-261 GCA_964484555.1 uncultured Desulfobacula sp.
CCGGTGAAACTCATGGAATAATCTGCCTTTGATCGCTCACGTCAACTCAAAAACCAGGGTGAGCTGCAATTTCAGGGAGCCTTGAAAAAAAGCCGAAGGCGGCCTGGGAAAAGGCACGCAGCTTTTGACGGCGTCCAGGGCCGCCTGGTCCAGGGCCTTGAACCGGGAGCCTTTCACGATTTTCAGGTCCGATATCCCGCCGTCCGGGCCAATGGCAAAATAAACCGTGACCCGGCCTTCCTGGCTCTGCTGCCGGGCCGT
>CAZAHK010000394.1:404-1910 GCA_964484555.1 uncultured Desulfobacula sp.
CCCGGCAACGCCGGTAATGATCCCTTCGGGCACGGCGGCAAAGCCCTGGGTGTCGGCCACTGAAACGGGAACGGTGATCCGGGTTTCCGGCTGGATATCCGGAAGATTCAGGGCCGGGACGGGTTTTTCCTTGATGTCCCGGGGCGTTTCATCCAGGGTTTTCAGTTTTTTCGGAGGCCTGGGGATATGGCGGAAAGAGGGTTTGAATTCGTCTCTAAGGGCCAGCTCAAGGGTGGAAAGGGTTTTTATCCGGAAAAGATCCGTGGTCTGCATAAAAAGAACAAGATGGACCAGGACCGATAAAGCCAGGGTGACCCAAAACACCCGGTTTTTTTTCTTTCTTTCAATGGGCACGGCCACGGCTAAAAATCCTTTTCCGTTGCAAGACAAAGTTTTTCAGCACCGGCGGCCTTGGCGATGTCCATGACCCGGACAGCCTTGTCCAGGAGGACGGCGCGGTCGGCCTTGACCACCACCAGTCGGTCGGTGCGGCCGGACATCATTTCCTTTAATTCGGCAAAAAGCCGGTCATGGGGAATGGGCGCATTTTTTAAAAAGGCCTGGCCCTCCCTGTCCACATAAATGGTGATGTCTTCCTGAACCTGGGGGGCCGCAGCCTTGGCCCGGGGGAGCTTGATGGTGATGCCTTCGTTCACCATGAAATTGGTGGTCAAAAGAAAATAGATCAGCAGCATGAAGACAATGTCGATGAGAGAGGTCAGCGGTGCCTGGATGGCATACCGGGACCGGTGTTTCCGATGAACCAGCATATATCCTCCCTGGCTTAGGCGTTATTGTTCCGGATGGAAAGGCTTTTGATGAATCGTACGCTTCCCTTCTGGAGCCTTGCCTCGTGGCGGTCGATGCCGGCCGTCAGATAACTGTGGGCCAGCATGACGGGAAGGGCCACGGAAAGTCCGAAGGCCGTCGTCAGCATGGCTTCCCAGATACCGCCGGCCAGGACGGCGGCATTGACCTTCCCCCCCATTTCCTGGATGACCATGAAGGCCTTGATCATGCCGATGACTGTACCCAGGAGTCCCAGGAGGGGGGCAATATTGGCCACGGTGGCCAAGGCCTGGGTATTGACGGAAAGATCCCGGACCTCTTCTTCAATGGCGTCGATGATGACGGTTTCAAGGGTCTCCCGGTCCGTATGCCGGACTTCCATGGCCGCGGACAATACCCGGCCCATGGGTGAGGCGCTTTGCCCGGCCGCTTTTATGGCCTCATCCTCCCGGCCCTGGTCCAGGAAGGAAATAATAACCGATTCTATTCCCTTGCCCTGGTTTTTCATTTTTGCAAAATAGATCAGCCGTTCCACAAACAGTGCCAGGGCCAGGATGGAGCAGATGAGAATGGGAATCATGATGATTCCCCCTTTGGAGATAAAGCCTGTCAGGGTATCAAAAAAAATATGTGTCATTTTTGGTCTTCCTTTTGTTCCGTTATATCGGGTTTTCCGTCAAAATCCAGGTCCTTTTCTCTTTTGACCAGGATTTCGTC
>CAZAHK010000395.1:0-1905 GCA_964484555.1 uncultured Desulfobacula sp.
TATGCTCGGGGCCGGAATAATCCAGGAGGATGACGGCATTCTCCGGGCAGGTGTCCGGGGTTTTTTCCAGGGCCTGCTCAAATTCATCCAAGCTAAAAATCTTATGGCTGAAAACCTTATGGGCTGGTCCCTTTAATGTGTTGAGGGATTGCAGGGGCTGGGCCGCAGCAACAATGGCCGCACATTCCATTTGCCGGGTTTGGCCTGCAGATTCATACCGCAGTGAAAACCGGCCGGCGGTGCCGCCAACGGAAATCAGGCGGCTGTCTTTAAGAAGGGTCACAGGGCTGTTCTCTGAAAGGGTTGCGCCTTTCCCGAACAGATAGGCCGGATATCCCTTTGAGGCCAGGGCAAGGGCGGCCCGGTCCGCCTCAAGGCCTTCACCGAACACTGCCACCGGGGCTTTGGCCCCGGTATCCAGGCCCAGCTCTTCCACGACCTTTTGGGCGGCGATTCTTCCTTCCTGTTGAGAGGAGAGAATATCTTTGGGTCCTTTGGCGCACCCGGCCAGGATGACATCTTGCGGCACAAGGGCTGTATCGGTATTGAAAAATCCCCAGGAGTTGGGGGTCAGACCCAGGATCTTTGCTGTTTTTTCCAGGGTATCGGAAGGTCGCAGGCCCACGGAGAGAACAACGAGGTCAAAGGATTGGGCAAGCCTTGACTGGGTTGTCTTGTCTTCCGTCACAATGGTGGGCTTATGGGTCTCCGGGTGTTCCAGGATTTCGGCAGGAAGGCCCTGGACCAGGGAAATGGTCTTGGAAAGCCCGTTGTAAAAGGTTCTGATCTCTTTTCCAATGAGTTGAAGATCCATATAAAAAAGCGTGATTCGGGCTTCGGGATAGAGATGGGTCAGCTTATGGGCATGGCGCATGGATATTTTGCAGCAGACCTGGGAGCAGTAATCCCGTCCCTGTTCCCTGTTCCGGGAGCCCACGCACTGGATAAAGGCGATTTTCGGATCGGATTTGCCCTTGAGAAGGGGGGAAAGGGACTCTTCCCGGAGCAGGCTGTTCAGCTCTGCCGTGGTGATGACCCCGGGGCAGTCTCCATGATGAAGGGACGGGTATTTTTTCGGGTCAAAGGGGGAAAAGCCCGTGGCCATGATGATCTTTTGAACGGTGAAGGAATCTTTGTTTTCAAGAGCCACTTCATAACCGGAATCTTTTTTTTCAATGCCCTGCACCAGTGTATTAAGGTGCAGTTTCAGGTTTTTCTGGTGTTGAATCTGATCTGCGGCTTCGATACTCAGGCAGGCGCCGCAGTTCTCGCAGGCATGGGTTGCCATGCAGGACCATTTGGCCGCATGGCCCCCAAGGGATATTTCTTTTTCCACCAGATGGACAAGGACATCCCGGCTACCGAGGGTCCGGGCCGCCGCCATTCCGGCAACACCACCCCCCAGGATCAGGATATTCGGGGTTGTTTTTTTCATATCTTCCTCCCATATTCAGCAATACCGGTATGGTAAATATTAATAAATCACATTGTCAGGTCAGATAAGATCTTTATCATATTCAGGACCTAAAAAAAAATGAATTCAGGGATTCATCGAAAAATCCCGGATAAAACCGAGGATACCAGGATCAGGAGGGTGATGAAAAGCGCCAGGGGTTCTTTTAAAGGGGATTGGATCATTCGGTTCAGGGGAAAAAAGACAAACCCCAGGATACATCCGCTTAAAAATCCAAAGACATGGGCAAAGACATCGGTTCTTTCTCCCTGGCTGAGAAGTCCCACAAGGGTGGCACCGGCAATGAGGGGGATGACGGTATTCAGGGACTTTTGTTTCCGGGTCATCTGAAAGGCTGCAAGAAGTCCTGCAGCCCCCATGACCGAGGTGGAGGCCCCGATGGAGAGGTGGGCTGTCCGGTAAAGCCCGGCCGTCATGAGATTCCCCAGGGT
>CAZAHK010000396.1:0-1882 GCA_964484555.1 uncultured Desulfobacula sp.
AACGAATAAGGATAGATCGTGTGAGGAACGAACCACGATCTTATCCGGTGGTTGAACAAGCCCACCGATGATGAGCTGGAGTCCTTATATATACGAAAATATCTTTTTTCAGGTAAAGATCGGAAACGAATTTCAGAGAATATATGCCTGTGTCAAGGCACAGATATAGCGCAGCCTTTTTGAAGCTCCTTAGAAAACCAAATTATATCATAATGTCGTTCACCTCCAATGAATGTTGAAGCCGGGTTTTTGTCTGGGCTTTTTTCTATCCTGACCGGTCAGTAGCCTGTCGAACACCGACAACAATCATCAGTGATCCGCAATGGGGGCATTTAAAGGCAGGTCTCGGATGGCGTGCCATGGTCATGATCCGGACATGAAGAATAAGCTGAACCAGAAAGAGCAGCAATCCATTTGGGACGGATTCCCCGTGGAACCGGCAAGCCTTCCCTGTTCAGGCCATCAAGGAACCGGGCACGAAATACTCTGGCCAGGGCCTGCTGATTGAACAGGTATTTCCCCTTTTTCTTTTTCCACTGGCGCCGGGATTGATCAATACCCCCGGCCGGAACGACCACATGGATATGTGGATGATAATCCAGCCTTCTGCTATGGGTATGAAGGACCATGGTCATGCCGATCTGGGCTCCAAGATGCCTTGGGTTCAGGCCAAAATCTTTCAGGGTGTCGGATATGCATGAAAACATCAGGGAATATACCGCCCGCTGATTTTGGTATACCATGGCCCTGAACTCGCAGGGCAAGGTGAAGGTCACCATGAAGTACGGAACAGGAAGCAGCTTGTTTTGTTGCCGCTCGATCCACCGGGTGGTTTCATGGTTCTGGCAATGCGGGCAGTTGAGGATGCCCACCCCCTAATTTTCTCTTGCCTGTTAAAAGCCCGCTGCACTTTGACTGCGTAAGTGAGTTTAATATTGGCGTGCCACAATTGGATGGATAGGTCGAAAATAAAACTTGCCTTTTAATATTGTTAGTGGTACATGCAAATGTACCAAAGGAGGTGCAATATGGGCAAGCTATCAAATATTATCCCAATAAGTGATCTTAGGCAGGATGCTTCAAACTTGTTGAAACAATTACGCAAAAGCAAAGAGCCTTTGATAATTACACAAAGAGGCAGGGCAACTGCAGTAATAATTGGTGTTGATGCCTATGAGAAATCTGAACATGAGAAAGAGTTATTGCGCCTTTTAGCTAAAGGTGAAAAGGAGATCGAAATCGGCCAGGGGTATGACCTCGACGCAGTCCTTGCTGAAGCTGATGTGCTTTTGTCTAAGGAGTCTTCGTGAATGTCCAATTTACACCTTCTGCCAGAACTCAATTTCTTTCTGCGCTATCCTTCATTCGAGAGGATAAACCTTCAGCGGCTATAAATTTTCGTAATAAAGCTGAAAAAATATTGCGAAGGCTTGAAGATTTTCCAGAATCCGGAAGAATTATACCAGAGTTTCCGGAACTCACCTACCGAGAAGTCATCATATCGCCGTACCGGTTTTTTTATAAAGCCAAAGGCGATGTTGTCTGGATTGTTGCGGTATGGCATGGCGCGCAGCTTCCAAGAGAACCGTCATCCTAACGCCAACAAGAAAATACACCGGGCCCGAAAAAGCCGGGCCAGTGATTTAACTGTTAAAATCTCCTTGACATTTGTTTGATCGTTTTCTATAAAAAAGCCAGTAAGTCCAAATTTTTAGACATATCGGTTGATAATTTATGAAAGATTTGATTCGGCTTCCCTCAGAATTTGATTACAATCTACTGTTGCACGTTTTGAAGGATTATAAAAAACCAAGAGATAAAATCAGGGGACTTCTCAGGAATAAGGATATCATAAGAGTCAAAAAAGGCCTTTATGTTTTAG
>CAZAHK010000397.1:0-1881 GCA_964484555.1 uncultured Desulfobacula sp.
TGCGACGCCGGTTTTCATGGAATCGCCCAGATGGACCGCTGCCAGGATTTTATCATCTTCTGATAAAAAAACCGTTGATATGATCTGTGCCCCCTGTTGGGAGGGGGATGAGGGCGCCGGGCCGGTCTCTTTTGTGACAAAATCCATGCTGCCGAAGCGATAGGTTTCATTCTGGAAACGGCAACTGACCCCATTGGGGTGGTGGATGAGATTTTCCAACTCAAGGGGCTCAATGCCCTTGACCATGCCGTAAGCCCTGATGGTGTGGGCAATATAATGGTCCGAGGCCTGCTCCATGGCCGTAATCATCTGCCAGGCCTTTTTTTCGGGGAAACCGGTTTCCGCATCCATGCATAGCACTTCAAGCCTACCCGTTGTCAGTGTTCCGGTCTTGTCAAAAATAAGGGTGTCCAGGCCTTCAACCCGTTCAAAGGCTTCAAAATCCCTGACCAGGATGCCCATTTTCCCTGCGGCGGAGACCCCGGCCGTCAGGGCAAGGGGAATGGCGATGCCCAGGGCGCAGGGGCATGAGATCACCAGAACGGAAATCCCCCGGTTAAAGGCTTCATGGGCCAGCAGTCCGAAGAGCATCCAGAAAAAAAAGGTGGCTGCGGAAAGTCCCATGACCGTGGGGACAAAGAATTTTAAAAGGGTTTCAAACCGTCTGGTTTGGGCTGTTTTGCTTGAAAGGCTGGTCTCCATGATCTTCAGCATTCTGCCGAGAATGGAGGTTTCGCCCACTTCCACGGCTTTTACCCGGACCTTTCCTGAAATAATCCGGGTTCCGCTTTTGACCTTGTCATCAATCCCGGCCCGAACCGGTTTTGCCTCTCCGGTGATGGAGGACTCGTCGATGACGGCAGTGCCCTGGGTGACAACGCCGTCGGCAGCCAGGATTTCCCCCTGCTCAGCCATGAAAAGGTCCCCTTTGGACAATTGCCTGATGGAAACATAGCGTCCGCCGGGGAATGAATCGGTGCAGATCCTGACCTTTTGGGGAACCAGGGAAAAAAAGGCGCCCAGGCCCTGGCTGATTTTGTTTTTTGCATTCCGTTCCAGCATTTTACCGGTCAGGATCAGGAGGATCAGCATGGATGAGGCATCAAAATAAAGATGGAGGCTACCCGCGGAAAGCTGAAACAGGCTGTAGCCATAGGTGGATAATGACCCGGTTGAAATCAGGGTTTCCATCCCGGTCCATCCGGATGTGACGCCGCTGAGCGTCCGCCTGTGTATGGGGTAACCGCCCCAGAACACGACAACAAAAGCCATGAGGGCCGCAGGCCAACCCAGCAGTTGAACGGAATGGGCCGAAAGGTCCGTGAAAAATCCGGAATAGACGGACCAACTGAGCATCATGACGTTCATGGTTAAAAACAGGACGGCAAAGAGGCGGACGAATTCCTTTGTGTCCGTCTTGGATTTTTGATCCAGGAAGGCCGGTTTATACCCCAGTTTTTCAATGGTGGTAAAAATTTTATCCGGAGATGTTTTGACGGGATCATAACGGACGGTTCCCCTGTCGCTGGAAAAATTGCAGGAGGCTGTTGTCACCCCGCTGGATCGGGTGAGGGCGTTTTCAAGGACCCAGGCGCAGGCCGGGCACCACATATTGTTGATCTGGAAATGGAAGGTCAGAAGGGTATCGGAATCAAAGGGGCCAGCCGGCGCTTCCGGGACCGGTGCCTGCCCCGAGGTGTCCGGGATGACGCCTGCGGCCACACATTGTTTGTAAAGGGCGGTGTCCTTGAAATCCGTTGCGTCTTTGCATTGGCTGGATTCCATGAGCATGGCATAGACCATTTTGCAGCCGTTGCAGCAGAACACATCCTTTGCCGGGTCTGCCTGGGTTTTGACGGGAAGGCCGCAAAGCTTGCAGGG
>CAZAHK010000398.1:0-1868 GCA_964484555.1 uncultured Desulfobacula sp.
TCCCTCATCGGCAAACCGATAACATCCGAACAGGTAAAAGAAGCCTTTGAAAAAATGATAGACATCAATGCCGCCTTTGACGGGATAGAAATTACGGGCAATTTCATTGCCGGAGACAATTTATCCCCGGACCATGACGCTTCCCTGGCCCGGCTTTTAAACCATACGGATGCAAAATCAAAAGGGGTGATATATTTATCGCCGCTAAAGGATAACCCTAAGAAAAGGGAACTTTTGCCGCGGTTTTATACTATTAAGGAGGAAAGCCGGCTGCCGGTGTTTGTTTATCTTATCCAACGACTATAAATCAAAGGAAATTATCATGAAAGTATTTGCCGTTAATTCAAGCGCCCGGGTGGGCGGGCAGAGCAAAACCGAACTGATTTTGAATAGGTTGGTTAAGGGGATGAAAGAAGAAGGGGCCGAGGTTGAGGTTGTTAATATTTTCAAAAAAAAGATCCATTATTGTATCGGGTGTTTTACCTGCTGGACCAAAACGCCGGGGCAGTGTGTGCATCACGATGATATGAGTAAGGAACTTTTTCCCAAATACATGGCCAGCAATTTATGTATCATGGCAACACCGCTGTTTCACTATACCCTTAACGCAAATCTGAAAACCTTTATTGAGCGCACCCTGCCCTTTGCCCAACCCTTTTTTGAAAGGAATACTGCCGATCCTTTGGTCACATCCGTCTTAGACGCCTTAACCCAGGGCGGAAGGGAGCTGGTCAGAAACAAAACCATCTCTGCCGGAACAATGAAGGCAATCCATACGCCCATCACGGATTTCAAAACCCTGGCCGTCCTTGGCAATATTTTCTGGCAAACCTGCATTGACGAAGGGGTAACACCCAAAGAATTTGATACGCTGGGACTGATGCCGCGGCCCAACTCCCTGGAGTCTTTCCTGGCGCTCATGAAAGCGGGGTTTAATCCAAAAAAAGCACAGGGATTTAAAGGAAGTTACCAATTTATTTTCTCAGGTAAACAGGAAGGCGCCTGCTATTTTACGATTGATCAAAATAAAATCCATTGCAGCCCGGGATCATCTGTAAAACCAGACATCACCATCACCACTCCCTTTGACGTCTGGATGGATATTGTCACAAGGAAAGCAGAGGGATCTCAGATGTTTATGGAACAAAAATATAAGGTTGAAGGGGATATCAATCTTTTGATAAAAATGAGTGAGGTTTTCGGTTGAATCTTTCATCTACAAGGTGACAGTCTGCCAGCGCAGATGAAACCCCTCCCCTGTCACAACGGCATCCGGGGTGACCGGAACCTGGCCGGACTCGGGCAGAATCACCTGCATGGGACAGGCCTGCCTGATGTCTTTTTCAATATCCACTCCGGGCATGACTTCGATCAGCATCATGCCTTTTGGGGTTAACCGGAATACACCGACATTGGTTACGTACAGGACGGTTTTACCTTTTTCCAGCGCCTGTTCACCGCTCATGGTGATTTCGCCGACTTTTTTGATAAATTTAGGGGTGCCGGGTTTGAGAATGCAAAGCCTTTTGTCCCGGATTTCCATTTTCGCATTGGCCATCCAGGATCCCACAAAAATAAGGGTCTCTGCCGCCGCACAGAAATCCGGAAATCCGCCGGGCCCCACATAGTTTAAGGGCCCTTCACCCCTTTTGGAAACGTTGACGTTTCCCTGGCTGTCCACTTCCAGTATTCCTAAAACAGCACAGTCCAAATGCTCATAACACAGATGAAATATCTGGGCCGACGATATAATTTCCCTGGGATTGACTCCGGCCCCGAAATAGACCCCCGGTGCGGGAAGCCCGCCGATGACGCCGGTTTCCGACATGAAGGTCACATCATCAAACAGGCCGCCGGTATGGATCAAG
>CAZAHK010000399.1:0-1854 GCA_964484555.1 uncultured Desulfobacula sp.
AGGACTCCCTGGGCCACACCCTCGTCACCACCGATGGCACCACCCTTCTGGGCGCGGACGACAAGGCCGGGATCGCCATCATCATGACGGCCCTCCTTCACTTGAAAACCCATCCCGAAATCCCCCGCCCCCATATCCGGATCAGCTTTACCCCGGATGAAGAAATCGGCAAAGGAGCCCTGCATTTCGATCTTGAACGCTTTGACGCCGACTTTGCCTATACCGTGGACGGAGGACCGGCCGGGGAAATCAACAACGAGACCTTCAGCGCCGATTCAGCCGTGATTTCCATCCAGGGGAAAAATATCCATCCGGGAGAGGCCCACGGCGTCATGGTCAATGCCCTGAAGATCGCCGCAGATATTGTTGCGGCCCTGCCCGGAGACATGGCCCCGGAAACCACAAAGGACAGGGCTCCCTTTCTCCATCCCTACGCCATGGAGGGAGACGTGGGAAAGGCTGTGGTGAAATTCCTGCTCCGGGCCTTTGATATCCAAACCCTGGAAAAACAGAAAGCCCTTCTGGAAGACATCATCCTCCGGGTTCAGGACCGGTATCCGAGTTCCAGGATCGACCTTGAAATTTCGGAAACCTACCGGAATATGCATGGAACCCTGCAACAGGTTCCCCATGTGTCCCGATACCTGGAAGAAGCCGTCCGCAGAACCGGGCTTGTGCCCAAATGGGTGGCGGTCCGGGGTGGGACCGACGGGTCGGGCCTCACGGCCATGGGATTACCCTGTCCCAATATTTTCACCGGCGGCCATAACTACCACGGCCCGACCGAATGGGTGTCCCTGGATATCATGGAAAAATCCGTGGAAACCCTTATCCATTTAGTTCAGATCTGTATGGAATAAAACAGAAAAGCCGATCAGCAGATTCTGGGCAACTGCTCGCCGGTCAGCATGTCCACGAGCCTTGTGCCACCGATAAAGGTTTTCAGAAACACCTTGCCCGTACTTTTTTGGCTCACCCGGCCGATAATGGCCGCCTCTTTTCCATATTCATCTGCCTGAATGATCTCAAGGATTTTTTGAGCGTCCTCCCGGGGCACAAAGGCCACCAGCTTGCCTTCATTGGCAATATAAAGGGGATCAAAGCCCAGGAGTTCGCAGGTTCCCCGGACCGGTCCCCGGATGGGCAGAGAGGCTTCATCAATGAGGATTTCAACCCCGGACTGGGCCGCAATCTCATTCAGGGTCGTGCCCAGGCCTCCCCGGGTGGGGTCCCGCAAGACATGGACCCGGCAACCGGAATTCAGGATGGCCTGGGCCATGGTGTTCAAGGGTGCGGAATCGGTTTTGATGTCGGAATCAAATTTCAATCCTTCCCGGGTGCTCAGGACCGTGATCCCATGATCTGCCAGGGTGCCGCTGAGGATAACAGCGTCGCCGGGCTCGGCATTGGCCCCGGAGACGTGGACATGGGGCGGGATAACCCCGATGCCCGAGGTATTGATGAAAATCTTGTCGGCCTTGCCCCTGGGCACCACCTTGGTATCGCCGGTGACGATCCTGACCCCGGCTTTTCGGGCTGCCCTGGCCATGCTCTCCAGGATGATTTTTAAATCCTCAACGGGAAATCCTTCTTCAAGGATCAGGCCCACGCTGATGAATTTCGGAACAGCCCCGCACATGGCAATATCATTGACCGTGCCGTTGACGGCCAGGTCCCCGATATTTCCGCCGGGAAAAAAAATGGGGTCCACCACATAGGAATCCGTTGAAAAGGCCAGCCTTGCCCCGGCAATATCAAGGGTTGCCCCGTCATCCTGTTTTGAAAGCTCAGGGCTTGAGAAAAGCGGGAGGATGAGGTCGGAAAACATGGAATGGGAGACTTTGCCCCCGGAGC
>CAZAHK010000400.1:0-1849 GCA_964484555.1 uncultured Desulfobacula sp.
TTGAATTCCGGATGATTGAACAATTCATTGACCCGCATGTCCAAGCCGAACAACGCATTGATCCGGGATATGATTTTAACACCGGAAATGGAATCTCCACCAAGGAGAAGGAAATTATCATGCCGGGACAGACGGGCCACCCCCAGGACCTGTTTCCAGATATCGCCGATATGCCTTTCCCCCGGAGTCTGATCCGGTAACGCCTCTTCCGGATCAAAGGATTCAGGCACCGGGTCCTGCCTTTGCATGAGTGCTTTTCTGTCAATTTTTCCCTGGACTGTCTGGGGCAGAGCATCAAGCCGGATCAGGGCCGATGGCCACATGGACCTCGGCAGGCTGGACCTTAAGGCCTCAAATAATAATTTTTCATCTGCTGCGCCATCTACATAGGCAGTCAATATTTTTTTCCCCGAAGAATGGGGTTTCAATACCACCGCCGCCTGGGAGACCCCGGGAAACGCCATGATCCTGGTTTCTATATCCCCGGGTTCAATCCGGACCCCCCTGTGCTTGATCTGAAAATCCATCCTGCCGGAAAACATCAAATTCCCGTCATCCAGAAAAAAGCCCAGGTCACCGGTTTTATACATCAGGCCCGGTTGTTTTGAAAAAGGATCAGGCACAAATTTTCGGGCAGACAACTGAGGATCACCCCGATATCCTCCGGCAACCTGAACCCCCTTGATACAGATCTCCCCTTTTTCACCCTTTTTCACCGGCCGTCCGGCTTCATCCAGAATATAAATTTCAAGATTTTCGACAGGTTTTCCAATAGGGGCATTTCCGGGTCGGGAAGGACTGGGTGGAACCGTATAAAGACTGGCGCATACCGTTGCCTCGGCCGGGCCGTACCCGTTGATCAGGCAAAGCCCCGGGATTCTTTCCCTGATCCGGCACAGCAGGGATTCGGGTATGGGGTCCACCCCTGTCAGCATCCGTTTCAAGGAGAGCGGAGGACTTTGAACGGCAGCCATGTCGGCCAGCATGAAAGGCGGTATATAGGCACTGGTGATCCCCCGGCACCCCAGCCAGTCCATAAATTCCCCGGCGGAAAACCGGATCTGATCATCCGGGATATAAAGGCCGGCCCCGCTCAACAGGGCAGACCAGATTTCATACACCGATACATCAAAATTAAGGCTTGACCACAGGGAACACCGGTCCTGGGGCCCCATGGGAGCTATCGTGTTGAAGGCATCCGTCAGATTGATGACTGCCGGGTGGGAAATGGCAATTCCCTTTGGACTGCCCGTGGAGCCTGAAGTATAGATGATATAGGCATCCGACTGATCCATGGGCCCGGATTCCGCCCCGGGCGCCGGGGGCACTGATGGGCCCGATACTGCCGCAGTGGACTCATCCAGAACCAGAACCGTGCATTCATCCCGCCTTTCAAGCCTCGGCGCCAGAGAAGCGACGGTCATTATCCGGCCTGGAGCATCATTTGCAGACGTCTTGATGATGCTCCGGATTCTGGCAGGCGGATCATTGATATCAACGGGAACATAGGCTGAACCGGCCTTCAGGATGCCCAGCATCGCACAGATAAAGGGAATGCCCGGGGGCAGATAAATCACAACCGGCCCGCCGGGATGGATGGCGGATGCAATCTTGTCTGACATCTGATCCAGTTGGCGATAGGTGATACACGATTTTGTCGCAACTACCGCTTTATTTTCAGGATATTGCCTTGCGATGGAGGAGAAAATATGATGCAGTTGTTCAGGCTTTGCCATTTTCTGGTTTCCGTGTCAATTCCTTGGGTTATTCGCCGTCCTTTCCGGCTATATAATATATCATTTCCTTTTTATCAAACAATTAAATGACAGTTAGAAAACAACATTCCCTT
>CAZAHK010000401.1:0-1847 GCA_964484555.1 uncultured Desulfobacula sp.
AAAAAGGTAGACAACCCGGAAATCATTTGTTATGGGTAAAATGGTTGTAAACAAAAATAATGATAGACAACCCTGAAATCTTTTGCTATGGGTAAAATGGTTTCGAACAAAAAAGATAGACAACCCCCGATCTTTTTGCTAAGGATATGATGGATCTATTGCAAGAACAGAAGGAGGATCTGATCGTGAGCGGACAGAATGATCCCATGACCATCTGTTGCGGCCGACCCATCACCCGCAGAGAATTTGAGGAGATCAGGGAAACGGTTAAACTGTTTGAAAAATTAAGCCGGAAGGAGCTGAGTCAAACCATTTGTGAACATTTAAACTGGCGGACGGCATCAGGTACCAATAAACTGGACGCATGCATGAAAATGCTCCGGCAATTTGAAAAGAACGGATGGGTTAAATTACCAATCAAACAGTCTCAGTCAAAACCGAGACAGGACCTTCCTGTATTCTCGGCAAAAACCGATCCAGGTCAAGAAATATCCGGCAAGCTCAAAGAGATCGGTTTAATCCACATTGACCTGGTCACCACCCCGGCACAAGCCCGGTTGTGGAATGAATATATGGCCCGGTACCACTATCTGGGATATAGCCGGCCTTTTGGATATTTCATTCGATATTTCATTCATACCCCGGAACAGGTACTGGGCTGTTGTTTGTTTGCCGGGGCAGCCAAAGCCATTGCCGGCCGGGATCAATGGATCGGATGGGATGCCGGCTCAAGACTGAGGAACCTGGCCTGGATCATCAATAATACCCGTTTTTTAATATTCCCCTGGGTGAATGTCAAAAATTTGGCAAGCCATGTCCTCGGAAAAATCAGCCGGCAAATCCGGCAAGACTGGCAGGATCGATGGGGATTTTCCCCTGTGCTCATGGAAACCTTTGTGGACCCGGAATATTTTCAGGGAACCTGTTACCTGGCCGCAAACTGGATCTGCCTGGGAATGACTACTGGAAAAGGCCTTGTCCGGAAAAACAAAACCTATCAAACCCAGCCCAAAAAGATATTTGTAAAGCCGCTGATTCGGAATTTCCGCGATATTCTTCAAGGAGTGCCCACTGGCCCAAGCCCCATGTCAGGGCCGGTGAATTTATATCAAGATATAAAAATCATTTCCATCAACCCGGATTTTAAAAAAGGAGCAACCGGATGAAACGAGCATTTTGTGTTTTCATTATTTTTGTATTATGTATTATCCCGATTCTGGGCAGTGCTGCCCAGATCACCGTGTTTGACAACCAGAGAGATAATCTCTCCGGCAATACCTGGTATAATAAGACGGGAGAAGACCAGGAGGTCGAGCCCGGGGCTGTGTATTCCCAGGCCTGGGATTTAGCAGGCATGTTTTTTGACGGTAGGTATCTGTCCATTGTCGGCGGCTGGGATTTTAAGGGCGAATTGGATGGTATCGGCTCCGGCGATATTTTCATCAGCACCATGGGAAAGGTCAGCTATGGTTCGGGGATAATAGACGGCAGCATCAATAAAACCGTTCAAAATTCTTTTGGATACAATTATGTCTTTGATGTGGACTGGCAAAGCAATACATACACACTCTGGGAAATAAATGAAAATACCCTGGTTACCACTGCCACTGCCTTTGGTCAATCCAATCCCGTGGCCTATTCCAGTGGATCTGTGCAGAAAAAAGGGGATGGGACTTTTCATTATAAGGATAAATTGACGGATGCAGAAACCGGTTTTACAGGCGGCCAACATTTCCAGGTGTCGAATTTTGATTTGTCACCCATCTTGGGACCTGATGGTTCGTTTATTGCCCATTTTACCCAGGAATGCGGAAATGACGTGATCATGGGCCAGGTTCCGGAACCCG
>CAZAHK010000402.1:0-1826 GCA_964484555.1 uncultured Desulfobacula sp.
AGGGTCTGGAAGGCCCCGGCCCCATAGACGCCGGAAAGGGAATTGCCCTTGAACCGGAGGAATTTTTCCCTGGCCCCGGCGGCATTGAGAATAATTTTAGGGGTAAGGATTTTATACACCCCGTCCTTCAGGACCCCGACCTTTTTATCATCAAACACATAGAGGACCGTGCTCTTTTTCCAGACCTCTATTAATGGGCTGCCCTCAACCTTTTGGGCCAGGAGGCGGCCGATATCCATGCCCCGCATGCCGGCATGGGAGTCTTCCACCGAGCCGAAGAATTTATGGGTCTGAAGCACCAGCTTGCCGCCCAGCTCTTCCTTGTCATCCACCAGGACGGCGTGAATCCCGTGTTCTTCCAATTGGATGGCGGCGGACAGCCCGGCCGGGCCGCCGCCGATGATCAGCACATCGGTATGGATCTGTTCGACATTGCCGATTTTCGGGGGGCCGCTGGTATCGGGCAGCCTGGGAAGGCCTTCCACGCTCTCCACCCGCATATTTCCTCTGACCGCCGTCATGCAGGCCTTGACCGGCACCCCGTCGGCAATGACCGTGCATTTGGCGCACTGGCCGTTGGCGCAGAAAATGCCCTGGGCCGAGCCGTCTTTGTGGTGGTGCCCGAAGATTTTAATATGGTTGGCAAAGAGCGCCGATGAGATCATCTCGTCTTTTCTTGCCGTCAGCGGTGTGTGGTTCCAGAAAAAAGACACCGTCTCTTTTTCCGGAATCTCCAGAACCGGGTGAACCTTGATTCTGCTGTTTGTCATGCTCTCTCCTGAACAAAAGAAGATGGGTTAAAATAATGCAAATGGTTAAACCATTAGTCATCTTTTGTCAATGGGATTTTTCACCTGGAAATTTTAAATGCGCCTGAATCTTGACTCTCCGGGATGAATCTTTTATGCTTTTGTATAAGGAAACCATGATGAACCACAGCCTTTTAAATAATTTTGAAAAACGCAGGTTTGACCGGAAGCAGCTCTATTTTTATCTAAGAGTGATCCATGACAAGACCGGTGCCCCGGCCGGATATCTGGGGGATATATCAACTGAGGGGATCATGCTGTTTAGCCGGGAAAGCATCGAGCTGAACACGGTTTTCAGGTTCAGGATCAAGCTGAATGAAGAATTCGGCATGGAAGAAGACCTTGTCTTTGATGCCGAAAGCCTGTGGTGCGAGAAAGACGCCAATCCTGAATTTTTTATCATCGGATTCAGGTTCATGGAGATGGATCAGGCCCGCACGGATATCGTCACCTATCTCATCAAAAAATATGGATCTTTCGAATAAATCATCGCCTGCCTTTTTTTCCAAGGGGCTTGGCCGTCACCGCCAGCTTCTGCTTTTCCTTTTCTTTTGGATCTTTTTCAACAAAGAGGGGCTTCCCGGAAAAGGGGTCCGTTTCCGTATAATACATGAGGGTGGACCAGGTGGAGGGCGTGGGCGTAAAAATCTGGACCTGCTCCGGGATGGTCTTTAGATTTTCGATGCAGAATCGTTTTAAGTCCTGCATGTCTTTCATGCGGCAGCCGGGATGGGCCGCAATCAGATAATAGGTCAGAAACTGGGGTTTCCCCGCCTTTTTGGACAGGCTGTCAAACTGCTGCTTGAATTTGAGAAGATGTTCCACGGGCTGCTTTCCCATGAGAGCCAACAGATGGGGCGCCGTATGTTCGGGCGCGATTTTCATCTGGCCGGACACATGGTCGGCCACTATTTTTTCAAGGTAGGCCCCCCCGTTTTGGGTGTCGCTGAAGATCAGGTCATAGCGGATGCCGGAGCTGATGAACACTTTTTTAACGCCCGGCAGCCGTTCAATCTT
>CAZAHK010000403.1:0-1822 GCA_964484555.1 uncultured Desulfobacula sp.
TCGCCCAATTGTTTACAAGTATTTTTTTTACGAGAACACGCTTATTCTGGGGTTAACAGCACACTGGTATCGGGTAAGGGTTTGTTGGCCAATTTTACATGGACACCGGCTGTGCTGCCGGAGGCATTAAAAATGGTCATGGCCTCAAATCCTGCTGTTGAGCCAAGGTCAAGGCTTGCGGATGCACCCACACGGACAGTGACGACGTCTCCCATATCAATGCATCCTGTGCCGAAATCGGAAGGGGCACCGGTTGTCAGAATGGTGAGGGATTCAATATCTCCATTCGGATCTGATTCACTGCCGATAAGAAATGTATCATTCCCGGAGTATCCGTCTAAGGACAGGGTAATGCTGTCTGAGCCGCCGGACAGAACGCTGTCTTCAAATCTGACGGTTATACCGGCCATGGAATTGCTGACAAAAAGACCGGATGACAGCATGCTGTTCAGATTAATAACAGAAAGAGGGGAAGCGGATTGAATATGTTCCAGTTTTATTACGCCAGTGGTCCGGGCCCCATCATAGGTTGCGCCACCCGCATAGGTTGAATTCAATTGAAGAACTTCAATATTTCTAACTGTCGGCATCATCAGTGCAATATTGGACAACAACTGGGCAAAAAGGGTATCAGTACCCCCGCCGCCATCCAGGATGTCTCCGCCGGTCAGCGTCTGAAGATTATTCATGGTTGGACCATCGAAGATATTATCCTCGGGCCCGCCTGTCAGAACATCTGATCCCACGGTCAAACCGTAACCACTGCCGGGCTGGGGAATGGTGCCCGGAACCTGGACTTGTTCGTTTAAAGAAACCGGAATGGACACCAGACCTTCGGCCATCCCATAAGATAGATAATGTTCCAGAACCGTTAAGCCAAACCCTGATAAAAAAGCCCTCAGGTCATGAATTGTTTTCCCGGCCCATTGTGCAGCCGTTGTGCTAAAAGATTTAAGGGCCGTCAATTTGACTTCAAGGTAGTCACTTTCATCAAATTGATTGGACGGGTTGATGCCTTCCAAAGCCCCATATTGAATATAATGCTGGTAGGCATCACCGGGCCAGGCCCTGGAAAAAACCGCCAAAGCCTCCTGAATACCGGCCGACAATCCTCTATTGACCATGTCGTTGGCTTTTGCATAGCGGTATTCATCATGATTAAAATACGCATTCGGGCTCAGGCCTTCCAGGTATCCATAACGTATATAGTGCTGCTCTGCAGTCAGGTTGTATACATTCCAAAGAATCGAATCAAGGTATACGGCATCCTTCCCGGCCCAACCGGGTGTCGTTGATTGAAGGGCTTGAAGCTTTGCATTCAGATATACTACTCCAACTTTGGTTTTAAAAGGCATAAATTTTGCTTGATCTTTACAATTTCAAATTTTTCGACCATCAATGTCCGAAATTCACCAATATATTTATCGGTGTGATTAAGCAACTGGAAAACTTCTGCCCGAAATGTTTTGTACTTTTCGTAATACCGGTTTTTGACCAATTTCGCTTTAACAAAGCGCCAGAATCGTTCTATCAAATTGAGATTTGGTGAATAAGGCGGTAAAAATTCCAATTCTAATTTTGGATGTTTTTCAAGCCATTGATTGACAATTTTGGCCTTGAAATACTTTGCATTGTCTAATAGCAGTATGATTTTAGGAGCATGTTCGTATGATTTCAGTATCAACTCGAAAAATTCGACAACCTTATTGGCATCACAATTTTCCTCCCCGGTAAGATGAATGAACGAATGGGAATCCGGATTGTAACCCCCTAACCTGGACAAGCCAGAACCAAAAAGGTTTTAGCAATTTTTAAACAGTTG
>CAZAHK010000404.1:0-1820 GCA_964484555.1 uncultured Desulfobacula sp.
TTACTGGCCATCGCAAATTTTATTGTCCGTTTTTTAGCCATCCATCCTTTTCAAGACGGAAACGGAAGGCTTTCCCGTGCCTTGACCACACTTCTTTTGATTCAAAACGGATATCTCTATATCCCTTATTGCTCGCTTGAACGGATTATCGAAGACAATAAGGAGGAATACTACAGAACACTCCGGCGGGCACAAACAACCCTGGACAGCCCGGAATCTCTTATCGGTGACTGGATTTCATTTTTTATAAACTGCCTGGTGGTTCAAAAAAATATTCTTGTAAAGAAAATCGATCAGGAAAGATTAACGGCCGCCCTGCCGCCTTTGTCTGAAAAGATCATGGATGTTTTAAAAAGCCGCGGCAAAATCACGGTAAAAGAAGCCGGAGCTTTAACCGGAGCCAACCGCAACACAATCAAGGACCATCTGAAAAAGCTTTCAGACTCAGGCCATATCATTCAAAAAGGCACCGGAAGAGGCACCTGGTATGAAAAACATATTTCTATTCCTTGACAATCGCCACCCAATGAAATTAGATACAATGCGTGACGGCATTGTATCCGGCGCGGCAGAGATTCTCCGGAAGTCAATCAGTTAAAAAATCCGGCTGCAACGTTGCAATTATTTACACGGCCTCCCTTTTTTTAATAAGATCCGTTTTCAAAAGAGCACCACCAGTTTTAAAAATTATAAGATCCGGAGGCATGATGCTTTTTGAGCGATACGATTTCACCTGCCGTCTTGAAACCGATGCAGAGCTCCCCTGCTACAAAGGATCAACGTTTCGCGGCGTATTCGGGCGGGCCTTGAAAAAAGTAGTCTGTGCATTAAAACAACAGGAGTGCGAAACCTGCCTGCTCAATACTAAATGTATCTATGCCCGGGTTTTTGAACTCCCGGTTTCCGCGAATGCCAAAGATTCCCGCATGGCAGCGCCGCCGCATCCGTTCGTGATTGAGCCGCCATTGACCATCAAGACACATTTTCCGGCCGGATCTGCCTTTGACTTTACCCTGTTGCTCATGGGTGAGGCAAACACCTGGCTTCCCTATTTTATTTACGCATTTGAACAAATGGGCCAGATCGGCATCGGTAAAAAATTAAACACCCATCGCGGGCGGTTTTCTCTTGAAAAGGTTCAAAGCAATGATGGGGTTATCTATTCATCCGATGATCATAAACTGACCCCGACACCTGTTAAAAAACTGGGCCTGAAATCTTTGGAAAGCTTTCATGGCCAGGACCTTTGCTTGAAACTGACCCTGGAAACCCCCCTTCGCCTGAAATTCGAAAATAAGCTCCAGGCTGACCTGCCCTTTCATCTGCTGGTCCGGGCCATGCTCCGGAGAATCTCTTCTTTGATGAATGTCTATGGCGACGGGGAGCCTGCATTGGATTATCCGGGACTTGTCAAAAAAGCGGAAACCGTCAAAACAATAGAAACAAATCTTTCCTGGTATGACTGGCAGCGGTATTCTTTCCGCCAGGATGAAAAAATGCTCATGGGGGGCATGACCGGGTCCGTGACCTACGAGGGTCCCATTGATGAATATCTGCCGCTGATTGAATTCTGCGAACAGGTCCATCTGGGCAAACAGACCACCTTTGGGCTGGGAAAAATCAAAGCAGAGCTGATTTCATGAAAAATATCCTGCTGGCCGTCACCGGCATGACCCCCCAGGTGATCACGGAAACCCTTTACGCCCTTCATCAGAATAACCAGAGCGTTGATGAAATCCATATCATCACCACCCGGAACGGGAAAGAAAAAATCTATTCCCAGTTGATCGGCAGTCCCCATGGTCATTTTTATAGATATA
>CAZAHK010000405.1:0-1811 GCA_964484555.1 uncultured Desulfobacula sp.
GGGCAGAACTGACTTTACAGGTAAATTATAAAAATTTAATAATTGATTTTATCTTCATACTTAAAATAAAAAATTTTTTAAAAAGTTTCCAAAAACAGGGGTAGATTAACCCCCATCTCATTTCTTTCTTTATATTATTTTTTGACTTAACCCTTTGTATTTTAAATAAAATGATTTGTTTGTTTTTTCTCTAAAGAGATAATCCCTTAGAGGTTTACCAAACAAATACAATCATATTCTTTTGAATTGAGCCAAAGAAAAAATCCAAACCCTCTTGGTGTAATAAAAATAGGATTCGAGTTCAAGGCAAAACGCAGCGGAGCGGAGCTTTGCCGAAGAACGGAAATCCTATTTTTATTACACAAAAAAGAAAATAAAAAGAAACAGATCTCAATGAAAACCCAGGAATAAGATTGCCTTTTTTATTATCTTACCGTTTATTAAGAACCTATCCTTCCATGTTTGTTACAAAGTGAATGTGTCCAAAGCTACACTGCGTTTCGCTTTGAACACATGCCTTTGCACAAAGCCGGATGGCTCTTAATAAACGGGAGTATTCTTTTCTTGGTTTAAAACCGGTTATGGTCTCGCCGGGGTCATTCTTTTTTTCTTTTGGTTCAAAGACCATCCCATACGACTTCGTTTTAAAACGGCTTAAACCCAGCCAGCTAAAGGCATTCAAGGCGTCAGCAGATAGGTACCAATCATTGCCCTGTGTCAAGCCAAGGGGCTGTTTGATGCCTCAAATGGACTGCCTATACTGATTAAAAGACCTTTTGTAATGATCCATCTGTATGGGAGCATTTAATAGACTTGGAAAAAATTGGCTCGTGGAATCCCCTTGTTTATGAATTAGATCGGAAGTATCGTTGAGTCCCATTCACTGGAATATGCTCAGGATTTTTTCTTTCGTCCCCTTTTTACAGGTTTTTTTGTTTTCTCAGCTTTATCAATGTCAGAAATTAATTTTTTATATTGCTCAATATATGATTTATTTTTTTCTATTTCACTCTGGAATTCTTCAAGCCTGGTTTGAAATTCATTAAGCTTTTCAATACTTTTTTCTTTATATTTTTTGAGTTTATTCAAAGGTTCTTTTTTAAGGGAATCCAAGTTAATATATTTCAAAGCATCTTCACTCACAAGTTTTTTAGGGTTCTTCAACAATGTCAGAAGGCTGATATTTCTATCTGATGCATTCTGTTGTTTTGCTTTGAGTTCTTCCAGTTCTCTAACAGAAAGATTATTGTCGATAATTTTGTTTATCAAATCTTTTTTTATTTCAAATTTTGTTATAGGAAGAAGGCTGATTTTATGGCTTAATGGGATCTTTCCAAACGTCTGGAAAAAATCTTTATCCATTTTTTCAATGTCATGAGATTGGATGACAAGCCCTATAGATTGATATATCCAAGATTTTGAGGGAGTGCCTGACGACCTGTTTTGAAGTCTTTCGATTAATTGATGCAATGATTCATTTCGGGGTGACTTCTTGTTTCGGGCAAGTTCAATATCGTCGTCATAGAATTCTTTAATCAAATAATTTCCCGCTTCTTGCATAGCACTTTCAATATGATTTGAAAAAATTTGAGACAGGTTTTGATAAGCTTTCTCAACCAAATCAATATCAACCTGGTCCTTTACCACAATTTCCTTTGTTTCTTCAGTCAAGGGGAACTCCTTTTAATAATGGAATACAGCAAATGGATCATAGATATAAAAGATTTTTAAATTGGAATCAACGAGAATTTATTTTATGTATACTACTCCAACTTTGGTTTTAAAAGGCATAAATTTTGCTTGAACTTTAC
>CAZAHK010000406.1:0-1780 GCA_964484555.1 uncultured Desulfobacula sp.
AACCCTTGTCAAGTAAAAAATGACATCAAATGCATTTTTTTTACTGAATAGTTACAAAGTTCTTTGAATTTTTCTTCAGAAGCGAGATCCATTTTTAATGATTTTTGAGCTATGGCAGCATTCCTTTCCAATTGGTCTACCTGACTTTGCTCCAAACAAGCAACCACTGATTCTTCACCTAAAAGTTGTGGCTCCACATGCCCATCAATGAGTCTTTCAATAGCACTAAGATGTCCATAGGCTTCATGAATATTTTTTACGATACCTGTGCCATTTTCATTGAATATTTCACACGGTTCATCATCTTTTTTCCTTACAGAATTTTAGGGTAGGTGATATTATTCATCTCGCCCTGAAGGACTGCTACCCCTTCTCCTCTCAATGTCACACGCAAAATCTGACCGGGATGCCAGAGCCGCATGCGGGGTCCCCATGTTCCCGTGCCTCTGCAAACGATGACCGTCATCCCATTCACCTCGTAACGCCCCTCCAGAAGGGGATATCGTTTTTGGACCAGATAGCCGAAGGGCCATATCTGTCCGCCGTGGGTATGGCCGCTGAGCATAAGCCCCACGCCTTCGCCGGCAGCTTTTTCAGCTTGCCACGGCGTATGGGAAAGGAGAATGGTGGCACCTGGAGGGCGACCTGCGAGGGCTATCGAGATGGGGTCATTCTTTTGACCGTTCCGGCTTCTGGTGGTGAGATCCTCCACGCCTGCCAGGACAAGACCCGGCCTTACTTCAACCCATTTATTATTCAGCGACGTAACCCCTACTGATTCAAACAGGTTGTTTTTGCTTCCCCCATAAAACTCATGATTGCCGGGAATTGCCCAGAGTCCATAAGATGCGGAGAGCTGCCTGAAAGGGGCAATCAATTGATCTTCAGGAGGTCGTGCCCTTCAAAAATATCACCCAGCAACACCACAAGATCGGGTTTTTCCGATTTTACCTGGGCGATCCGGCCGGATAACCACCTTTTGCCGAGAAGTGAACCCAGGTGCATATCCGACATGGCTACAATCACTGTTCCATCAAGCGCAACGGGTAAGCCGGGAATGGTTACCTCGTATTTTTCCACTATTGGCGGTCGCAGGCCCTGGATGAGCGCAATTACCGAAAACACCATCCCGATGACCAGGGCAGCCCCTCGCAGTGAAGGAGCTAACCGGGGCATGAAAAAGCCATACAATGTGATGAGATCGACCAAAAGAAGTGGAAGAAACGTCAGGAATAAAACAGCCATCCAGTTCATCCCTAAGAATTCAAGAACGCCTGCAAGAATTCCAATTCCGGAATGCCCCAGGATGCGGCCAAAGACAAAAATAGCCCACAGGATCAGACCTGTACCGATAAATCCCTTTCTGGATATGTGCTGTTCCACAAACGGTATAGAGGCGGTTCTCCAGAAAACATAAACATGCATAAAGGTGCAAACTGAAATTAAAATGGTTCCGAACATGGTTCTCCAAGAAAGTAATGATTACTGAATTTCTTCCTGTTTAAGTTGATAAATGGGTCTGCAAGCAATGTCAAAAATCGAAAATATCTTTTAGAAAAGATTTTTTCTTGTATGATTTTCCATAACCATGCTTTGAATCGTGATGATCGTTATGCCCATGCCCGTGTTTTTTGTCATGAAATGATGAATGATCCGCCCCACGATAAGATTGTTCCGGTCCTACAGATGATAATGGAACGGCTGAGGCAAGAGATCGCTCGATGATCTTAGTATTCATTACATTATAACATGATCATTTTTGCGTGCTCGTAATGTATAA
>CAZAHK010000407.1:0-1780 GCA_964484555.1 uncultured Desulfobacula sp.
GGATTGAGTTGTCTATAATTTTTTTAAACTACCCCTCATTTTTTGGGAAGTTACGGAAACCAATGGTAACTTTCAGTATCTGTTGGTTTTTGACAGGCCTGCAGAAGTCAGGGGTCTTGCTCTGATGATAACCCGGAACCCCCGGGGAATTGTGCATAGCCGCATCTATCTGCCGGCCTTGGGGGAATTTGTTTCATCCGACCCTAAAAAAAACCGGAGCCGTGATTTCATGGGGACTGATTTTTCCATTGAAGACCTGGTGGAGATGGGATCGGATGTTATCTATACAAGAATGCCGGATCAGCTCCTGCCAAAACAGAATACACTTGCCTATTTTGTGGTTGAGGCATCCCCAAAGGACTGCAGCCCGGCAAAAGGGGCGAGCATCTGCAGACACTATATCCGGCAGGATAATCTTATGGTTGTGCGCACGGATTTTTTTGACCCTGGAAAAAGGCTGCAAAAACGGCTGACCCGCCATGATCTTAGAAAAACGGACAAAGACAGGTGGCAGGGCAATATGCTGTTAATGGAAAACATCCGGGATCAGCACATCACTTTGATCAAAACCGATCGACGTGTTTTATCCCGGGATTATGTGCCTGCCGAGGTGTTTACGACTGTCTGGCTCCAGGAAACGTATCCCTTTCAGGAAATACCGGAAACTGATGCCGAAAATACCTCGGCATCTTCGGCAGAGCGTCCGGCGGACAAAGACCACTAACCGTAAAGGGAATTGATTATGTTGATCCGATTTTTCATGTTGGGCGCAAACCACCGGGTGGCCACAGTTCTGTTTCTTGCTATGGTTACCTGTATGACCGGCTTGGGTTTGCCTCGCCTGAATGTGGACACAGGGTTCGGCAGCCTCATGCCCGATTCCCATCCGGATAAACGCATCTATGACCAAATTGTTCGGGAGTTTGGTTCAGACCATCGGTCCATTGTCTATTTAAGGGATAAGGATCTCTGGTCATTGGATAAGATGGCCGCCCTGGAAAAACTGCATTTTGCCCTGGAAAAGCTTGAATGCGTAAAACAGGTGGATGACCTTTTTACGGTGCGCAGTATCCGGGGGTCCAGGGGTGAAATTGATTCCGGAACCATTTTAAACCGTGCACCTGAAAACCAGGCGGCCATTGACCAGGCCCGGGCTGATGCGCTCTATAATCCGACGCTTGTGGACAATTTCATTTCCCGGGACGGGACTGTCCTGGCCATTGTGGTCTCACTGAATGACAGCCTTGATAAAAAAGCCACCGACACCCAGGTCAACGCGGCATTGGAGCTTGCCCTGTCCCCTTTTCGCAAAGAGTTCCAGGAAATTTTCCAGGTGGGATCTCCCAGAATCCATGCAGCGATGAAAACCCTTCTTTTTGATGATCTTAAACTGACAGGCCCTTTATCGGCCCTTACGGCCAGGGGTTCTTCGAGGTCACCCATAAGAGAGGGATTTGTATTCGCCATTTTTCAAAATTTGGAAATGATGTATATTATTTTTTATTTTACAGTTTAAAAGGTAAAGGCAATAATGACTGACGGACAGAACAGGGCGCATATCAAACCAGGACAAACCGTTTCCATTGTGTTGAAAAAAGACCAGAAATCAGGTATTTTGACCCAAGGGATCGTAAAAACTATTTTAACAAAATCGTCTTTTCATCCACATGGCATAAAAGTCCGGTTGGAAAATGGCCTGGTCGGAAGGGTTAAGGTTATTCATATTTAACCCATCTTTTTGACATAGAAAAATAACCTATTGTAATTACAGTTGGTTTCA
>CAZAHK010000408.1:0-1773 GCA_964484555.1 uncultured Desulfobacula sp.
TTGGAATGGGGATGATATTGCCCTCTATGCCCGACATCAGGTATTCGGCAAGCTCTACACTTCCGCCACCGGAAAGGATAATGGAATCAATATCCCAGTCATTCTCCCAGAGACGGTTCAGATCCGATACAATAGCGGCGGCAGCATGGGTATAAACCCGCTTTTTCAGGTTGGAAATATTGTATTCCTTGCCTTTGATCTTGATCATTCCGGATTCGATAAATTTAAACATCCTGAAGAGTTCAACGTTGATATTGCTTTCCTGACGCAGTTTGCCGGCAATGACGGAAAAGCATTTTGAAATTCCGGTATCCATGGTGGATGACCCTCTTTCGATGTATTGAAGATGATCAAAAATGCTGAAATCCGTGGTTTTAAAACCAATGTCCACCACACCGAGCTTCTGACCCGCCAGGGCCTTGTCTATAATTCTTCCCTGCTCATCAAAAATCAGATTGAAAATCGAGCCGATGGGTTGGGGTATCACATGGATTTTATCGATGTGGATTTTTTTAATGACATCTTTTCCATCAGGATGGTGAAAGGTGATAACATGAGCGCCGGTGATCATTTCCTTTAATCTTTTGCTGTCCCTTTTCAGGTAACCGACCGGAAGGCCTGTCACAATCTGAATGGGTGCTGCTGTATCGGTGCAGAGCCCGGCAGCCGTGACAGCAAGGATTTTAAAAAAATTTTCCAGTAATTTTTCCTGGTCAAGGGTAAATTCCCGGATATTGGACTGGAGTTCGGCATAGCTGCCGAGAAAATAGGACTTATCATCAAGGGTAATATGCAGATTGGATGTGGAGGAGTCCTCTCCCAGAACGGAATGAAACTGGATATCGGTTGCATCACCGATAATGGATTTGAATATAACGGAATTCTTGCCGTTATAGGCTTTTGTAAAACCAAACCCGACATCGATTCCAACAATTTCCATGGTGTTCTCCTTTAGAAGGTTAATGTGGCGTTCATCGGATCCATTGGAGTCTTGGTGTCATCTTAGATATCATTATGAATCCTCCTGAGTCAAGGGATAATAAAGTATGGAAAACAGCGGCTGTCTTGCACTTCTATCCAAAATGGGATAAAGAGAGTAAAATTTTGATCGCAATGGAATATCAGATGGAAAAAGACAGGATATTTGCCGGGAAAAAAGGAAAGCCGGAACCCTTTCAATTCAACAGGGAAGTGGCCCGGGTGTTTGATGACATGCTGAATCGTTCCGTGCCGCTGTATGGGGAAAGTATCCGGCGCCAGGCGGAAATTGCTTCAGCCTATTATCAGGAGAAGAGTCGTATATATGATCTGGGATGTTCCAACGGCAATCTCGGCCTTTTAATCCTGGATCAGATGAAAGGGCGGGAATTCAGCCTGATAGGGGTTGACAGTTCCTTTCCCATGATTGAAAAATATAGCAGACAGCTTGCCCATAAAACCGAATCCTCCTCTGTCTGCCTTATCTGTGGGTTTCTTGAAGACATTCGGATTAAAAATGCCTCTGTTGTTCTCATTAATCTTACCCTCCAGTTTATTGCCCCCCAAAAAAGAGATGCGGTTTTATCCTCTGTTTTCAATGGGCTGAATTCCGGTGGAATCCTTTTGTTAACGGAAAAAACAGTTCACAGGGAAAAGGTTCTGAACGATCTTGAAATTCGGTTTTATAAAAAATTTAAACTTGAAAACGGGTATTCCGAGCTTGAGATCAGCCGAAAAAGGGAGGCCCTTGAAAAGGTTCTGGTTCCGGATACCATTGAAACCCATCGGAAAAGA
>CAZAHK010000409.1:0-1771 GCA_964484555.1 uncultured Desulfobacula sp.
TTGAACACTTCCATGGCATTGGCAAATTCGGTCATATGGGCTCCTGTTTTTCATGATATCCGTCATCCTTTAACGGAAGACTATAATCATCATTTTAAAAAAAATCTACCCGTTGACGAACCGGGCCGGCCTGGGATACCATCACCCATTATTCTTGTTTTTGGAAGATCGGGCGATTACCGGAAAAAGGCAAACACCATGAACCCACCCAAACGGATACATCTCAGCATCTCAAGCATCATTGTCGCCGCCTGTTTCAGCGTCCAGGCCATCGGAGTCGGGGTATATATTTCCTACGGCGTCTTTTTCAACCCTCTCATGGCCGAATTCGGATGGCCCCGGGCCGCCATTTCCGGATCATCCGCCGTGGCCTTCTTTGTTTCCGGGCTGGTTGCCGTTTATATCGGCCGGTTGAACGACAGGATCGGACCCAGGATCATCATGTCGGTGTCGGCCCTTTTCCTGGGAATCGGGTGCATGCTGATGTCGGGAATGGACACGATCTGGGAACTCTACCTGTATTTCGGCCTGGTGTTTGGGATCGGCCTCAGCTCCATTGATGTCATTGCCCTGACCACCATTGCCCGGTGGTTCCCTGAAAAAAGGGGCTTCATGACCGGCATCACCAAAGTGGGCACCGGCGCCGGACAATTGATTTTTCCCCTCCTGGCCAGTTTTTTGATATCCGGTTTTGGGTGGCGCAAAGCCGGCGTGATCCTGGGCGCTCTCGCCCTTCTCTCCCTTTTGGTCATTGCACAGTTCCTGAAAAAGGAACCGGACAAGCCCGAACCCGGATTTCAGAACCCTGCCGGCAGGGTTAACCGGCCTCCAGACGGAAATCTTTCCTTTTCCGAGGCCCGCCGGACCTTTCCCCTATGGCTGCTCTGTATCATTAACCTGACCATTGTCTCCTGCCTCATGAGCATCCTGGTGCATATCGTCCCCCATGGCCGGGACATCGGCATTTCGGCCCATAAGGCGGCGGGCGTGCTGTCCACCATCGGCGGGGTAAGCATGGCCGGCCGGTTCATCATCGGCATGGTCATTGACCGGATCGGGGGCAAGCGCTCCATGATCCTCTCTCTTCTACTCCTTTTGACGGGACTTTTCTGGCTTCAGACAGCGGACAGTCTCTGGAAGCTCTACGTCTTTGCCTGTATTTACGGGCTGGCCCACGGCGGTTTTTTTACCGTGATCTCCCCCATTGTGGCCGAACTTTTCGGAACCGCCTCCCATGGCGCCCTTTTCGGCCTGGTGGTCTTTTTCGGCACGGCCGGCGGCGCCCTGGGACCCATCCTGACCGGCTACCTCTTTGACATCAGCGGGAGTTACGCCCTGCCCTTCCAACTGATCCTGGGTGTCAGCGCCTTGGGGCTTCTGCTGCTGTTTTTGTTAAAACCCGTGAAAATCTTAAAAATTTAATTGACTGTTTCAAACAAATGTTTTATTCATGTGTTTGAAACTAACATTTGAAAACGGGGATCTATGATTAAACCATTGCCCACACGGGAGAGACTCATTGATATTGCAGGGGATATCTTCGGCAGGGAAGGGTTCAAGGCCGCCACCGTCCGGAAGATCGCAGAAGAAGCCAATGCCAATATTGCCGCCGTCAACTACCATTTCCGGGACAAAGAAGGCCTTTACCGAGCCGTGCTGGAAGACATTTTTGCAAAAGCCTTCCAAAATTTCCCATCAATTCCCCCGCCCGGAACCCCGGCTGATCCGGAAAAAAGACTGTTCATCTTCATCCGGGCCATGTTTTACCGGT
>CAZAHK010000410.1:0-1761 GCA_964484555.1 uncultured Desulfobacula sp.
CCGGAGCAATGCCAGAAATTCCGTAAAGGTCTTCATGCGGAGAATCTGATCCAGGATGCGCGGATCTCTGAAAAGTTTTGCGATTTCAGCGGCAATCTCCAATTGGGCGCCGGGATCATTTTCAGGTGTAAGAACCAGGAAGATAACCGTTGCCGGTCTGCCGTCCGGTGCATCAAAATCAATGCCTGTTTTGGAGATGCCCGCCACGACCAGGGGAGCCCGGAGGTTTTCGATGCGGGCATGGGGAAGGGCCACGCCATTGCCGATGCCGGTGCTGAGGACTTGCTCGCGAGCCCAGACCGCTGTTTCCAGGCTTTGTGCATCCAGGCCCTCGGGGCCGGAAACTAGAACCGTCATCTCCTGGATGACCTCCCTGCGGGAAAGGCCCTTCAATTCCCATATACAATATTTTGAGGACAGGAGATCCCGAAGCCTTTGCTTTTTTTCGGTTTTAAGGATGATGCGCATCAGGGGGCCGCTGGCCATTGATGTGACCATGGCCATCACGATGAGGGCCACAAAGAGGGGCTCCCGGATGATTCCGGCTTGAAGGGCGATGGTTCCCAGAATGATCTCCATTGCTCCTCGGGAATTCATGGCAAAACCTACTGCCCAGGCTTCCCGGTGAGGCATCCTACCCCACCGGGCGCCCATGAAGCCGCCTATGATTTTGCAGGAAAAGGCAATCCCCAGTACCGTCAAAACCAGGGGAAGGTCGAAATGGGCCAGGAAATTCACCTT
Organism: uncultured Desulfobacula sp.; assembly: GCA_964484555.1. Classification (GTDB taxonomy): domain Bacteria; phylum Desulfobacterota; class Desulfobacteria; order Desulfobacterales; family Desulfobacteraceae; genus Desulfobacula. The sequence continues at coordinate 742 of CAZAHK010000410.1, forward strand.
AAGGCCGATGCCGGCAAAAAATACCGGGGCAAAAATAAAGGAGACAAAATCACCGATGATGACCCGGGTTCGTTCCCGCAGGTGGGAAGAATCGCCGACGGCCACGCCCACGATAAAGGCGCCGAAAATGGCATGAATGCCGATCCATTCGGTAAACGCCGCGCCGAGGAGCCCAAGGCAGAGGGCAAAGCTCAATTCACCGCCGGGCCACCGGGTATAGGCCTGCACAAAGGGCATGGCCTTGTGAATCAGTTGGCGGCCCAGGGTCAGCATGAGCCCGGTAAACGCCAGGGTCAGCGTGATGGTCAGGACAATGGGGCGGGCGTTTCCGGCCGGGTTTTCCAGAAGGCTTAAGACAATGGCAAAAACAATCCACCCGATAATGTCGTTGAGGATGGCCGCACTGATGACCACCATGCCCAGATCGGTGCGGTAGAGGCCCATGTCCATGAGGATTCTGGCAATGACGGGCAGGGCGGATATGGATATGGCGATGGCGAAAAATAAGGCGAATACTGTCGGATCAATCCCTGAATGCCGCCCCAGGGCGCCGGGGATGACCAGGGCCGCAGCCAATGCAATGAAAAACGGGATGACCATACCGGCCATCCCCACCTTGGCGCCGACTTTTCCCTGTTTCCAGATAATGGACAGATCCACCTCCATGCCCGCCACCAGAAGAAACAGGGCAATGGCCAGTGATCCGATGGTGTCCAGGGCTGTGGCGTTCAAGCCGTTGAGGGGAAAGAGAAAGAAGCTCAGCTCCGGCGACAGGGTTCCCAGGACCGTGGGACCCAGCAGAACACCGGCCATCAGTTCCCCCAGCACGGCCGGCTGATGGAACCGCTGGGCCAGCTCACCCAGCCCCCTGGCCGTAAACAGCAGAATTCCCAGAGAAAGAAACAGAATGGTAATATGATAGGATGTCAGCATATACGATGTTCTCCGGCTGCCACGGTTTTTTCTGTTATTTTATCACCAGGTCCTTCAGCTCGTTCCGGTCATGGGGCCCCATGGGGA
>CAZAHK010000411.1:0-1761 GCA_964484555.1 uncultured Desulfobacula sp.
TTCATCTTGCCGATAAAAAGAAAACCGCTGGTTTTATAGAACTTGACAATGCCTGCGTCAGATGGTTTTTGTCCGTAGATCCAAAAGATTTGCCGGCCCAGGCAAAGGCGGGGGGCGTCCCCACATTCAGATCCATTACCATTGATGAAAAGGAAATTGAATTTTCAGGGGGGTTCACCGACCTGCACACGCTGGTATATAAAGATATCCTGGAGGGCAGGGGATATGGCATTGAGGATGCAAGGCCTTCCTTGAACCTGGTGGCATCGATTCGAAACACGACGCCTGTTTTGAAAAATAAATCCATTGTTCACCCGTTTGTTGATCCAAATTAGAGCAGCCGGAAACCATGATAGATAAACTGAATTATTTTGTGCATGAATCGTCATATGTGGATGAAGGAGCCATCATCGGCCGGGGGACAAAAATCTGGCATTTCTCACACATCCTTTCCGGTGCCGTAGTCGGTAAAAATTGTAACCTTGGACAGAATGTATGTGTGTCAGGGGATGTGAGAATCGGGGACAATGTTAAGATCCAGAATAATGTTTCGGTTTATGCCGGGGTTGACATCCAGGACGATGTGTTTCTGGGTCCTTCCTGTGTCTTGACAAATGTTTCAAATCCTCGATCGGAAATATCCAGGAAAAATTTGTATGAGAAAACCCTTATTCAAAAGGGTGCCACCATTGGCGCCAACGCAACCATTGTCTGCGGCGTTACCATTGGCCGCTATGCCTTTGTTGCCGCCGGCGCCGTTGTCACAAAGGATGTCCCCGATTACACAATAGTGATAGGCGTTCCTGCCGAGCCTGCGGGGTGGATTTCAAGACATGGGCATCGACTGAAAGAGAAAACACAGGAGGGGGTTTATCTTTGCCCTGAAAGCGGATTAAAATATCGGGAAATGGAAAACAATACGCTGATCTGCCTGAATTTGGAGGAGAATCAGCCCTTACCTGAAGAAATGAGAACAGGCAGGATGGCATATAAACACCATAAAGGTTAAAGCTTCGATATGAAGAAACCCATAGAATTCATCGATTTAAAGGCCCAGGCATCTGCATTGGGTGATGATATTAAGCAGGCAATGGACAAGGTTTTATCCCATGGCAGATTTATCATGGGCCCTGAGGTGTATGAACTTGAAAAAAAACTTTCCGATTTTACCGGTGCAAAGCATGTGATATCTTGTGCCAGCGGAACGGATGCATTGCTCATGGCTTTAATGGCCATGGATATCGGGCCGGGTCATGCCGTGTTCACTTCACCATTCACCTTTATTGCCACTGCTGAAGTCATTTGCCTTCTGGGGGCTGTTCCGGTTTTTGCCGATATTGATGAAAATACGTTCAACCTTGATCCTGAGAAATTTGAGAAGGCAATTGAAGATTTTCATAAAAATTCGAATCACAGCGGGTTGGTGCCGAAATGTGTGATTCCTGTGGATATTTTCGGCTTGCCTGCCGATTACAAAGCCATAAACGAGATCGCAGATCACTATCGGTTAAAAGTCATAGAAGATGGAGCCCAGAGCCTCGGCAGCCGGTCAGGAGAGAAGATGGCCGGAAATCTTGCCGATATGGCGGCCACCAGTTTTTTCCCGGCAAAACCTCTGGGCTGTTATGGGGACGGGGGAGCCATTTTTACCAATGACGAAAGCCTGAATGAGAAATTGGTTTCCATAAGGGTTCACGGAATGGGATGCCATAAATATGAGAATATCCGGATTGGAATCAACGGGAGGTTGGATACCCTTCA
>CAZAHK010000412.1:0-1760 GCA_964484555.1 uncultured Desulfobacula sp.
ATTTTGATCAATTCAACTGCCAGTTTATCACCGGGCATTTTTGGCATGGACATGTCCGTAATGACCAGATCAAAATTACCTGCATTGGCACGAAACGCCTCAAGTGCTTCAATACTGCTTGTGCGGGATTTAACAGAATATCCGAGACGTTCCAGCGACTGTTTTTCTATTTCAATGATGTCTGTTTCATCATCCACCAAAAGAATTCTTTCATTTCCGCGCATTATGGGTCCATCCACCAGAATATCATTATTTGCAGTTGGCCCATCCGCAATGGGTAGATGAACACGGAATTCAGTGCCCTCTCCCGGCTCACTGTAAACCTTAATAACACCACTTATGCTCTTCACGATCCCATGAACAACTGATAGTCCCATTCCGGTACCTTTGCCTTTTTGCTTTGTGGTAAAAAATGGGTCAAAAATCCTGCTAAAATTATCCGCATCTATCCCTATGCCGGTATCAGCGACTGTTAGGCAAGCATATAAACCGGGGCTCATATCAGAATTGATCAAGTCATCTTCGCCCAATTTGATCTCTTCGAGACTGACCTTGAGCTCTCCACCATTCTCCTCCATAGCATGAAAAGCATTGGCAGCCAAATTCATAACGATCTGATGAATCTGTGTCGGGTCTGCCTTTACAGCACCACAATCGGATTGGATATTCTGGGTAATTGAAATGGTTGTCGGGATAGTGGATCTGATCAGTTTCAAAGCTTCTTTGACGATGGGTTGCATCCTCATCAATTTTAATTCATTTTTTTCTTGTCGTGCAAAGGCCAGGATTTGTTGAACCAGATCTCTGGCTCTCAGAGCACTTGTATATATCTGTTGAAGACTATTTCGAATCTGGCCTGCGGTCGGGATATCCTCCATAAGCATTTCGGTATGACCTATGATAGGAAACAGAATATTGTTAAAATCATGAGCTATTCCACCTGCAAGAGTACCGATGGATTCCATTTTTTGGGTTTGAATCAACCGGGAGTGCAATTCATCTCTTTCTTTTTCAGCCTGCTTTTGGGCGTTGATATCTCGCAAGGCTGTGATCCTAAGGTCTTTGTCGTTGTGGCTGAAAGTTCGACCCTGAATACTGCAGAAAAATATCGACCCATCCTTGCGTAGTGCCCTTGCCTCGTATGGGTCTTCAAATCCTGACAATATATTTTTCCGGACTAAACCATGATCGTCAGGATGAATCCAATCCGTGCCCATCCGGCCAATGGCCTCCTGGTCTGAATATCCAAACATTTTCGATGCCGTATTGTTCTGCCCTACACAGACCCCTTGCTCAGAAATAAAAATAGCTTCAAAGGTCGCATCTGACAATAATCTATATCTATTCTCACTCTCCCTCAGTGCTTCTTCAGCCTTTTTTCTATTGGTCATATCTCTCGCAATGGTGTGCATATATGTTTTATCATCGATAGTTACTGCTGAGTTGCTGAATTCCGTCGGTACTTTGAATCCGTCCTTATGGAGAATATTAGCTTCAGAAAAGGATGTCCTACCACACAGTGTTCGATCAAAATAATGATTAAAGGCAATCAGGTCTTCAGAGGAATGAAGATCAGGGATACACATTTTTAGAAGTTCCTGTTTTGTGTGTCCGGTTAATTCACAGGCCGATTGATTAACATAGGCAAATCTTTTGTTTTTATCTGTAATAAAAATTGCATCCCGTGATCCTTCAAAAATAGCACGGAATCTATCCTCACTCTTCTTCAAAGCCCTTTCAGCATGATAACGTTCATATTC
>CAZAHK010000413.1:0-1730 GCA_964484555.1 uncultured Desulfobacula sp.
ACATGTCCATGCCAAAAATGCCCGGTGATAAACTGGCAGTTGAATTGATCAAAATACGACCCGACATCCCCATCTTGCTGTGCACAGGGTTCAGTGAGAATATGACGGATGAAAAAATTAAATCGCTGGGCATTAAGGGCCTTTTAATGAAGCCGATGGTGATAAAAGATCTGGCAAAAAAATTACGGGACATTCTGGATGAAGGCAGATACGCGTGAGAGATTATTGCTGAAAAGAATAGAAGCGCTTGAAAAAGATCTGCAACTGAGTCAATTGATTGAGGAACAGCTTGAAGCTGGCAACGAAAGACTGGAATCCTTTTTAAACAAGCTTCCATTGGGTATTGTGGTCATTGACTTTGACACCCGGAAAATTCTTGATGTTAATCCCCACGCCCTGAGTACATTTGGTTGCTCACTCGAACAATTAATCGGTAAAAAATGTACGGACCATATCTGCCCCGCCCATGAAGGCAATTGTCCGATCATAGACCGGGGATTAGACCTGGACCGGTCTGAGCGGGAGATCATTACCTTTAGCGGAGAGAGAATACCGGTTCTGAAAACTGTCATGAAAAATGAGATAGAAGGCCATACCGTCCTTTTAGAGTGTTTCATTGATATCAGCGAAAGAAAAACGGCCGAGAAAGCCTTGCGGGCCAGTGAGGAAAAACATCGCCTCCTCTTTGAGAATGCCGTGGAAGGTATTTTTCAAACCACGCCGGAAGGGAGTTTTCTTTCCGTCAACCCTTCTTTTTTAAGGATTTTCGGATTCAGTTCACAGGAAGAACTTTTCCTGCATTTTACCGATGTCGGAAAACAGCAGTATCTGATCCCGGAAGACCGGGAAAAGTTTAAAAAGACTATTGATGCAAAAGGGGAAATCACTGCCTTTGAGACACAACTCCTGAATAAAGAGGGCACCCCCATCTGGGTTTCCCTGAATGCCAGGGCGGTAAGGGATGAAACCGGCGTGCTGCTTTATTATGAAGGTTTTTTGCAGGATATCACCGAACGTAAAAAAGCACAGGAAGAACTCTACAGGACTTCGATTCATGACCATTTGACCTGTATCTGCAACAGGCGTTATGTTTTTGAACGGCTGGACGCCATGGTAAATGAATATCAAAGAGAAACCCGGCATTTTTCAGTTTCCATTATTGATTTGGATTATTTCAAAAACATCAACGATGCCCATGGCCATCAGGCTGGAGATTTTATCCTCAAGGAATTTGCCTCAATTTTATCCGAGTTTTTCAGACCCTATGATCTTGTGGGGCGATATGGTGGGGAAGAATTTGTGGTTGTAATTATGAATGTTGATATCCTGCAAACCCAAAACATGCTCGGAAGGCTTCGGCAGGTTATTAATAACCATGTTTTTGATTTCGAAGGAATCCATATCTGCATCACCTTCAGCACAGGTGTCGCCCATACCGGTGAAAGCGGTATGGAAATAACGGTTGAAAATCTTGTTCGTAAAGCCGATGAACGTCTCTATCTTGCTAAAAAACAGGGTCGAGACAGAATAGTGTGTGGCTAATCTGTGAGAGGAGGAAAGACTTTAGCTGACCCTTTAAGTTTTATTTTTTCAAATTTTCTGCACTCAAGCATTATCTGAGCCCTAACCATTGCAGAATCCATAATTTTCCGGTCATCAGGTTCAAATCCTTTCTTTTCAGCATAACAAAATAATTGTAGTACCTTCTCCCCAAGCACCCCTCTCCATCC
>CAZAHK010000414.1:0-1719 GCA_964484555.1 uncultured Desulfobacula sp.
TTTCGAGCTTTTTTTCTCATTTTTTTTACTTAAATCACGCTTGATTTGGGTCTAAGAGGAGATGGCTTTTCAAGTGAGCTTCTGGTAACCACCATTCTAACTTCTTTTTCAAATTCATAAGCTTCATGTTTTAGGCCAAATGTATCGAAACTCAATGTATAGATACCATCTGGCAATTTTCCCGAATGATCTATATATACTACCTCTTTGAATGTGACACCTGACAGACCACGCCAAAAAAGTGTGGATTGAATTAATTTATCTATTGTAGTTATTATTGCCAAAGATTGACTAGAGGCACCATATATTTTCCATAATGCCATATTGTCTTTTGGTCCTTTGGTCCTTTGGTCCAGCAACTCACATTTGTTTTGATTCTATTTTCTTGCTCTCTTTCTAATATAGGTTTCTCACCAAGATGCTTGATAACATCTGGATCTGTTTCATACATTTCCCTTATATTTTCAGGAAGTGTTCCTTCAAGACTATCCTCAAAATCAACTGCTGATGCAACATATAGAGTTTTGGTACTAATAAGGTCAATATATTTAGCCAAATCGAGATACCTCATCAAAACCATATCTGGTTTTAGAGATATATCTGCAGTAATATGGAAATTTTCTTTTTGTCTCTGAGTCATTTATTAGAAGCCAACAAATTAATGTGTGGTTCTGGACATCCCCGCAATTTGAATGATGATCGACCAGAACCGATTTAAAATTCAGCTCGTTAAACCCGTATCAGGATTAAAAATTCATGTAAAGAACTATTCAATATATTTGGCGGGGGAATATCCGGCGGGGAGGCGGGAATGGGTTGCAGGGAATAGTTGAGCGGCTTTTGTACAGGGTCTTAACGCAATGGAGCGGCAAGACCGGCAACCTGTCTGAGCGAAGCGAGTTTTGCCGGTGAGCGCAATGGCGTTTAGAGCCTGTAGAAAGTCCGGTCATATGAGTCGCAACCCATGGCCGGACCACCAAACAGGCCTTAGGACCTTACCCGTCGATAAACAGTCCCATGGATTCAATCTGCTGCACATCTTCGGTTTCCATGACCTGGACGATGTTTTTGTGCATCCGTTTTTTCAATTCCCCGAAAATGCCCCGTTTCTTGGTAAAGGTCCGGGCAAAGGCCATGGCGTCCTTGAGCAGTTCTTCCCTGTCGCTGCTGGCTTTTACAATGACACGGCTTTCATAAAGTTCTTCGGCCCCCACCCGTTTGCCGGAAAGGATCATTTCATTGAATTTATATTCGGGAATGGCTTTCCGGACAAATTGGATCATACCCGGTAAAAAGGGAATGCTGATATCCACTTCAGGAAAACAGAAGAAGCCCTTGTCCTTTTTCATGAACCTGAAATCACAGGTGCAGGCCAGCATGGCGCCGTTTCCAAAGGCATGGCCGTTGATGGCGGCAATCATGGGAAGGGGCATGAACAGGAAGCGTTTGAAAATGCCGTTGATCCCGTGCAGGAAAGCCTTGATACTATCAAAATCTTTTTCACCCATCTTGCCGGTGAGCCATTCAATATCAATGCCCTGGCAGAAATTCTTTTCATCGTCGGAGGTCAGGACAACGGCATAAATCTCCTTATCCGCTTCTATTTCATCCAGGCACCGGTTCATCTCTTCCACAAACACAAGGTTCTGCTTGTTGGCAGTGTTACACATCCGAATAACGGCGACGGAGCCGTCTTTTACCCATTCCATAACCGGCATA
>CAZAHK010000415.1:0-1719 GCA_964484555.1 uncultured Desulfobacula sp.
TTGAAAAAGATGTGGAATTTGACCGGGCCGCCTTTGGCATTGTCGGGCTGGAAACTTCCCTACCCCTGGCTCTAAAACTGGTCCATGACGGAAATTTAACCTTGACCGAATTAATAAATAAAATGGCCAAACAACCGGCTAAGATCCTCGGCATTAATAATGATATCAAAGAAGGGAACAGGGCCGATCTGACCCTCATCGACCTGGACCATGAATATGTGATTGACCCTTCTGCGTTCAAATCCAAAAGCCGCAATACGCCCTTTGCCGGCATGAAGGTCAAAGGCAACGCCTTTTTGACCATGGTGGGCGGGAAAATCGTTTATCAAAGGGATGGGCAGATCGGGGGGCGTGGGGATAATCCATGATGGGCAAGGCGCACTCTATTCTGGTTGTCGATGATGAACTCAGCATGAGGGAATTCCTTGACGTCTTATTGTCCAAGGAAGGCTATCGGGTGGCTGTTGCCAAGAACGGGAAACAGGCCGTGAACATGATTGAGAAAAATGAATACGACCTTGTCCTTACGGATATCCGTTTAGGTGATATCACCGGCCTTGAAGTCCTTAAAGAGGCCAAAAAAAAGAACCCGGATACGGTCATCATCATGATATCGGCCTATTCAACCACTGAAATAGCCGTTGAAGCCATGAACCACGGGGCCTACGATTTTGTTCCCAAACCCTTTGACAACATCGAATTAAAACAAACCATTCAAAAAGCCCTGGAATTAAAAACCCTTGATCAGGAAAAAGATAGAGCTTCATCGGAACTCAAAGACCATCTGCATTTTAACCGGATTATCGGTAAAAGCCCGGGAATGCAGGCCATATACAAACGAATCGAGCAGGTGGCTTCAACCAAGACCAATGTTCTCATTACAGGAGAGAGCGGCACGGGAAAAGAATTGATTGCAAGGGCCATCCATGAAAATTCTGACCGCAGGGACAATCCCTTTGTGGTTGTCAATTGCGGCGGGATTCCGGATACCCTTATTGAAAGCGAATTTTTCGGCCATATCCGAGGCTCTTTTACAGGGGCCGTGGTGGATAAAAAAGGATTGTTTGAGGCTGCCAACCTGGGAACCATTTTCCTGGATGAGATCGGTGAATTGTCACCCATCCTCCAGGTCAAACTCCTCCGGGCCGTTCAGGAGACCTCTTTCAAACCCGTTGGCGGCACTAAAGAAATCGAGGTGGATGTCAGAATCATTTCCGCCACCAACAAAAAACTTGAAGAGGAAGTCATCGATGGAAAATTCAGGGAAGATTTATTTTTTCGACTCAATGTCATTCCCATCAAAGTACCCCCGCTCCGGGACCGGAAAGGGGATGTGGCCCTTCTGGCCCAGCATTTTGCCGAAAAATATTCTCAAAAAATGGGCAAGGACATTGCCAAACTGTCTTCCTATGCCATCGATTTTCTGAACAAATACAGTTTTCCCGGCAATGTCCGGGAGCTTGAAAACCTCATCGAGCGAAGCGTTGCTCTTTCTTCCACCAATATCATCCTGCCGGAAAGCCTGACCATTTCCATGCACAAAAAGCGCCGCTGGATTGAAGGCATTGAAGGCCGCCGGTTTGATCTCAATGAAGTCGAACAGGGCGTTGACCTAGATGAGATCCTGTCCACTATTGAGCAGGCTTATATTAAAAAAGCTATGGAACTTGCCGGCGGCAATAAGAGCAAGGCTTCGGAATATCTGAATTTGAGCCTTCG
>CAZAHK010000416.1:0-1719 GCA_964484555.1 uncultured Desulfobacula sp.
AAAACGGTCATTTGGAACCAAAGTATATATCTGGATCATGTATTGAGTGCATACGTTTAAGAGACGAGCGACTTCATAAACCTTCCACACGCATTCTTCTCACACCAGAAGAAAAAATTGAACGAAGGAAGGCGTATTACAGGGCTAACCGGGAAAGAATTTTAAATTACCAACAGGCAAATCGTGAACGGATAAGGGAACAAAGAAAGCGCTATTGGCAAGAGAATAAGGAGGCCCTTTCCCAAAAACGCAGGGCTTCCCGTCAAGCCAAAAAGGAGCAAAACCCCCAACCCCATAAAAGCTATGAAAATATTCGTGAAATAATCAGTCAGCAAAATAGAAAATATTACCTGAAAAACCGTGAGAGGATCAAGCAGAAACAGCGTGAATATAGGCAGAGAATGAAACAGGAAACGGAGCATCCTCATGGATAGCCGATTGCCAAAATCTGTCCGGATCGGCACCTGTAGTTGGAAGTATGATTCATGGAAGGGCCTTGTTTATTCTGAAAACGTTGGAGAAAACTACCTGGCTGAATACGCCAAGCATTTTAACATTGTGGAAGTTGACCAGTGGTTCTGGTCGTTATTCGGTGATAAAGTTGTCCTGCCCAAACCTGAAGTTGTCGCCGAGTATGTCAGAGCTGTCCCCAAGGATTTCCGTTTCAGCATTAAGGTCCCCAATGCCATCACACTGACGCACTACCACGGCAAGGGGCCACTGGTTGTCAATCCTCATTTCCTGTCCAATGACCTGATGGAGGATTTCCAGAAGATACTTGAGCCCATGGCCAAACAAATCAATTCTTTAATTTTTCAATTTGAGTATTTGAACAAGCAGAAGATGCCAAGCCAGACGGCTTTTCAAGATCGGCTCCAGGAGTTTTGCCAAAATCTGCGCCCGGGATTTCATTATTGTATTGAGACACGGAATCAGAACTATCTGAATAGGCCATACTTTGAGTTTCTTCAGGCCATGAGCCTCAGTCATGTTTTCCTTCAGGGATACTGGATGCCTCCTATTTTTCAGGTTTATGGACATTTCAATGAATACATACGGAAACATACTGTCATTAGGCTCCACGGACCAGACAGAAAGGGAATCGAGCAACAGACCAAGAATCTATGGAACAAGATTGTTGACCCACGAGATGGTGAACTCCACAGCCTGAATAATATGGTCAACAGTTTACTTTCAAAGGAGGTCCGAGTGACCCTCTCTGTAAATAACCATTACGAGGGGTGTGCACCGTTGACTATCAAAAGATTTCTGAAAATATTTTTAGGGGGACCCTTTATATAAGGATGGACCGAATGAAGCGCTTTATTATAACTGGAGTTTTGATATTTTGTTTTATCGGAGGAACAGCATACGCCACAAGTCATAAGCACGCATATGGCGGCATTCCTTCGAATGGGGCATACATTGAACGTAATGCCTATATCATTCAATTTGATCCAATCCGAAAGACACCCCGATGGGTTGCGTATTATGTCAAACCTGAATATCTGGATACACCTTCGAGAGGGAGCCAATGGGGGAAATTCAGAGATGATCCGGATATTATCGGAGAAGCCACTGAGGATGATTACAAAAACCAGTTTGATACATGGCGGAATTATGCCAAAGGACATTTGGCACCTTATTTCATAAGCGGAGGGGATCGGGATAATGACGGGATCAATGCCGAGGGTGGAGACCCTGACGACGCTAAAACCG
>CAZAHK010000417.1:0-465 GCA_964484555.1 uncultured Desulfobacula sp.
CCGCAGCCGGGTTGAATGTTCTGAACCATGGCAATGCTGGTGGGGATGGTGGCTCGAATCAATTTCAGGGCCTCTTTGACGATGGGCTGAAGCTTCATCATCTGTAATTCCGACTTTCCCTGCCGGGAAAACGAAAGGATCTGCTGCACCAGATCCCTGGCCCGCAAGGCGCCGGCATAGATCTCATTGAGGCTGCTGCGGACGGGACCGTCCTCGGGAGTATCCTCCATGAGCATTTCGGTATGGCCGACAATGGGGAACAGAATATTATTGAAATCATGGGCAATGCCGCCGGCCAGGGTGCCGATGGACTCCATCTTCTGGGCCTGGTTCAACCGGGCCTGAAGGTTTATCTGCTCTGCTTCCGCCTGTTTGCGCTGGGTAATGTCCTGAAAAATGCAGGCAAACCGGTTGGAGAACGGCTGAAAGGCCCTCACCTCAAAATGCTTCTTCAAATCAACTGAA
>CAZAHK010000417.1:475-1717 GCA_964484555.1 uncultured Desulfobacula sp.
CCGTAAGTCTGAATCCAGTGGGACTCGGTGCCGGGCAGAACCTCCAGAACCGTCCGGCCCTCAATCTCTTCCGCCTTCAGGCCCGTCATCCGTTCAAAGGCCGGATTGACCTCCAGAAAGCGATAGTCCACCGGCTCTCCAGACTCATTGCAGAGAATCTCGTGCAGGGCAAACCCGTCCAGCATTTCCTGGAACAGGGTCTTGTAATTCTGCTCTGCCTCCAGAAGGGCCGATTCCGTCTCTTTGAGATGAGAAAGATCCCGGACCATACTGATCCAGCCGGTTCGCTCTCCGGAATCGGATTTCATTTCCACCACCGTATGCTCCGAGGGGAAAATAGCCCCGTCTTTTCGTTTCATAGAAAATTCAAACTGCTTGAGATGGCCTTGATGGTGGATCGATGAACGCAATTGGGTTTGGAACCGCTCCAGATGGGACGGGTCCACATGCAGTTTGTCCACCGGCTCTCCGATCAGATCCCCGGGAGCATAGCCGAAAATATCAACGGCTGCCTGGTTACACTCCAGAACAATGGCAGGCACGTCTGCGGTCAGAACAAAAATCGCATCCAACTGGCTGTTAAATACGTTTTGAAACCGGTCGACAGCCTCTCTGACCTGGATCTCTGAAAGCTTGCGATCCGTGATATCCTGGGTAAACCCGATCCCCCGGACACATTCATCAGCCGCATTGAATTCAAGCTCCGCCTTTTCCCTCACCCATTTCAACTTGCCGTCCACAACCAGCCGGTGTTCAATATCATAGGGCTTTTTGAGGAATGCCGCCTTCCATTTCCGGTCCACATAGGCTCTGTCATCGGGGTGGACACAGTTCAGAAAGGTTTCATAGGTAAGCGGTGTTCCCGGAGGCAGCCCGAAAATCTTATAATTTGCTTCGGTCCAGGTCAGTTCATTTTTTCCGATATCCAGTTCCCAGGTTCCGATACATCCTATCTCCTGGGCCTTTTTCAGAAAATAGGCCTGCTTTTTTAAGGCTTCTTCGCCGGCCCGCAGGGCCTTAGTCTGAATCCGGAGCAGGTCATGACTTTGTCTCAATTCACGGGTTTTGATGGCCACCCGCCGTTTTGACAACCGGTTGAACCCCATCAAGAGAAAAGAAAGAACCGTGAGGGCGATAACTAATCCATAGGCCCATGTTGGAATAAATACTTTTGGGACAGGCACGGGCATACCCGACGGCTCTATCCACAAATCATAGGCCCGATGGTAAACCGAATGGACA
>CAZAHK010000418.1:0-1671 GCA_964484555.1 uncultured Desulfobacula sp.
CTTTCCATGGTATGGCGCAGATCTTCAACCAGTTCCTTGGCCCTCAGGTTTCCGTCATGCTCACACTTGTCATCGGGGCATACGGCCACCAAGACCCCCCAGGCCTTATTCAGAAAGGGGGCCATGAGCAATTGGAGTTCAAGGCGGCCGCCGCACAGATTGACCAGGATTTCATAGCTTTTGTCCCGGGTCTCGGCATCGGGCAGGGTAGAGGCCTGAAGATCGGGATAATAGGACCAGTTACAGGCAAAGACAATGGCTTTGGCGGATGGTTGGGTGGTCATAAAGAGAGACGCCCGGTCCATCAATTCCTTCCGGTCGGTCCCGAAACTGTTTTGGATTTTGGCCGCCCCGGCCGGGCAGACTTCGATGCAGATGCCGCAGCCTTTGCATTTGGCCGGATCAACCACAACGCCTTCTCCCTCGTGATAGGACCTTGCCTCATGGGGGCAGGCGTCGATGCAGATCAGGCAGCGGGCGCAATTCATCTGGGTGGTGGAAGTGGTCCCGGGACCGTTGAACCCCATGTCCATCAGATCTTTTTTGGCATCCGTAAAAATTTCCGTGAGTTTTACCCCGGAAGAACAGGCAGCCTCACACCGTTTGCAGTAAAAACAGGAAAACAGTTTATGGGCGGCGGATTCGGAAGGATCTATCTCCCCGGACAAGAGCCCGAAGGCCGTGATGATTTTGGCCCGGGGGGCATCCGATTCCCAGCCCGTGTATTTAAACAGGGGGCAATGCTCAAAGCAGTATCCGCACCGGATGCAGTTGGCCAGGGTTCCCTCCCATTTTTCAAGACGTTTGAATGCTTTAGTTTTATTTTTCATTGGCATGCCCTTTATATTTAGCTGTTCACGGAATATCTCAGATTGGTTGCCGTGACCCAGTCTTCCGGGGCCTGGGAAAGCTTGCCCGGATTCAGGATATTGTTGGGGTCCACGGCTTTTTTGATAAGGCTCAGAAGATGCAGGGAATCGGCTTTTTCGATCTTAAAGGATTCCGCCTTGGACAGCCCGATGCCGTGCTCGGCGCTGGTGGTGCCGTTGACGGACCGGACATAGTCATAGACCTCGGTGATGGCCTTTCTGGCCGATTCCCACTGGTCCTTACGCCTGGTGTCCATGAGGATTTTGGTGTGCATGCACCCGGACCCGCAATGACCGTAAGCCGTCATGACGATACCATGTTTGTCTGCAATCTCATGGATTTTCCCGGCCATTTCCGCCATCTTGGAATAGGGGACGGCCATGTCGTCGGCCAGGGCCGTGGAGGCCAGGTTGTCATCATATTTGGACAGGGCCGGGAAAAGGGATTTACGGCCCAGGAAGATCTTGTCCCTTTCCTTGGGATCATAGCTGGCGTAAATATCTTCACCATTGTGCTTTTGACAGATGGCCTTCATCTTATTGATTTCATAATCCACAGCTTCCCGGACCATGCCGTCGGCCTCGAAAATCAGGGCTGCGGCAACTTCCTTCAAGCCCAGGTTCATGGTCTTGTTGACGGCTTTGATGGCCACGTCATCCACCAGTTCCAGCATGGAGGGAATGGCGCCCGAGGCCATGATGGAACTGATGGCGTCCCCGGCATCTTTCAGGGTGTTGAAATTGGCTATCCCCATGCACCGGAATTCCGGGATGGGCACAAAGCTTAAGGTGGCTTCCACCA
>CAZAHK010000419.1:0-1667 GCA_964484555.1 uncultured Desulfobacula sp.
TCTGGCCGGAAATGCGGTCAATGACCTCCAGATCCAGGCCGTTTTTGGCGGTAATCACATTGCTGCCCAGCTTGACGACAATCCTTCGGGCATGATTCAAAAATTGTTCCGGCATCGCTTATTCCTGATCAAAACCTGTTTCAATGGGGGTATGGGTAAAGGGCCGGGCATTGTCACCGGCATAGTCCTGAACACAATGGCCGGCCCCCAGAAGCCGCCACTGGTAGATCATGAGGCCCTCAAGACCCACGGGCCCACGGGCATGGATCTTATTGGTGCTGATCCCGACCTCGGCCCCCAGGCCGAACCTGAACCCGTCGCTAAACCGTGTGCTGCAATTCCAGAAGGCATCGGCCGTATCGGTATGGTTCATAAAATACAAGGCCCTGGCCTTATCCCCAGTGACAATCCCGTCGGTGTGGCCCGAGCCGTAGCAGTTGATATGGTCCACGGCGGCCTTCAGGGAAGGCACCACCCGGACGGACACCTTCAGGTCCAGATATTCAGTTTTCCAGTCTTCTTCCGTTGCAGCCCCAACCTCAATGATCTCCCGGGTTTTTTCACACCCGACCATTTCCACTCCCTTTGCTTCCAGGGCTTTTTTCAGGGCCGGCAGGATTTCTTTTGCCACGGCCTCATGAACCAGCAGGGTTTCAACGGCATTGCACACCGCCACATACTGGCATTTGCTGTCCACGGAGAGCTGAACAGCCATGGCCGGGTCGGCAAACCGGTCCATATAGAGATGGCAGATGCCGTCGGCATGGCCCAGGACCGGGATATGGGTATGGTCCATAATATACCGGACAAATTCATTGCTGCCCCTGGGGATAATGAGATCCACCGCCTTTTCAAGCCGCAGCATCTGATCCACGTGATCCCGGGTTTCCAGGAGTCCCAGCCAGCCCTCCGGCAGGCCGGATTCCCGACCCGCCTGCAAAATCAAAGAAGACAGGGCCTGGTTGGTGCGAAGGGCCTCCTTCCCCCCTTTCAGGAGCACGGCATTCCCGCTTTTCAGGCAGAGGGCCGCAATCTGAACCAGGGCATCGGGCCGGGACTCAAAAATCACCCCGATGACCCCGATGGGCCGGCTGACCTTGTAGAGCCTCAGCCCCTTGTCCAGTTCCCTGGCGCTCAGGGTTTTGCCCACGGGATCATCCAGTTTGATCAAGCTTTCGATACCGTCACAGACCTCGGCCAGTTTCATCCGGTCAAATTTCAACCGTTTCATGAGCGGGGCGTCCAGTTTGTCCCTCTCCGCCTCTTCAAGGTCTTTGGCATTGGCCTCAAAAATCCGGTCCGACTCGGCCTTAAGGACCCGGATGATGTTTTTGAGGGCCGCGTCCTTGACAGGGCCCGAAAGCGCGGACATGAGGATGGCCGCCTCTTTACACTGCATGGCAATAGAATGAATATCCATTTTGTATTCCCTACAATTTAAGCTTTTGGCTCTCTCAGCCAAAAAAATCATACATCCATTAAAAACCTTTTCCTGTCAAGGGTAAATAAAAATTTGAGGGTCTGCCTCCGACAGGACCGGTCCTGCCGGAAGAAACGAAATTAAAAATCAAAATTATGGAGTAGACGTCCAAAGAGGGGTTCGTCGTTTTATCTCCAATAAAGAACATTCTGACGGGGTCTTTATGAATCAATTATATTTCCTGACA
>CAZAHK010000420.1:0-1662 GCA_964484555.1 uncultured Desulfobacula sp.
GAATTTTTGCGGGTTTATACCTTTTTTGCAGGAAAATTCAAAAAGATGGGCTAAAGGTCGTGCCCTTTTCCGGTTCGCTGTATACATTGATAAACCCATTGCTCTGTTTGACAATGCCGTAGACGGTGGCAAGGCCCAGGCCGGTTCCCTGGCCTAGGTTCTTGGTGGTGAAAAAAGGCTCAAAAAGACGATCGAGGGTTGGTTTGTCCATGCCGCGGATCGCATCCCGTGCATTGACACACAGGTTGGCCAGAACCTGATCAATCTGGGCCGGGTCCGCCATCACCGGCCAAAGGCTGGAATTGGGATTCCAAAAGGATCTGTTCCGTAATATCCCGGTTGACGGCCACATAGTTGACAATGGCCCCGGCTGCGTTGCACACGGGAGAGATGGCAGCCTCTTCGGTATAGAAGGTGCCGTCTTTGCGCTTATTGACCATCCGTCCTTTGAACGTATTTCCCTTGGAAAGGGTGGCCCACAATTGATGGTAAAAAGCCTCGTCCTGTTTACCGCTTTTCAAAATTCGCGGATTCCGGCCGATGACTTCTTGCCGGGTGTACCCGCTCACCTTTTCAAAGGCCTGGTTGACATATTGAATAATTCCCTCCGGGCTGGAGATGACCACCATTTCACCACTCTGTTCAATGGCGGTCATGAGCATGTCGCGAACAGCTTCGGTCTGCCTGGACTCGGTGATGTCAAGGAATGTCGAATACACCTGACAGGGTTCGTCCTCCCCTTCCCTGAACTGGGGTACGGAATTCACAAGGATCCAGACATAATCATTATGCTTTGGATTAAATATTCCCAGAATGAAATCTTTTACAAGTTTTTTGGTTTTAAGCGCCACCATGGCCGGATGCCCATCACCAGGCAGCTCATTCCTATTCTTATCAACCGTCTTCCATCTTGGATCCTTGGATGTCCGTCCTTTCATCTGATCCAGGCTCAAACCGAGAATGTGTTGAGCTGCCGGATTGGCGGTAAGGATTTCACCGGCTGCATTTTGATACACCACTCCCTGGACCATTGTTTCAAACAGGATGCGATATTCTTCACATCAGTATCTGTCTCGTGTATTGCAGGAGGGTATAGCTTGCAATTTTGTTGTGGCGCGCCCGGAGGGATTCGAACCCCCGGCCTACGGATTCGAAGTCCGACGCTCTATCCAGCTGAGCTACGGGCGCGCAGGTCATTGAAGCCACTATTAGATACCATAATGAAACCCATTCTGCAATGGGTTTCAAATTTTCAAGATCATGAACACATATTCGCCCTTATTAAAATCAACGGTCAGGTTCGCGCCCCTTCCTTCCGCATATCTGATCCAGAAGGGCCGGTCCGGAACACCGCATTCATAATTGGGGTAGAATTCCCCGGTCTTTCCGTTTTTCCATGACAGGATCATGGGATGGCCGCATCGTTCAAAGGCTTTTTCCTTGGCCATCTGCTTGGCCTGGGAAAAATCAAATGCGGGATCATGGATATCGATATGCAGGACTTCTTTTGTTTTGTCCGGGTTCATTTCAAATATCTGGGTCATTCGTCACCTCTTTTTTGGGATACGGACAGGTACTCGGTATCAAATTCTTTTCCCCATCCTTTTTCTATTATATGACCGGGTTTTAAATTGACAATGCACATCATTAAAAGTAGAACCC
>CAZAHK010000421.1:0-1660 GCA_964484555.1 uncultured Desulfobacula sp.
GAAGCCTTTTTGACCTGAGGCCCACCATTGACGACTACGGATTGATTCCCGTCATGAAAAAAGTCTGGGAAACCGGTATGCCTGAGTATTATCCCACCAGGATATACCAGGATGACCGTTTTTCAAATTATTATGAAAATCATATTTTCAGATTACCCTCGGGTGAGGTCGTGACCATCTATAATGATGTCACCGATAAGAAAAATCAGGAAAGGGATCTGCAGGAAAGCGAAGCCCGTTTCAAAGCGCTTCACAATGCTTCTTTCGGCGGCATCGCCATCCATGACAAGGGGATGATCCTGGAATGCAATAAGGGGTTGTCTGAAATGACCGGCTATTCCATGGATGAATTAATCGGAATGAACGGCTTGCTGCTGATCGCGGGAAAATCCAGACCCGCTGTCATGAGCAATATTGTATCAGGCTATGAAAAACCCTATGAAGCCATGGGATTGAGGAAAAACGGGGAAGAATTTCCCATGCGCCTGGAAGGGCGAAATGTACCCTATAAAGGAAAACCGGTAAGAACGGTTGAATTTCGCGATCTTACCGACCAGAAGCAGGCTGAATCGGAAAAAGAAAAACTCCAGGCCCAGCTCCTCCAGGCCCAGAAAATGGAATCCGTGGGCCGTCTGGCCGGCGGCGTGGCCCATGATTTCAACAATATGCTGGGGGTCATCCTGGGACATGCGGAACTGGCCCTGGAACGGGCAGAAGAAAACAGCGACCTTGGTTCAGATCTGAAAGAGATCCAAACGGCAGCGCAACGGTCGGCGGATCTGACCAAGCAGTTATTGACCTTTGCCAGGAAACAGATCATTGAGCCTAAAATGCTCAATTTGAACCATACCGTCAAGCAGATGATCACCATGCTGCAAAGACTGATCGGGGAAGATATCGATTTGATCTGGAAGCCTGCTGAGAGTCTTTGGCCCGTCAAAATGGACCCTTCCCAGATCGACCAGATCCTGGCCAATCTTTGCGTGAATGCCCGGGATGCCATTGCAGGGGTAGGAAAACTCACCATTGAAACGGGTATGATCCGCTTTGATGAGGCCTACTGCAAAGACCATGCCGGTTTTATCCCGGGTGATTTTGTCCTGCTGGCCGTCAGTGATGATGGGTCCGGCATGGATAAAAAAACATTAAGTAATCTGTTCGAACCTTTTTTTACCACCAAGGAAATGGGCAAAGGCACCGGACTGGGTCTGGCAACGGTTTACGGCATTGTCAAACAGAACAACGGGTTTATCAATGTTTACAGCGAGCCGGGTCAGGGCACCACCTTCAGGATTTATCTGCCCCGGTATTCTGCTGCCGGTGAAATTTTTGCCGGTATCCAACCGGAGAAACCGGTACCGGGAGGGAATGAAACCATCCTTCTGGTGGAAGATGAACCGGCTGTTTTAAACCTGACCCGGATGATGCTCGAACGAAAGGGGTATTCGGTTTTACCCGCAGCCACGCCCACCGAGGCCATTGACATGGCCGGAAACCATGCAGATAAAATCCATCTGCTCATGACGGATGTGGTCATGCCCGGGATGAACGGCCGGGATCTGGCAAGACGGTTGACAGCGCTTTATCCGGATATCAAACTGCTGTTCATGTCCGGTTATACTGCCAATGTCATTGCCCATCAGGGGGTGCTGGATGAAGG
>CAZAHK010000422.1:0-1653 GCA_964484555.1 uncultured Desulfobacula sp.
TTCTGGATGCGGGCCTTGTTCAATCGGCAAGGGTGTCGGGACTCCTGGCCAAAGAGGAAATCTTTTCCTGGGCCATGGTGCCGGGACCCTGCGAAGCGCTTGTCCCCGGCACGACATCAACACAGATCGACCCGAATTCCCAAGGCTGTCCGGGATGAATCGCCTGCATTTGAAAAACCTGACACGGGCATTGAAAATTTTTCCCGGCCACGAGCCCTTTGCGGAAAACCTGGCCGGGATTCTTTTAAGGGCCTGTGAACACGCAACCATCACCCATGATGCGCTGAACCAGGGGAAACTCCTGGATTTCAGCGATCTCCTGCTGTTTTTATGGGAATGGAAATTCATCCTGCCGGTACGCTCTGCCAAATGCGGAGAGTGGGATTCACGCATTCTGACGACCGGGCCGGACGAGATATTTGAAATGCCCAATATCTCAAGGGTCCTGGTAAGACAGGCCGCCCGGACCGGAGCCTGGGAGTCGAGGTCTGCCATTGTGGATCTTTTTTCACTCATGGGGGAACCGGAGGCTTTGAAAATGCCGGATCTGGTGCTGGAGATGCGGAAGGGATGCGTGCATTACACCCTGACCGGGGCCAGGATCGGGGCGGCCTGTGTCAAAACCGGGCTGAAAGACAAAACCGGGGCCATGATCGCCGTTCTCAAAGGTTCGGGCATCATCAGCCCCAAGCTTATGGCCTTTTCCGGGACCTCCCAGCCCGCTTCCCCCCTGTACGAGTTTAACCCCTGTGTGTATGCGGAATGGGTCTGAAGAACGCCTGTTCCTACCAGTCAAATCAAAGTCGGGACCGGCCTGGGAAGACCGGATCATGGATTTTGACCCAACTGCCGTGTACGGGATTCCAAGGGTGGTCCGCGCCATACCCGAAGCATTTCAAGAATCCGGCGGATTCAGTTTTCAGGGGATCGTAGAAGCCACCGTGTCCGGGATTCTGCCCGGCTCAACGGACCTCGTTGCCCCCCTCTTGGAAATGCTCATTCCACACTGCACGGCCCGGTGCTTTGAAGTTGGCCTTTTAAGCCTGTTTTATGAGCGGTTTCGCTTTGGTCCGGATCTTCACGGCCTCTTGGATTTTTTTGTCATCAGCGGCATGATGAGCCCCTGTCCCCGCAAATCCCTCAGGACAGGCTTGTCTTTTTATGAAGTCAGCCCCGTCCTGTTCTGGGGCAACCCCGTCAAGGGGGGATCCTGATTTTAAAATCCCTTTACAGGCAGCCTCAAGCCCGATCACCCCTGGAATCAGCTTGAGCCGCTTCTTTTTTTAAAAAATATCGGGGCATGGCGAAAGGACAGGGAAACCGGCGCCGGTGCCTTAACCCGGGCCGGTCTTTTGATGTTCGGCCAGTTGCCCTCCATCCAGGAGGTCTTTCCCAATTATATGCTGGATTACCAGGAACGGCCGGAAGCCAAAACCGAAGCCCGGTGGATCGACCGCATTACCCTTGACGGGTCCTGGTCAGGAAACCTGTTTGATTTTTACAGAAAGGTGATCAAAAAACTGACCGAGGATTTAAAGGTTCCCTTCCGACTGGAAAAAGACCTTCGCCAGGAAAATACCCTGGTGCACCAGGCCCTGCGTGAAGCCCTGGTCAATAGCATTGTTCACGCTGATTATACGGAAAGGGCTTCGG
>CAZAHK010000423.1:0-1646 GCA_964484555.1 uncultured Desulfobacula sp.
CTCTATTTTTTCAAGTGTTTCATGCTTTGTTGTGCCCGCCAGGGCATGGGGGTTAGCCGCCAAGCTACCCACATTCTATTCAAAGAAATGGGCGTAGTTGATATCATTCGATTTCTGAATCAGTTTTCGGTAGGCCGAGGCGACTATACAAAAGAGCGTGAGAATTGGCTGGGTGATATATCCCTGGATGATGCAATTTCCCAAATTAAAGCTGAAAAAAAGAAAGCCCAGCCAGGCGCTTAAGAGGGATCGGGACGACCGCGCCGTTTTGGCAAATTTTGCTGTAAATAAAACCCCTATGTTTTCGTCCAGCCCTAATGCCAGTGTTCAGGTCATGCTCTTTAAGGATCGGCTTGAAGTCTGGAACCCCGGCACGCTGCCGCCGACCCTGACGCTTGAAAAGCTTCCCGGTCCGCATGTCTCGGCCCCTCATAATCCGCTTCTTGCCGAACCTGAAATCAGGATCGACGGAGGGTTTTTCGTGCTGACGGTTCGAAGGAAAACGTCTGAGCCAGGTGCCAAACCGGCACAGGTCACCGGACAGGTCGATCCCTGGCTCATCCGGGCCTTGACCGCTTGTGCTCTTAGACCGCTCAGCAGCCGGGAAATCCAGGAATCAACGGGTCTCCGCCACCGCGAAACCTTCCAGCGTAATTACCTCGATCAGATCATCAACGACGGATTGATAGAACGTACCATCCCGGAAAAACCCACCAGTCGTCTCCAGAAATACCGGCTCACGGAAAAAGGCCGCGGATTGCTGGAGCGGTTGGAAAAGGAAGGGGGACGCCTATGAAGAACATTCATAGCAGTTCATTAGCGGAGCGTAGACCGGTATGCCATACTCCATAATAAATCCGAATCTTTACCTGATTGCTCTTGATCAGAAAATGACCGGGTTTCGTAATTTCATCAGTGCCTGGCTGTATAAAAGTGATGACATTGCCTTTCTGGTCGACCCCGGCCCCCGATACTCTATCAACCAACTGACCGGCGCTTTAAAAAAGATCGGCGTCAAGCGGCTGGATTACATCCTGCTCACCCATATCCACATTGATCATGCCGGAGGAACCGGGGCTTTGCCAGCCTATTACCCCGAAGCCAGAATTATCTGCCACCCCAGGGCGGTCAGCCACATGGTTTCCCCCCGGAATTTATGGCAGGGCAGTCTGAAGAACCTGGGCGTCATCGCTGAATCTTATGGTGAGATCATACCCGTACCCGCTGGCGCCATTGAATTCCGGGACCGGATAGAAACACCATCCGGTGATATAAAGGCCATTGATACACCGGGCCATGCCGTTCACCATCTTTGTTTCCAGTTCCAGGATTATCTTTTTGCCGGGGAAGCCGCCAGTATTATACATTGTCTTCACCAGGGCATCTATGCCCGGCCGACCACACCCCCCATATTCAAATTGAAAACCTCACTGTCTTCCATCGACCGCATCATGGCGCTTGATGTCTCCATGATCTGTTTTGGCCATTATGGATTCAGAACCGATGTTAAACAGGCTTTGACAACAGCCCAAAGCCAGTTGCTGCACTGGGTTGAGATGGTCAAAAATCAACTGGAAAAAGGGGAGGACAATTTAGATAAGAGAATCATCGAAGGTTTGAAAAAGAAAGACCCCTCTTTTGCCAAC
>CAZAHK010000424.1:0-1640 GCA_964484555.1 uncultured Desulfobacula sp.
ATTAGTCTTGCATCCATCCTTCTTTGTCGTCTATAGTGCCTACAAAACAGGAGAGCATTAATATGTCAGATATGAAAAGTGAATACGGCTGGGACCCGTCCCTGGGAATTTCCCTCTATGATAAGATCCGGCAGGACATGAAGCAGGCCATGGTCAAAAAGGACAATGCGGTCCGGGACACCATGCGGCTCATCATGGGGGCCTTCCCCGGCCTTACGGTGGCCATTACCCTGGAGAGCGGGAAAAAGACCACAAGGGTCAAAAAGCCCGAAGAGATTACGGATGAAGACCTGATGGACATTATCCGCCAGTTCATCAAATCGGAAAAAACCGTGCTGGAGTTTAAAAAAGAGACCACCTCGGATTACCTGGAACTTCTGCATCGCTATCTGCCGAAATCGGCCACCCCGGAGGAGATTGAGCAGTGGATCAGGGACAATATCGACTTCTCAACTTTCAAGAGCCCCATGCAGGCCGTGGGACCGGTGATGAAGCATTTTGGAAAGCTGGCCTCGGGCAATGCGGTCAAGGACATCCTGAAGCACATGGGGACGACCTGAACCTTTCTCACTGGAACTGCGGTTAAAGAAATGAGATTGCCGTTTCCGGCAATCCCTTGGGCCTCACCGCCAAACATGCCATGCACCGGGAGTAGGATTGGATTTTAAAAAATACAGGCTGAACCCAAGGGTGACCCTGGACCTGAAGAAGAGGTCCACCATCGGCATTGGATTTTATTTCATTGTCATGTGGATTATTTTATTCTCTCACCGCTATTATGAACGCCATCCTGAATTTTCCGGCATGTTTTTATTCTTTGTGATCGGTATCTGTCTGTTGAGGCTCCTTCATCTTGCGGTATACCAAAGAATCCCGCCTAAATTTCGCAAGCTCAATACAATCCTGTTTCTTTTAAGCATTGCATTGACGGCGCTGATCTGGGGCTTGGGGTGTGCTGCATTCATGATCCAGGATGGGGAGTCCGATACAAAGATGCTCGTGGTGATATGCACCATGGGCCTTTGTTCCGGGGGTGCCGTGGCCTATATTCCGGAGCTGCGCCTGTCGATCCTGTTCAGCTTCCTGATGCTGGCAACGCCCATTTCAGCCATGGTCTTCCATCATGTCGATACTCCCCTTGCCCTGTCCATGTCTATCTATTTGATATATCTATGTCTGATGGCCTACCGGGGGAACAGGGAATACTGGGATGCCCTTGAAAATGAGTATCTGCTGGAAGAAAAATCAAAGGACGTGGAAAAGATAAGCCGGGTGGACGGCCTGACCGGGCTCTACAACCGGCGATATTTTGATGAGGCGTTTATGTTTGAATGGAGCCGGGCCGTCAGAAACCAAACGCCGATATCCTTGATTCTCATTGATATTGATCATTTCAAAAGGGTCAATGATCAATATGGGCACCTGGCCGGCGATGAATACCTCAAGGCCATGGCAATCATAATCAGGCGGCTGTTTAAACGCAATATAGATATCACGGCCCGTTTTGGCGGGGAAGAGTTTATTATCCTCCTGGGAGATCAGTCTTCTCAACAGGTCCGCGAGCTGGCGGAAACGCTTAGGGTGATGGTGCAGGGATTCTGTCTGGAATATGAAGGCAAGAGCATCCGGACAACCATCAG
>CAZAHK010000425.1:0-1635 GCA_964484555.1 uncultured Desulfobacula sp.
TTGCCATTGATACCATGATTGACTACCGGTTCCTGCCCGAAGAATTGAAAAAACAGGGGCAGTCAATTTCCGATAAACCATAGGTGTTCAGAAAGGAAAGCGCAAATGAACAGAATATATAACTATTACTGGGTCTGTGTCGGAATGCTCTGCGTTCTTGTACTGACCGGATCAGCCCTGGCAGAATCCCGTTTTGAAAAAGGATTCAGGGAAATCGCCTGGGGAACCCACAAGGATAAGCTTCCGGACCTGGGCCTCAGCCCGGAATACAGAGAACGGATTCAAGCCCTTGTAAACGCGGAAACAGGATCCGAGGGGGTAAAGACGGAAACGGAAAATCAATGGAGGACCGAGGCCCTCACCATTATTTTAACGGACCACGAACTCATCATCAAAAGCGAGGCTTTCAATCCCGACAAAGCTGCATCCGGCAGCATACCCGTAGGCCCTTTGCAGGATATTCCCTGCTGCCCGGCCAAGGGCTGAAACCGAGATGTATTGATTATCTCTATTGGCTTTTGAAATCATATCCAAACTATCGATTTGACTATCCATGAGTCCATCAAATATAGGTAGACAGAATTTACCCATAGGGTTTAAACGGATAATTAAAGGAGGTAGCATTCATGACCAAAAATTTTTTCGGCACCCGGACTGGAATCATTGTTGTGGGCGCCATTATCGGCATCCTGGCACCCCTGCTTCAGAAGCTGGGCAATCCCGGCAATATGGGAATCTGCGTGGCCTGTTTTGAACGGGATATCACCGGGGCCATCGGGTTTCACCGGGCCGAGGTGGTGCAGTATTTAAGGCCGGAGATCATCGGGTTTGTCCTGGGGTCCCTGGCCGCGGCTCTGCTGTTCAAGGACTACCGGGCCAGGACCGGTTCCGCGCCTTTTGTCCGGTTCATTCTCGGGGTCTTTGCCATGATCGGCGCCCTGGTCTTTCTGGGATGCCCGTGGCGGGCCCTGCTTCGGCTCAGCGGCGGGGACTGGAATGCCATTCTGGGGCTGGCGGGGCTCATCTCCGGGATCTGGATCGGAACCCTGTTCCTGAAAAACGGGTATAACCTGGGCCGGACCCAGAAAACGCATTTTACGGCCGGTCTGCTCATGCCCCTGGTCATGGCCGGATTTCTGATCCTGATGCTCGTTTATCCCCAGGTGGCCCAGGAACCCAAGTCCGGGGTTCTTTTTTACAGCGTCAAGGGGCCCGGCGCAGGACATGCCCCTCTGTTCATCACGCTTGGAGCAGGACTCCTCATCGGTTTCATTGCCCAGAGAAGCCGGTTCTGCACCATGGGGGCCTTCCGGGATCTGATCCTGTTCAAGCAGGTCCACCTGGTCTCCGGTGTCCTGGCCCTGGTGGTCGTGGCCCTGGTCACGAACCTGATTCTGGGGCAGTTTCACATGGGCTTTGAAAAACAGCCCGTGGCCCACAATCTTCATGCCTGGAATTTTATCGGTATGGCTTTGGCCGGCCTTGCCTTTGCCCTGGCCGGAGGATGTCCGGGACGCCAGCTTTTCCTGGCCGGTGAGGGGGACGGGGATGCCGCGGTCTTTGTTTTCGGCATGATCACGGGCGCCGCCTTTGCCCATAATTTCGGGCTGGCCAGCTCACCCACGGGTCTGGGAC
>CAZAHK010000426.1:0-1631 GCA_964484555.1 uncultured Desulfobacula sp.
ACGTTATTTAAATTCCTTGAAATTCCCTTTCCCAAGTGCAATAAACCATTATCAAAAAAAGTAATAGATGGGTTGCAAAAGGCAAAGAATCGAAAAATATTAAATTTTTCAGAAATCAAAGAAGCAAACGCATATGCACAAGACCTTGATAAAACAGTCGTTTCAAAGGATAACCTATCAAGCATGACCCTCTCCATGCAGTTTATATTTATGCACAGAACAAGGTTTCTGTCCTTGTTGAGCAATTGCACAGGGATTAAAAAAGAATCCTTTGGAACAGTCATTCTGGATCTGTTGAAACATTTAAAAAGTGATCCCGGATTGATCAAAATTGTTGAATGTATGCAGAATTCCAGGATGGGAATTTTTATCCATAACGGACAATCGGATAGATATGTCATTTTAGAGGAACTGGTTACCGGTAAAGAAATTAAAGCTATTGTGCCAAGCGGTTATCATGGAAAAAGAAATGAGATATGGTATGCCCGGGTGATGCCGGAACCCTTTCCCGATATTCCATTGAGCCTGCCCCATTCAGAAGCAAGTCAGAGAGAACGGGGGGAGATATAAAATGGAAACCCTCAACAGAACAGTGATCACTCTCCCCCTGTTGAACGATTCAGCCTTCCGGCTCACTTATGCAGGGCTTCGACAGCAGATAAAGGAAATTTATAAATGGCTTCTGCAAAAGATAAGGCGTTAAACAAGGCCAGAAAACTTATTAGCTTTTTAAATTCAAATGGTATTGAGGTTTCTGAAGCGTACCTGTTCGGGTCGATTACCAAGGGAACCGCTCATATCGACAATGAAGGCATCCGGATTATCTGATTCAATCCTGGGATATGGGAAATGAAAGGGAGAACACCAATGGCAAAACACAATTGCAGCAACTGCGCTTTCAGGGCGAAATATAGATTCCATAGCCTGTTGTTTTGCGGAGTTTTTTTACTTGCCCGGTCACTTGCCCGGTCAGGGCATGACCGTTAGAAAAATTAATATGATAATGGTATTTCATCCTTACAAGGCTTTTTGACCTCGCTTAAAAGCTCTTTGGAAACAACCCCATATTTCTAAAGCAATCCGAAACCTGATATTATCAATTTAAGGCATTGCGGTTCCTTTCAAAACTTATGCTGGTGAAGAACAGAAAATGGTTTTAGCAAAATTATTCGGCAGATTTCGGGTTGGACATCATTCAGAGCGGGGAGATATTCGGATCAGCACTTTAACTTTTATGGGATAAACCATGAAACGACGAAACTTGCTTTAAAAAACAATTGATGGTTCAAAAAATATCAGATTCACAGAGATGGTCAATCTTATTGAAGGTTTCGGTTTCAAGCTAACCCCCGGACCGCCGGAAGCCATCACATTTGGTTTCAAGCTATCCCGGACCGACAGCAGCCACCACATTTTTGCAAGGCCTGATATCCCTGAGCTTGTGAATCTGCAAGATGTCAAAGGGCAAGCCAAACCATATCAAATTCGCCAGTTCCTGAAACTGGTTGAAAAACATAATCTTAAGCTGGAGGATGAATAATGCGAGACTATCATATTAACATTTTCTATTCAGAAGATGATGAGGGGTACGTCGCTGATATACCCGATCTTGAGGCGTGTTCCGCGTTCGG
>CAZAHK010000427.1:0-1619 GCA_964484555.1 uncultured Desulfobacula sp.
GACACGGAATCATACCTTTGTCATGATTCAAAACGACAAAAACATCTATCACGCCAACGGCAATTTAAAACCGAATTTTGACAAAACCATAGAAGACTTCAGAGACAAAAAAGTCCTGGAATTTAAAGAGGCCTCCCTAAAACGGATCATGCTTGAAATAGACGGGAAATCCAAAACCCTGATTCCCCGGGAAGCGGCAACGGAAGAAAAAAAAGAAGAGACGCCGGATAAGGGAAAAGGTTCCCTCACATGGGTTTCAGAGGAAGGGGGCCCCATTGATCATGAGGGGCTTGCCAATCTTTTGTCCACCCTGTCCGCTCTGCAATGTCAGCAATACCTGGAGTCGCCGGATAAAACCGGGCTTGAAAAAAGCAAACCCCTTGGCAAAATTATACTTGAAAATGAAACCCGGCTTGAGTTAACGCTCTTCAAAGGTGATAAGGAGGAACAGATCAACGGGATTTCCTCCATGAACGGGTATGCGTTTGAACTGAGCCGGTTCAGCGGAAAGGAGATCCTCTCCAATATGGAACAACTCCTGGGGATACAAAGGAACGAAAAAAAGAAAGAGTGAACCCTCTTTTAAAAATAGCATACCAACCCTATAAATGGCTTCTGGCCCTCCCCCTTGTATTTGCGTTTACCTTTGTCTTCGGGTTGATCGCCATCCTGACCGGGATCATCCTGGGCCAGGATGCCGTCAATATCATTGCCGAGATCTGGGCCAGGCTGTGCTGTGCCGTTGTTCCCCTGAAAGTCGTCATCAGGGGAACCAGAAACTATAGCCGCAATACCGCCTATGTCATTGTGTCAAACCATCAGAGCCTGACCGATATCCCGATTCTTCACGGCCATCTCGGGCTGGATATCAAATGGATCATGAAAAAAGAGCTGGGAAAGATACCGGTCTTCGGGGCTGCCTGCCGCCATTTGGGCTGCATCACCGTGGACCGGGGCAATCACGAGGCGGCCCTCCAATCCATCGAAGCTGCAAAAAAGACCCTCTCCGGGAAGGCCTGCGTTCTCTTTTTTGCAGAAGGGACCCGGAGCCGGGACGGCAGGGTGATGCCGTTTAAAAAGGGAGCCTTCCGGTTCGCCCATGAAACCAGGATCCCCATCCTGCCGCTGACCATCCGGAATTCACGATCCATTCTTCCCTCGGATTCCCTGGACCTTATTCCCGGAACCGTTGAGGTTGTGGTCCACAGGCCCATCCACATGTCGGATTACAACCTGGCCCGCCTGGATGAGGTGGTCCATACCACCCGGCAGATCATTGCCGATGCCTTGTGATTGAATGACCGGGTAACCCCCTTTTTATCCGATGAGCCCCACCAGCATTTTTGTACCCACCAGGTAGAGCAACAGGGCGAACACCCGCTTGAGTTTATCCACGGGCAGCCGATGGGCCAGACGAACGCCCAGGGGGGCTGTCAAGATGCTGGTGCAGACGATTCCCAAAAGGGCGGGAAGGCTGATATAACCGATGGAATAGGCAGGCAGGGAAGCCAGCCCCAAGCCGTTATAAATATAACCGGCCGTCCCGGCCACGGCAATGGGAAGCCCGATGGCGGCTGAGGTGCCGATGGCATGGTGGATGGGGATATTGCACCAGACCA
>CAZAHK010000428.1:0-1609 GCA_964484555.1 uncultured Desulfobacula sp.
AGACCCCGATCCTTCTCATAAAAGACGCAATGGCTTCATTTCTGGATTTGGGCGGGCTGTCCAGAAACCGTTCAGTTTTAACCAGAGGTAGGCCCGGATTGGTAATTTCCATGCGTTGATCAAAAATTTCAATGGTGGGTCCGGTTCCGGTGATATGGAAATCCTGGTGAATGACGGCATTGGCAACCAGTTCGCGGATTGCAAGCTCAGGGAACAGAGGGACTTCTGTTCGAAAGGCCTGTCCGATGATTTCATTGCTTGGCAGAAGACCGGATACAAAACCGATCAGACCTTCAAAGCCTGAAGCATAGCCTTTTGTGCCCACCTGTTCTTTCAGGGTTTGCACCCGGCTGTTTCCCTTGTATAGAATTACCCGGACAGCTTTTCGCCCAAGATTTTTGAAAGCCGATAATTGTCTGGCGAACAGGATAGCACCCAGGTTTGTAATATTCCATTTACCGCTTTCCGTTTTTTGAATGATTTCTTCAGATTCAAGAGCTGCAAGTATTCCATCCCTGTTTTCCGGGAGCGGCTGTTTCAGAAGATCAAAATAAGCCGGATAGTCCAGGTATTTCAGCACATCTACCGCAGGGATACTGTCGGCTGCAACCTCTCTTTCAAACGGGGTTTTATCAAAAACCCGCCAGAGTTCCCGCTCTTTTTCCGGAAAGTCTTTCAGCTTTTTTTTATATGATCCGATCCGGATAAACTCGGTGTTTTTGAACTGTACCGGATGTCTGAAGGCAGCGCCGATTTCGAGAAGAACAACCTGTTTGCCATCAATGCGGATTTCATGAAAATGAAAATTGATTTTAGGTGACAGCAGTTTCAAGATCCAGTTTTCAAGCTCTTCATTGCCTATTTTTTTCCCCGATGGAGAGAATCCCGTACCAATGATGTCATGGGTATTATTATCGATCCCCCAGATCATGTAGGCTGTTATTTTTCCGGTCAGAGCAGCCGTGTTTGCCAGAGCCGAAATGTATTCTCCGATTTCATCCGGTGCATCGTTTCCGTATTTGAATTCCACCCATTCCGTCTCATGGGACAATTTTCTCAATTCGTTTAAAAGGCTGACCAGAAATTCCATCGGGCGTTCAATGATCATTTCCATTCTCCTTTGGCAGACTGAATGCTTTCACAAACATAGGTTTTGGCTATTCCTCAGTGCTTAATTTATATCGAATACGTATAACCTGCCGCCAGCCCGGCCAGATTTTTTTGTTCCGCTATCTTGTCATGGGGAATCAAAAGATAAAGCCAAGGTTTTTTATCCGTATTTCCGGTATGGGCAGAGGCATATTGACACCATAAAGCCGCTGCCTTTGCTTTTGCAATAACCGTTTCATCCGTCATTTCATTATTCTGCTTCGGCTCACAGAGAAATCTGGCATCCTCAGTTTCCACGACAAAGTCAGGCTCGTAGGAATCCTTTGAGTTGTAATGAATCCGGAAATCGTTCTTGGCGGGTTTAAACCATTTTAAAACGGTTTTATCCTGTTCAAGAATCACGGCAAACCGCCGCTCTGGGTCTGAATCAAATTTTTGAACCGGATACAGGCATTTGGCAAATCCGCCGAAAAGCATGGATCTGATCCCGGACCGTCGG
>CAZAHK010000429.1:0-1564 GCA_964484555.1 uncultured Desulfobacula sp.
CCCATGGTGATAAAAGATCTGGCAAAACAATTACGGGAGGTTCTGGATGGAGGTCGAGATGTCTGAGCGCTTATTGCTGAAAAGAATAGAAGCGCTTGAAAAAGATCTGCAACTGCATCAATTGATTGAAGAACAGCTTGAAGCCGGCAATGAAAGACTGGAATCCTTTTTAAGCAAGCTTCCATTGGGTATTGTGGTCATTGACTTTGACACCCGGAAAATTCTGGATGTAAATCCCCACGCCCTGAGTACTTTTGGTTGCTCACTCGAACAATTAATCGGTAAAAAATGTACGGACCATATCTGCCCCGCCCATGAAGGCAATTGTCCGATCATAGACCGGGGATTAGACCTGGACCGGTCTGAGCGGGAGATCATTACCTTTAGCGGAGAGAGAATACCGGTTCTGAAAACTGTCATGAAAAATGAGATAGAAGGCCATACCGTCCTTTTAGAGTGTTTTATTGATATCAGCGACAGAAAAACGGCCGAGAAAGCCTTGCGGGCCAGTGAGGAAAAGCATCGCCTCCTCTTTGAGAATGCCGTGGAAGGTATTTACCAGACTACGCCGGAAGGGCGTTTTCTTTCCGTCAACCCCTCTTTTTTAAGGATTTTCGGATTCAATTCACAGGAAGAACTTTTACTGCATTTTACCGATATCGGAAAACAGCAGTATCTGATCCCGGAAGACCGGGAAAAGTTTAAGAAGACTATTGATGCAAAAGGGGAAATCACTGCCTTTGAGACACAACTCCTGAATAAAGAGGGCACCCCCATCTGGGTTTCCCTGAATGCCAGGGCGGTAAGGGATGAAACCGGCGTGCTGCTTTATTATGAAGGTTTTTTGCAGGATATCACCGAACGTAAAAAAGCACAGGAAGAACTCTACAGGACTTCGATTCATGACCATTTGACCTGTATCTGCAACAGGCGTTATGTTTTTGAACGGCTGGACGCCATGGTAAATGAATATCAAAGAGAAACCCGGCATTTTTCAGTTTCCATTATTG
Organism: uncultured Desulfobacula sp.; assembly: GCA_964484555.1. GTDB lineage: Bacteria > Desulfobacterota > Desulfobacteria > Desulfobacterales > Desulfobacteraceae > Desulfobacula. The sequence continues at coordinate 1,011 of CAZAHK010000429.1, forward strand.
ATCTGGATTATTTCAAAAAAATCAACGATACCCATGGTCATCCGGCCGGGGATTTTATCCTCAGGGAATTTGCCGCAATTCTATCCAGGTCTTTCAGACCCTATGACCTTGTGGGGCGATACGGCGGGGAAGAATTTGTGGTGGTGATGATGAATGTTGATATCCTGCAAACCCAAAAGAGGCTCGAAGGGCTTCGACAGGTTATCAATACCCATGTTTTTGATTTCAACGGAATCCATATCTGCATCGCCTTCAGCGCAGGTATTGCCCATACCGGTGAGACCGGTCTGGAAATAACGGTTGAAAATCTTGTGCGTAAAGCCGATGAGCGGCTCTACCTTGCTAAAGAACTAGGTCGGGACAGAATAGTATGTGGCTAATCTGTTTGAAAAGCGGTATGATAGGACATAAGGATTATAGCATTTGGAAAAATTTCTTAAATTAATTTCACCGGCATTTCAAAGGCATTTGAATATTAAAAGGGGTTGATATGGTTGAGAAACCCACGTATGAAGAACTGGAAAGACGGATTCAGGATTTGGAACACAGGCGGG
>CAZAHK010000430.1:0-1555 GCA_964484555.1 uncultured Desulfobacula sp.
TTCTGGCATTGTTGAAAACAAAAAAAGGCTGTTTGCCTGAATTTAATTCAACAACGGCATCTTCAATATCCATGGGTTTATAGTCAATTGATTCCAGGACAATCTGATAATCGGGAATATCCTTTACAGGTTCAGGGCCAAGGGGGATCTCATCGGCGGGTTCATTTTTAATACTCTGCTTTTTGCCGGACATATGTCGTTTCACTTTTTCCTTGTTTTTTTTGATCTGAATCCGGATTTTATCCATTAAGGCGTCAATGGATGAATACATGCTCTCAGATTCTTCCGCAGCATGGATTTTTACTTTATCACAGACTAAGGTAATTTCTGCAATATGTCTGATTTTTTCCACAGAAAGAACAACATAAGCTTCAGCCGGACTTTCAAGCATTTTATCAAATTTTTCCAGTTTTTTCTGGACATAGGATTTTAAGGAACTTGAGGGGTCTATCTGTTTAAATGTAACCGTTGTTTGCATAAAACCTCCCTAAAGTTGTTTGCGTTTGTTGGAGGGAAGAATGTTCAATACCTTCCTGTATTTGGCAACCGTTCTCCGGGCAATCTGGAGATCCGAATCCTGGAGAATCAGCGCTATTTTGTCATCGCTTAAAGGATTTTCAGGGTCTTCGTTTTCGATTAAAATTCTGATTTTATCTTTTACACTGGCAGAGGCCATGGAATCTCCGCCTGTCCGTTCTATGGAAGAATTAAAAAAGTATTTGAGCTCAAAAAGGCCCTGGGGAGTATAGGCGTATTTATTGGTGGTGACACGGCTGATGGTGGATTCGTGCATTTCAATATCTTCGGCGATATCTTTTAAAATCAATGGCCTCAAATAGGCGATGCCTTTTTCAAAAAATTCCCGTTGAAATTTTAAAATGCTTTCCATGACCAGATATATGGTTTTTTGTCGTTGTTGAATACTTTTTATGAGCCAGGAGGCAGACTGCATTTTTTCATTAAGATAGTTTTTAGTATCTTTTGAGATTTTGCGGCCGTCTGCGATGGCATTTTTATAGAACCGGTTGATTCTCAATTTGGGCAGGCCGTCGTCATTCATGACAATCTTAAACTCTTCTCCAAATTTGTAAATATAGATATCCGGGGTGATATAAGATGGTTCGTCGGTTGAAAAAGCCCGGCCGGGTTTGGGTTCAAGATATTGAATGATTTTTACGGCGGCCCGGACATCTTCAACGGATATTTTTAAGGCCTTAGCTATTTTTTTGCTGTTTCTGTTTTCAAGGTTTTTGAGGTGGTGAAGTATGATGGCGGTAATGATGGGATTGTCTATGCCCAGCAGTTTTATCTGAATCAGCAGGGTTTCGCAAAGATCCCTGGCACAGACGCCGGGAGGATCAAAGGCCTGGAGTGCGGAAAGCACTTTTTCCGCAAGGGTGATATCTGCATTGCAGGCCAGGGCAATTTCTTCCAGGTCACTGCACAGATACCCGTCTCTGTTTAAATTTCCGATGATCATATGGCCTATTTTTTCTTCAGGTTCTGAAAAACCATAAAGCCTGAGCTGCCACTGGAGATGGTCTTCCAGGGTCTT
>CAZAHK010000431.1:0-1552 GCA_964484555.1 uncultured Desulfobacula sp.
GGTGTGCGGGCCTCTTTGTTCTTTCTGGAAAAAAGTGTTTTTAAACCATTGCCTCGATATATGGGGGATTCTGCAATAAGATGTCCTTTGATTAAAGGCATTATTCTCTCCTTCCATTTGGGTTTTCAAAAGAGCGGTTTATAACAAGGTTTTGGGAATGTTGTATTGATTCTCAGGAAAAATCAAGGAATAAATAACTGTTCTCACCTACACTATCAATTTCATAAATCAGGCAGAGCCATTAAAAGGGTAGCCTCTGAAATTTCTGGACTTAAGATAAAAACCTGAAACTTTAATTGACCGAAACCGTCCTATCATTATATAAAATCAGGAAAAAGATTTCTGAGTCTTCACGATCACCTATCCTTTATCACTTTTTGTTATCCAAGGCGGCGCTTCGGTTCTGCTAAAGGGAGATTGAAATTTTGAACAATCCTAATCTGAACCAAAAAATTAATGGAATGCCTCCTGATCAGCCTCCCCTGAAAAATATCCGAACAGTGTCACTCATCACGATCCTACTCATCTTTGCCTTAAATATTCCTGGCCTTATATCCAGCGCACAATCAGAAATCATAATTACCGGGAGGGTAGTCGGCATTGCGGATGGTGACACCGTTACTGTTCTTCAGAATAACCAGGAATATAAAATCAGGCTGTATGGTATCGATACTCCGGAAAAGTCTCAAAACTTTGGAGCCCGGGCCAAAGAATTTACATCAGGACTTGTTTTCAAGAAAGATGTGAGGGTGATTCAGAAGGATGTTGACCGGTACGGCCGGGTGGTCGGGCTCATTTATGTTGGTGACACCTGCATAAACCAGGAAATAATAAAGGCCGGTTTTGCCTGGGTTTATCAGCAATATTGTAAGGATTCTTTCTGCCGGGATTGGCTGGATCTTGAAAGGCAGGCCCGAGAAAGCCGAATTGGCCTTTGGAGTCATCCGGACCCTGTTCCACCATGGGAATTCAGAAGAGGTGGGAAAGCATCATCTGAAACAGATAATCAAACCCTGAAAACCGAAGGAAATATTTATCACGGGAACCGCAGATCAAATGTATTTCATCAGCCTTCCTGCAAGGATTTTAACTGTAAAAATTGTACCATCATTTTTCATTCTCGGGATGAAGCGATAAAAGCAGGGTTTCGACCATGCGGGGGGTGTAGGCCTTGAAAAATTTTGCTGAAACAGATTTATTTCATTCCCGGAGTGAACAAATTTTATGAGCAAGGGAAGATACAATGAACAAACTTGAACTGATCCAGGCGCTTAAAGAAAAAGCCAATTTACCCAGACAAGAAGCCTATGAAATCGTTGACCTGTTTTTTTCTGAAATGATTGATGCCTTTATCAAAGGGGAGCGGGTCGAAATTAGGGGATTCTGTTCTTTCTTCGTCAAAAATTACAAGCCCTATATTGGACGGAACCCGAAAACAGGGAAAAAGGTTCAGATACCTGCAAAGCGATTACCTTTTTTCAAATGCGGAAAAGAACTGAAGGAAAGGGTTGATTATCCGGCAAATTGAAAATGAGGGTGTGCCTGGCCTTGG
>CAZAHK010000432.1:0-1542 GCA_964484555.1 uncultured Desulfobacula sp.
TGGCGGCTGTTGAGCATTGATAAATGATGTCGGCCTTTCGCAGTAAACCGGAATCGGGCAAGGAAGGCTGATCCTGAATAACCCTAGATTGAGCAATTACTTACCAGGGATATATCGAGGCTTGTGTAAGTAATTGCTCATTTTTATCCAGCATATGAAGTATTGAATTTAAAGGTGTAATATGTTTAAGCCAATTGAAATTTTTGTGAAATCCGTCGAGGCCGTGAACATGGTGGTGGGAAAGTTTTCAATGTATCTGGTCTTTGCCATGGGCGGAATCCTGCTGTTTGAATCCGTATCCAGGACCATTTTTGATCTGCCCCATATCTGGGCCGTGGAAGTCGCCCAGTTTGTCATGGCGGCCTATTACCTGCTGGGCGGCGGGTATTCCATGATCATCGACGGCCATGTCCGGATGGACCTGCTCTACGGACGATGGTCCAAGCAGAGAAAGGCCATAGCCGATCTTATCACCGGGCCCATCCTGATTTTTTACATGGTGGTCCTTTTGATCGGTTCCATCTCCAGCCTTCAATACGCCATTGAATACAAACAGAAGAGCTATACTCCCTGGGGCCCGCCCCTGGTTCCCATCAAGGTCATTATGACCATCGGGATTTTGCTGATGCTCTTGCAGTGTATTGCGGAATGGTTCAAGGATTTATCCAAAGCCAGGGGGGAAAAATAAATGAGTCACGGATTGATCGCTGTTTTAATCTTTTCTTCCATGGGCCTCATGCTCCTTACCGGGCAGCGTGTTTTTGCGGCCATCGGCGGCGTGGCAGCCTTTTTCTCCCTTCTCCTCTGGGGGAACGGGGGGGTGGAAATGCCCTTCAACGCCAGTTTCATCCTGCTGAACTGGTATCCCCTTCTGACCCTGCCTTTGTTTATTTATATGGGGTATATGTTCTCTGAATCCGGCATCGCCAGCGACCTCTACCGTATGTTCCACGTCTGGACGGGCCCGATTAACGGCGGCCTGGCCGTGGGAACCATCGGCCTCATGGTGGCCATATCCGCCATGAACGGGTTGAGTGTGGCCGGCATGGCCATCGGCGCCACCATTGCCATGCCGGAAATGATGAAGCGCAAATATGACAAGATCATGGTGAGCGGGGTGATCCAGGCCGGCAGTTCCCTGGGCATCCTGGTCCCGCCCAGTGTGGTCCTGGTCCTCTACGGCATGATCGCCCGGCAGAATGTGGGCCGCTTATGGATGGCCGGAGTTTTCCCGGGTCTTCTGCTGGCTGCCCTCTTCGTCCTCTATATTCTCATCCGGTGCAAACTGAACCCGGCCCTCGGACCGGCTTTGACCCTGGAAGAACGGCAACAGATCACCTGGAAGGAAAGGTTTGTCCTGCTCCGGGCCGGGATCATTCCCGTGGTCATCATCGTTTCCATGACCGGACTTTTTCTCATGGGTGTCACCAGCCTGGTTGAATGCTCGGCTGCAGGCGCCGAAGCCACCACCCTGGCCGCCGTTTTCAAACGCCGGTTAACCAAAAAGGTCATGCAGGACACCCTGCGCAATACCCTGAGTGT
>CAZAHK010000433.1:0-389 GCA_964484555.1 uncultured Desulfobacula sp.
GAAAGAACACATCTTTTCTGCCCCAGAGAATCAGGGTGGGAAGATTGATTTTTCTTAGAGCTTCCCGGTCTTCCACCATGAGTTGGGGCGGGATGGCAAGGGTTTCTGAAAATGCATTCCGGTCTTGTTTTGATTCTGTCCAGGGAGCCCTGAAGATATCAACGATGTCCGGCGTAATCAATTCTTTGTTATAAAATCCGTTTTTGAGGACTTCCCTGAATACAAACCGGTTCAGGAAAAGCCGGGTCAGGAGGTTCTGTTTTAACAGAAAAATGGAGGCCCGGAGGGGAAGGGACCAGTCTGAATAGGGGCTGGTATTCATAACAATGAATTTGTCGATCCGTTGGGGGTAGCGGACAGCAAAGCTCAGGCCGGCCATTCCGCCGAGA
>CAZAHK010000433.1:520-1538 GCA_964484555.1 uncultured Desulfobacula sp.
CATCCGTGGAGCAGGATAAGGGGCGGGTGTGTTTTGTCTCCCTGGATAAGGGTGTGGATTTTCAGATTGCTTTTTAAGGTGATGGTTCGGCTTTCCATTTTGTCTCCTTTGATTGGTTATTGGCTGGACGGCCAGCCAATAAAGAATTAAAATTTTTTGTTTATCTGTCCTTGCAGAACAGGTCAACCATGGCGGTTTCAATTCCCTGCCACAGGATTTCATTTTGGCACAGATCCGGTTCGGTTAAGAGCTGAAGTCCCATGCCGTCTATGATCCCGGTGATGATGGCCGCCAGGGTCTCCACCGGGAGGGCGGGGGAGATGATTTGCCGGTCGGAAGCATTTCGAAGTCCAGTTTCAAGCGCTTTTCTGAATTTGCCGTAAAGGGTTGCCAGCTCAGTGTTGACAAGTTCACTCTGCCTTGCCACGGCAAAACCTTCAAAAAAAAGGCTTAGAAAATCAGGGTCCTGTTCCATGACACCCCGCAGGAGGTCCACGATGCCTTTTGCATAGCCTTTGGGTGTCTTATGTTGCTCAAATACAGTTCCGATCATGGTAATGCTGATTTCCATGTTTTCTTTGATGACCCGCGCCAGCATTTCATCCTTGTTTTTAAAATAATAATGCAAAAGCCCCCTGGAAACCCCGGCTTCCCGGGCCACCAGGCTGATGGTGGTGCCCATATACCCCTTTTGTGCGAGAAGGGTTCTCACGGCACTGAGGATGATCTGTTCTTTGGGGTCTTTATCTTTTGGGGGCATCAGGGTCCTTTGTTATATTAATGGTCCGGTAAAAACGCCGTCTGGCTATTGGTTGGACGACCATCCAAATAACTACCAGACCTGTCTGCAACCGTCAAGAAAAATTTTAATTCATTGAAGGTTTTTTCATTTTCTGCATGGATTTTCTGAATGTCTCACAGGGGTCTTCATAGGAAACCCGCTGGGTGAAAAAGAGAAAATCCGCCGGAGGGGCTTTTGTATATCCTTCCAGGTCCAGGGGAATAAGGTATTCAGCCA
>CAZAHK010000434.1:0-1532 GCA_964484555.1 uncultured Desulfobacula sp.
AAGGGGTGGTGAATTTTAGTGTCCAGGGAATGATGGGTCCGGTTTACCAAATCCTTCATCAAACCCGGCGTTTCAAACGGGGTGGCTGTTTCAAAGACAACCCCAAGGCTTTGGCCGGACTCGTCAAAGGCTTCGACGTGATTGGGGAATTTTTTATAATATCCCCGGTGTCTGTCGTCTTTTTCCGAATATTTTAAAAGAATATGATGAAGTTGCTGAATATGATTTTCCGTTAAAGGCAGATCCTTGTATGAGTCGAAAATTAATTCCATCAAAGCTGCATAGCCGGCAACCTCCTGCTCGTCCCTTGAACGGAGTGTTTTTATTTCAAACCCTGAAAGCAATCGGTCAACCTCATCATCAGAAAGCTTAACGCCTTCAATTCTTGTTGATGAACCCACAGATTCTATTGTGGCAATGCGTTTCAGAGCAGACAGCCGTTCCGGCGCAAGATTCCCTAAAGCCGCCCACCTGCCCTTGAACTCGTCAATTTTGGCAATAGATGTAAGTAGCCGGCCTGAAATTTTAAAATGATCAAGATGATCCATAAATACCTCCATAAATACATCCATAAATATCCATTATTTTTAAAGGGAAGTCAAATTTTATGGATGGAAATGGATGGATTAATGGATGATAAGACTGTGCTATTTATTCATCCTGTACCGAATCACCTTGAGATTTGGTCCTGTGCCTGTTTCCATAATTGGAACTCGGATAGTTTCAGGCGATATCGGGCCACACTGCCTTCATGAAGGTGCTGAAGGGCATCCAGTGAAATTTTAATAACAGCCTCCCTATCCTTTTCAGGTATCTGTTCAGAGATCTGTTGCTCAATATTTTTTACAGAGGGCGTAAGGCAGCCCCGAACAATTTCCTGTACCACCCGGATCAATATTTCCCGATAACGGATGCGAAGGGGGTCAGGCTCTGCCATGGTCTGGGTGACGGCAAGATATCGCTGGCAGGACCGCTCATAGGCCCAGATAAAAACATCCTGCAACAGATCAACCTGGTTGAATTCATAGACCGCCAGAGTACCGTCGATATAAGCCTGCTGTGGCACATCAACAAAGCAAAGAGGGCACAGATTGCTGCGAATCAGCGGGATATTCGCCCCCAGACGGGAAACCCGTTTGTTGACATCCTCAAACGGCTGTAGATAAGGCAATTGGACCATGATGAAAAAAGCCTGCTCAAACGGGTCTTGAATGGCATCCGCTTTCTTCAGCAGCAGGTAAAAACACTCTTCAAGGACCTGGGGCATAGCCAGGGGCTGGAAAACCGAACCATGGATACTGACCGGCCTTCGCCGCAGCCGACCGCATGCCCTTTCATCCGGCAGAAGGTTTTCCGACAGGATGGCATGAAGGTTTAAAAAAGTAAAAGAATTAAAACCGATCAGGTCGGCCTCCTCAATGAGCATTTCAATAGCTGCCTTGTGGTTCAGGATCATCTGGGTTTCCTGGATATCCCTGCCCTCTGCAGCCTGTCCGAATTCAATCAGATTCCGGGTATCCAGTTGGCTGTAA
>CAZAHK010000435.1:0-1522 GCA_964484555.1 uncultured Desulfobacula sp.
TTTGATCAACGCTTATAGGGGATTATTTTGATCCAACCGTCATTTGCGGTTATAGTTTTATTTTGGTAGAATAAAAAAATTAGATAGTTATGACCTTCCCTCTATTTTTTCAAGTGTTTCATGCTTTGTTGTGCCCGCCAGGGCATGGGGGTTACTTGATTCATTAATATTTTTACTCCTGTTGGAAGTAACAATCAAGAAAAAAACTGCCAATATCATCATTTTATGTTTCAAACTTATGGATCATCCGGATTCTATTCCAGGGAAGGGTTTTAAAGTCTCAATTCAACCTGGAAATCAGTTGCGTTGACAACAGGCCGGACCATTCCTTTTTCCTTAACCAGGTCAACAATGCCATAGCTGGATAGGGTTTTTAATGTCCGTGAAAGGTTTGATTTTTTTCGTCCGGATAATGCTTCCAGCTCAACCAGGGAAGCCGGGTGCCGGTCATTGATCAATCTTAAAAGCCTCTGATTTTGACCACTTAAAACTTGTCCCAGGGATTCCATAGATTCAAACCATATTTTTGGATCGTTTTGCTTGGGCCTGTATTCACCCTTCGCAATTGCAATAGTCCTTTGCTTGTAATTTTCCTTAGACATGATGCCTATTTTCATCATTTTTCGGGCCATATAACTTCATCCTTCCATATATTGATCAACTGCCGCCCAGAAATCTTCAAGCAACTGACCGGCAGATTCAAAGGTGTATGATTCAATTTTATCCAGGTTGTGCTTGTGATCCCATGTGATCTTCCGCCCGGCAAATCCTTTTTTTCGGCTGCTAAGATTCAAATAGTGTAACGCATTTTCTTTAAATCGTTAACGAAATAGTGTAACGCCCCTTGTTGAGCCTGAAAGCCATATCCTGCAATAGCTTACAAAAAGATGGCAGGGTATGCGGGGTAAAATTTTAAAAAAATTAGCGGGGTATTCTTTGATATCATTTGTGCCCTGCCGTTAATAACCACCCAATAATTATAGAAAAAGTTCCGTTACACTATTTTGTCTCTAAAATGGCCAATAACCGTTACACTATTTGAATCCTAACATTCGGCTGGTTTTCACAGCATGGGCATTATCAAAGCCAATAACCCGGATGTTGGATCTGCTATGCAATGTCAGTGAATATTTTATCCCATGTGGTGCATGTTGGTCAGGGTGTATTGTTTTTGCACTGAATTTTACCCAAAAACCATTATCCATTGGGAAAATTTCACCATCCAAATCCAATAGCGTTTCAAGTGATCCGTATTTACCATCGTTCATGTTATCACCGGATGATATTTTGTCAAGTGGATGTTCTTTGTATTTTTAGTCAGGGGCATTGATTAGGCCTATCTCAATAAATGGGTAAATATCTTGTGCCACCCCAACTTGAGGTGCCAATTTGTGACCTCAAGAATGATCATGTTTTTAAGATCACAATTTGTGACCTCCAATTTATCCTTGATTCTATTATTCCATATTTGATGGTCATGTAAAAAGTCAGGCCGCCAATTTCAGGCCACCAGGACCCGGGC
>CAZAHK010000436.1:0-1520 GCA_964484555.1 uncultured Desulfobacula sp.
CCGTTGCTGATCACATATTCGGCCCGGATGGTGCCGGGGTCCGGGATGATCACCAGGTCTGCGATTTTCCCCGGGGCAATCCCGCCGATGGCATGGTCCAGGCCGAAATGTTCGGCCACATTCAGGGTAGCCGCCTGGATGGCCGTAACCGGATCAAATCCGTAGTCAATGGCCTTTTGGACCGGATATTCCAGATAGCCGAGGCTCAGGAGGTCGGCGGGAGAAACCCCGTCCGTGGTCACAATCAGCCGCCGGAGGCTGATATGATGGTCCAGGATCCCGGATATGGCTTTTAAGTCCCGGCGGATGCTGCCCTCCCTGGCCATGACATAGAACCCCAGGCGCAGCCGTTCAAGGGCGTCTTCCGCGCTGGTGGGTTCGTGGCAGGAAGAAATGCCCATGGCGGCATAGGCGGCCAGTTTGTTACCCCTGGCCCCGGCTGAATGGCCTTCCAGGGGTTTCCCGTTTCCAAGCATGGCTTCAAAATTGGACTGGAAGGCGTCGGGGGTCTGAAAGACCGTCTGCCAGTAGGACTCTCCCAGGCCCACAATGTCTTTCCGCTCGGCCAATTCCTGCATGATGCCGGGAGGAACGCCCAGGGCGGCCCGGCTGATGGAAGCCATGGCCGGGGCCGTGGCCAGAATCTTGACGGGCTGGTCCTTTAATGATGCCAGGAAATCCGTCACGCCCTCGCACCCGGCCACGGGAAACACTTCCATGGTTTCGGTGATGATGGTGGTGGTACCCCCCTTCATGGCCTGGTCCAGAAATTCATGGACCGTTGTCCAGGCGGCCAGGTGGGTGTGCCCGTCGATAAGCCCCGGGATCAGTGTTTTTCCCATGGCATCGATAATTTTTGTATCCTCCCCCAGGGCTGCGGACAGGTCCGGCCCCACAAGGGCGATGCAGCGCCCCTTGATGGCCACGCCGCAATTTTCCTGGATTTCACCGGTGTACACATTGACCAGCCGGGCGTTGATGACGGCCAGATCGGCTTTTTCATTGCCAAGCGCAACCTGACGGAGGCTCTGCATTTCTTCTGCCGTCAAATGCAGCCCCAATCCTCTTCTTTCCATATGCAGCCGCTCCTTGTATGCGTTTATCCCCATAAATATATTGGATATTTTTGCTGATATCGGATAAGAAGGCAAGAGACGAATTGAACCCGCCGGAAAAAAAGGCCCTGCGCTGACGGGGCCGGGGAGAGAAAATGATGATGACGGCCCGTGACCATGCGCTGCTCTTTGCAGCCCTGGCAAAATCGGTGATTCAGGAGGTCGGTCTTGAGAAAGGAGAACCGCTGGTCCGGCAGGGGGTCCGGGAATACGGCCGCCAGCGCGGAAAGCGGATGGCGTTGAGGGCCGGGAAATACGGGCACACCCTGACCATGGACAACTATTTTGCCTATGGGGAATGGGCCGTGCCGAAAAACGAGATGCATTTCAAATTTGTGGAAAAGGCTCCCCATGCCCGGATGCAGATTTATCGCTGCCCCTGGCATGAAACCTGGAAAGAGAACC
>CAZAHK010000437.1:0-1500 GCA_964484555.1 uncultured Desulfobacula sp.
GCCGGTTCAAGATACATCCGGGTAAAATTCACCCGATCTTTTAATTGTAAGGCCTGCATTAGCTGTGATCGACTCATTTCACCTTCAATTTTTTCCAATAACCGGGTTACTTGCTGGGTTACTTGTTGGCTTACTTGCTGGGATAACCTATTTATCTCAACATGTACCTGTTCTGCCAGATATACAACAAACCTCACTCTCATTCCCAATTCTGCAATCTGCGGTTCCTGCAACCCCAACTCTGCAGCCTGTTTGAACATTCGGGGCACACCGGTTCCCCATTGTTCAATCAGATTCATCTCCCGGAAAAAACGGGCAATGACCGGGTTCCTGATTCTCGATATCCCTTGTTTCATCTCTTTGATGGTCATGCCCGGCAGAAGGATGCCCGGATTTTCAATTTCAATGCGGTCATCAAAAAAAGCAATCCGTATGGGCGCACCCCGTTGTGAGTAGTCGGCATGAACCAGCGCATTGATGACTGCTTCCCGCAGGATGCCCAGGGGAATACTCCAGACATCTTTACGCCGGATCTCTGAAAAATCCGCCCCGCGCATGGCATGTTTTTTTAAAAACAGCATGATACTGTCTACGGCCAGGGGCAGATGGTCATAAATCTCAATGTGATCAAAAATATCTGATTTGTCTTTGCCGGTAAACCGTCCGCACTGCACCCAGACATCGGAAAAGGACAGGTTCCGTTCCCGGCCGAACAGAATCACTGCCCCCTTCGAAGGAACCTGTCTGCCTTGGTAAGGGACAAGCAGTTTGAGCGTCTGCAGGTCTGCCCCACCCTTTGGATATTGTTTACCAAGGCATTGGGCAATGGCTTTGGTATCAAGATCATCAACGGAAAGCTCGGGCATGGGCATCTCATCAAAAGCGACGCCTTCCACCGACCGGCGCAGTTCGGCAATCAGCTCGCGGTCCGCCTGGCGGTTGGTTGATCCCAGCCGCACATAAACCCCGTTTTCCGCACCTTCGGAACGTAGAAAATGGGGCCTGGAACCGGAGAGAAACACTTCGGCAATCAAAAGGGTTTTGTCCTCAATGGTGATCATTTCAATGTTCGGCACCAGGCGGGGTACAATGGAATCGGCAATCATACTGCACAGCCGTTCCTCCTGCGACAACGGATCTTCGACTCCCAGAATCTGCCGGTCATCACTGACACCGATAATCAACCTTCCCCCGGCAGTATTGGCAAATGCCGTCAAAGCTTTCATCATTGATTTGGTTGAAGACAAATCTTTTTTGAACTCAATGGTTTTGCCTTCAGGTTGTTCCAGAATCCGATGATAGAGGTTGTCCAAGGGGTATTGTCTCCTTCTTTTTTTTTGAGCGGCTATCTATTTTTTCTAAAAGCAAACGTGCAATATTTCTGCTTTCTTCGACGAACCACGAAGGTCTCCTTTCCAGATTATGGATGAAATGAGGGACTGACCTTGATAATGGTTTATTGCACTTGGGAAAGGGAATTTCAAGGAATTTAAATAACGT